>NZ_JCASIC010000003.1:0-506488 GCF_059685695.1 Telluria sp. PB2R4 | reverse complement strand
GTGGTGTTCTGCAGTCGACGACTAGGTGAGATCGACCTTCGGATGAAGCGGTAGAATGGCTTGGCATGTGTAACCTATGTCCCTAGACATGTGTAACCCATGTCCCTGTGCCATACAAGGTTTCCTGCCCACGCGTTCAGCCAGGGGCAAACGGCCAATTCGCGTCATCTCACCATGTAATTGAACGCGTGGGCGGGAGAACCCGTCCACCCTACAACTGCGGTCTACCTGATCGGCAACTTGGTGGTGTTCTTGACCTCTTCCATCACCGCATAGGTGTGCGTCTCGCGCACGCCTTTTTGCAGCAGGGTCTTGCCGAGGAATTCGCGGTACGCCGCCATGTCTTTCACGCGCGCCTTGACCAGGTAGTCGAAGCCGCCGGCGACCATGTGGCATTCCAGCACTTCCGGAATCATCTGGACGCTTTGTTTGAATGCATCGAACACCTCGGGAGTGGTACGATCGAGTACCACTTCGATAAATACCAGCAGCGACACATCCAGCAGTTGCGGATTGAGCTGGGCGGTATAGCCCATGATGTAGCCGGACTCGTGCAGCTTGCGCACGCGCTCCAGGCAGGCTGCCGGAGACAGGTTGACCCGAGCTGCCAGTTCGACGTTGCTGATGCGTCCGTCGTTCTGGAGTTCCGCCAGAATTTTCTTACTGATCTTGTCGAGCATGGTCTCTCTCCTGCCATGTAAATATTATTTGGTCAGATTGTCGCACCAAAAACATTCTTTTGCTAGTCTGTCGTAAAAGCAGAATTAATCCAGAAGAAATCCTTCTACAATCGAATCATTCCAATGTGTCCCGGAGCACGCCGGCCGCCACCAGCGGTACGGCGTTTCTGTGTTTTATCCGAGCACCGTGTTTGTTTCCTTTTTAGAAGAGTCACCATGCAGACTGCCGCCGCCCTGGCCAGCACCCCGTCCTCCACCTTTGCTCCTTTCGATGCGCTCCAGCAGGAGGTCAAGCGCGACCAGACACCGCTCCGCGAAGCCATCACCAATGCCTACCGCCGCGACGAAGCCGAAGCCGTGCACTGGCTGCTGGCGCAAGGAGGGAGCGCCAACGGCGACGCCTACATGCTGGCCCACCGCCTGGTCTCGAGCGTGCGCGACAAGCGCACCCGCTCCTCGGGCGTGGACGCGCTGATGCACGAGTTCTCGCTGTCGTCGGAAGAAGGCGTGGCCCTGATGTGCCTGGCCGAAGCGCTGCTGCGCATTCCGGACAGCGAAACCGCCGACCGCCTCATCGCCGACAAGATCAGCCGCGGCGACTGGAAGAAGCACCTGGGCGAATCGCCCTCGCTGTTCGTCAACGCGGCCACCTGGGGCCTGCTCATCACCGGCAAGCTGGTCTCGACCAACAGCGAAAAGAACCTGGGCTCGGCACTGACCCGCTTGATTGCGAAAGGCGGCGAGCCGCTGATCCGCAAGGGCGTCGACATGGCCATGCGCATGCTCGGCAACCAGTTCGTCACCGGCCAGACCATCGAGGAAGCCCTCAAGAACAGCCGCGACAACGAAACCCGCGGCTACCGCTATTCGTACGACATGCTGGGCGAAGCCGCACTCACTGAAAGCGACGCCAAGAATTACTACGCGTCGTACGAAACCGCGATCCACGCGATCGGCAGGGCCTCGAACGGCCGCGGCATCAAGGACGGCCCGGGCATCTCGATCAAGCTGTCGGCCCTGCACCCGCGCTACAGCCGCGCGCAATATGCGCGCGTGATGAGCGAGCTGCTGCCCCGCGTGCGCAGCCTGGTCCTGCTGGCCAAGGGCTACAACATCGGTATCAACATCGACGCCGAAGAAGCCGACCGCCTCGAGATCTCGCTCGACATGCTGGAGTCGCTGGCGTTCGACCCCGAACTGGCGGATTTCGAGGGCATCGGCCTGGTGGTACAGGCTTACCAGAAGCGCTGCCCCTTCGTGATCGACTACGTGGTCGACCTGGCCAAGCGCAGCGGCCGCAAGTTCATGGTGCGCCTGGTGAAGGGCGCCTACTGGGACGCCGAAATCAAGCGCGCCCAGGTCGACGGCATGCCGGGCTACCCGGTCTACACCCGCAAGGTGTACACCGACGTGTCCTACCTGACCTGCGCGCGCAAGCTGCTGGCTGCTTCCGACATCGTCTATCCGCAGTTCGCCACCCACAATGCGCATTCGCTGTCGGTGATCTACACCTGGGCCAAGGCCGACGGTATCAACAACTACGAGTTCCAGTGCCTGCACGGCATGGGCGAAACCCTGTACGACCAGGTGGTCGGCGCGGACAAGCTGGGCAAGGCCTGCCGCATCTACGCGCCGGTCGGTTCGCATGAAACACTGCTGGCCTACCTGGTGCGCCGCCTGCTGGAAAACGGCGCCAACTCCTCCTTCGTGAACCAGATCGTGGACGAGAAGGTGGCCATCGACAGCCTGCTGGCCGATCCGTTCGACGCGGCGCGCGCCGCCGGTGGCAAGCCGCACCCGGCGATCGCGCTGCCGCTGCAGCTGTTCGGCGCCGAGCGCCGCAATTCAAGCGGCCTCGATCTGGTCAACGAACATGTGCTGGGCAAGCTTGCCGACGGCCTGGCGCAGCAGCGCCAATATCGGGCGGCGCCGCTCATCGCCGGCGAGTTCGTTGCGTCGGCATGGCAGGACATCGTCAATCCGGCGAAATCGCAGGACGTCGTCGGCCAGGTCCACGAGGCGTCGCGTGGCGATGTCGAGACCGCACTTAGCGCCGCCGACGCCTTCGCCGCCGAATGGGAAGGCAGCAATGTCGAGACCCGCGCCGCGATCCTCGAGCGCACTGCCGACCTGTTCGAGCAGAACGGCACCGAGCTGATGGCCCTGGCCGTGCGCGAAGCGGGCAAATCGCTGCCGAACGCGATCGCCGAACTGCGCGAAGCGGTCGACTTCCTGCGCTACTACGCAGTACAAGTTCGCGCATCGAAAGCCGAAGAAAAAAATGGGGTCCCGATCGGGCTTGGCCCGATCGCCTGCATCAGCCCATGGAACTTCCCGCTGGCGATCTTCACCGGCCAGGTAGCCGCCGCCCTCGCGGCCGGCAACGTGGTGCTGGCCAAGCCGGCGGAGCAGACCCCGCTGATTGCGCACCGCGCGGTCGAGCTGTTCCTTGAAGCCGGCTGCCCGCGCGCCGCGCTGCAGCTGCTGCCGGGCCGCGGCGAAGTAGTGGGCGCCGCGCTGACCGCGGACAGCCGCGTGAAAGGCGTGATCTTTACCGGCTCGACCGAAGTGGCGCAGCTGATCAACCGTACGCTGGCAAAACGCGCCGAACAGGAAGGCATCGACATTCCGCTGGTGGCCGAGACCGGCGGCCAGAACGCCCTGATCGTCGATTCGTCGGCGCTGCCGGAACAGGTGGTGCAGGACGTGCTGTCCTCGGCCTTCGACTCGGCCGGCCAGCGCTGCTCGGCGCTGCGCGTGCTGTTCCTGCAGGAAGACATCGCCGACAAGACCATCAAGATGCTCAAGGGCGCGATGCAGGAGCTGCGCGTCGGCTCGCCCGACCGCCTGGCCACCGACATCGGCCCGGTGATCGATGCCGAGGCACAGCGCAACCTGCTGGCCCACATCGAGCGCACCCGCGCCACCGCGCGCAGCCATTTTGCGCTCGCGCTGCCGGAGAGCGTGACTGGCAGCGGCACCTTCGTGCCGCCGACCGTGCTCGAAATCGGCTCGCTGGCCGAGCTGAAACATGAAGTCTTCGGACCGGTGCTGCACATCGTGCGCTACCGCCGTGCCGACCTGCCGAAGGTGGTCGACACCATCAACGCCACCGGCTACGGCCTGACCCTGGGCGTGCATTCGCGCATCGACGAAACCATCGACTTCATCGTCGCGCGCGCGCATGTGGGCAACATCTACGTGAACCGCAACATCGTCGGCGCGGTCGTGGGCGTGCAGCCGTTCGGCGGCGAGGGCAAATCGGGCACCGGCCCGAAGGCCGGCGGCCCGCTCTACCTGAAGCGCCTGCAGCGCCATGCCGCGCCGATGATGGAACACAGCCGCGTGTTCGACGCCGGCCTGGATGCCCTGCTGGGCTGGCTGCGCAATCACGGACATGCCGATGTGGCGTCGCTGGCGCAGGGCTACGGCCGCACTTCCCTGAACGGCGTCGAGATCGTCCTGCCGGGTCCGACCGGCGAGCGCAATACGCTGGCCTTCACGCCACGCGGCACCGTGCTGTGCGCGCCGAAGACGGCTGCCGGCCTGCTCAACCAGGTGGCAGCGGCGCTGGCCAACGGTAATCGCGCCCTGGTGCTGGCGGCGCCGGACCTGATCCCGGCCGAGCTGCCGGCACTGGTCAGGGAACGCGTGCGTTTCATCGGCGAGGATGAGATCGAAGCCAGCGAATTCCAGGTGGCGCTGCTGGAAGCGGGCCTTGCAGGTTCGCTGCGTTCGACACTGGCGGCGCGCTCCGGCGCCATCGTCGGCATTGTCGACACGCGTGCCCAGGAGCCGGTCGCCGGGTGGCGGCTGGTGGCCGAACGGGCCGTCTGCGTCAACACGACGGCGGCTGGCGGCAACGCAAGCCTCATGACGCTGGGAGTGTAATCATCACGGGGAGCGCGAGCTCCCCATTTTTTTTATACAGGAGTACCGTAGTGCCGTAGTAGCAGTCACATTCTTATAAAACGTGGAGGTAGACATGCTTGTTGGCGTACCAAAGGAGATCAAGAATCACGAGTACCGCGTCGGGCTCACCCCGCCCTCGGTACGCGAGCTGACGTCGCGCGGCATCGACGTGATCGTGCAGCAGGGCGCCGGTGAACAGATCGGCTTGTCGGACGAGCAGTACATCGCCGCCGGCGCCGGCATCGTGGGCAGCGCCGCCGACGTCTTCGGGCGCGCCGACATGATCGTCAAGGTCAAGGAGCCGCAGCCGCTCGAGTGCGCGATGCTGCGCGAAGGGCAGGTGCTCTACACCTACCTGCACCTGGCGCCCGATCCCGAACAGACCGCCGCGCTGGTGAAGTCCGGCGCGGTCTGCATCGCCTACGAAACCATCACTGGCCCGGGCGGCGGCCTGCCGCTGCTGGCGCCGATGAGCGAAGTCGCCGGCCGCATGTCGATCCAGGCCGGCGCCGCGCATCTCGAAAAGTCCAAGGGCGGCATGGGCCTGCTGCTGGGCGGCGTGCCGGGCGTCGCCGCGGGCCACGTGGTGATCATCGGTGCGGGCGTGGTCGGCACCAATGCGCTGCAGATGGCGGTGGGTACCGGCGCGCGCGTGACGGTGCTCGACAAGAACGTCGACCGCCTGCGCCAGCTCGACCTGGTCTACGGCAACCGCATCTCCACGCTCTACTCCAATGCGCATTCGATCGAGGAAGCGGTGGTCTCGAGCGATCTGGTGATCGGCGGCGTGCTGGTGCCGGGCGCCGCGGCGCCGAAGCTGGTCACACGCGACATGATCGGGCGCATGAAGAAGGGCGCGGTGATCGTGGACGTGGCGATCGACCAGGGCGGCTGCTTCGAAACCTCGCACGCCACCACCCATGCCGATCCGACCTTCGTGGTCGACGGCGTGATCCACTACTGCGTCGCCAACATGCCGGGCGCGGTGGCGCGTACTTCCACCTTTGCGCTGAACAACGCGACGATCGGTCACGCGGTGGCGCTGGCCACCAAGGGCTGGCGCCGGGCCTTATCGAGCGACGTCCACCTGCGCAACGGCCTGAACGTCTGCCAGGGCAAGGTCACCTACGAAGCCGTCGCCCGGGATCTCAAGTACGACTATGTGCCGGCGGAGTCACTGCTGGGCTAAATCCCGGCACACCCGTCGGGTGATATGAAACGCATACTGCGCGGCCACCGATTTCACGAAACGCATGAAATCGGTGGCCGCGTTTTCATTGGCGTTGTCGGACACGGTCCGGATCACGGCGCAGGGCACGCCCAGCTCGTGGCATACCTGCGCTACCGCGGCGCCTTCCATTTCGACCGCCACCAGCCCGGGAAGCGCCTCGTTGAGCCCGTTCAGGCGCATACGGTCGGTCATGAACTGGTCGCCGCTCGCCACCAGGCCGCGGTGCACGCGCGGCTGCACGAGCCCGAATTCGCGCCGTTCGCCCTCGCTGATCGCATCCAGCAGGTCCAGCTCGAGGAAGTCATGGGCGGCGCGTGACAGGCGCATCGACAACTGCTGGTCTGGCTGGAAGTGCGTCAGGCCGGTCAGCGGCACCTCGAAGCGGGGAAACAGCGGACTTGCATCCATGTCGTGCTGGACCAGGGCTTCGGCAACCACGATATCGCCCACCCGCACCGTTTTATCGCCTGCACCGGCCACCCCCGTGAACAGGATGTGGGTAACTCCGAACTTTTCCACAAGCGTGGTGGCTGTCATGGCCGCCGCAACCTTGCCAATTCGCGACAGGACGCACACAGCGTCGATTTCCCACAGTGTTCCCGTCCAGTACTCGCGCATGCCATGGATGAGCTTGGCGGGGCCTCTCATGGCCTCCACGAGCCCCAGCTGTTCTTCGACCAACGCGCTGATGATGCCCAAACGCATGTTTTCCCCTGGTTTTTTGTGTTTATTGCTAATACAGCGGTTTGCGGAAATACACGACGCGCTCGGTTTCCTCGAATCCAAGGGCGCGATGCATGGCACGGCTGACCGAATTATCCAGCAAGGCATCCGAAGCCATTTCTATACAACCTTGCTCTTTCGCCCATTGTTCCGCCGTTTTCACCAGCAAAGCGGCGATTCCCTGTTGTCGGAAGGCCGGATCAACATACAAGCCTTCCAGGAAGCCGACAGGAGACGAGTCCGTTCCGTTCACGTAGTCGCTGCGCAGCGCCACTTCGACCAGTCCCTGCGGCGCTCCATCCTCGGCATAGGCGATGAACTGTGCATAACGGCCGGGTTGTGCACACAGCGCCGTCATTTCAGACAAGTGTTCGTTGCGATCTGCGGGCCATAAAGCCATACGCAGCTGCAGCCACCCGGCTTGTTCAACAGTTGTGCACGGCTTGATCGAGCTCATGAGGCAGGTATTTCGTACGGTTGAGCGTCCATTTTGCTTGTCTTACCGGTGAGAGGCCAGCAAAAACCGGTTTTTTCCCCGGCTTTCCTGGCTTTCCGGCAGTGCGGGGCTTTTACGATCTTAGTTAACTAAGTTGTATATAAAGACTAGTAGTAGATAGTAAACGCGAGCTCTTCTGTTGATAACTCGCGTTTACTCCACAGTATCAAGGAGTTGGGATCGCGTTTACCGGCTGGACAAAGCGTGTGCGGAGTCTGAACGGAACTTGGACAGTTTTCAGGCTGGACAGGAAAGTGGACGTTCTGCACATCCGGTCCTGTGGATATACCTCGACTTTTCCACAACGGATTCAGCAAAATCGATCGGAATGCGCTGAGAAACCGTTTTGCAGGCGGTTTGGCGACGCGGTGCTTGACCAGGGTGTAGGGCTTGGCGATGGATGTCCATCCGATGTTGGACGACAGGGTAAGTACAGGATGAACACACTGGCTCGCGAGTTCGCGTTTCAGTTTTGTTGTTGTAGTAAACAAGTTTGTATACAAACTGGTAGTAATAGTAAACGAGCACATTACTGTGGATAAGTGCAGTTTTCTCCAAAGCGTCAATGGTTTACGGTCGCGTTAACGCGCTGAACAAGGCTTCTGTTTGAACTGTAGGAAACTTGGACAGAATTTTTGCCAAGGTCGTTAACCGCCTGTTCTACACATACGATCCTGTGGATATCCCAGAGGTTTTCCACAGATGCTCGCGAAAGACGCTGGGTTTTGCAGAACGGGTTCAGCTATGCGGTTCGCTCGTGGGCTCGGTGGAACGCTTGGCTTCGAGCGTGCACAGTTCGGTTTGCTCCCAGCTGGATGCTGCAGCACCGTCGTCAGGATGTCGAAGCCGGGCTTTGCTGTGCCCTGGATTTGACAGCAAGGACGGCAGGAAAAAAAAATCGAAAAAAATTTTGTGAGGTTTACAAACATAAGTTTGTATACAAAATAGTAGTAGTAGTTAACGGCAACCCCAGCCTGTGGAGAACGCGGTTAACGCCTGAGAAATCATTCACTTACCACGAGCATAAGGCAGTGCAGCGATTGCGCGGGAAGGCCATCGGTTAACTGGACAAGATTTCACCGACCCGAAATTTGCCCGGTTCTGCACAAATCAGGCCTGTGGATATCAATAGGCTTATCCACAGGTGGGGCCTGGACTTCCGTTTACGATCTGGTAAGCTTGCCTCACTGAATGACAAACGGAGGGTTTGTGGATCTCGACGCGTTGCTTGCACTGTCTGCTGTTGTCGCATCCACCACCGGCCGGGAACGCTAGCCTTGGAGTCGGCTGGCGAGTACGACTACATCATCGTCGGCGGCGGCACCTCGGGCTGTGTGCTGGCGAACCGGCTGACGCGCGATCGCGACATCGACGTGTTGCTGCTGGAAGCGGGCGGCCGTGACGATTACCTGTGGATCCACATCCCGGTCGGCTACCTGCATTGCATCGGCAATCCGCGCACCGACTGGCTGTTCCGCACCGAGGCCGAGCCGGGCCTGAACGGGCGGGCGCTGATCTACCCGCGCGGCAAGGTGCTGGGCGGCAGTTCATCGATCAATGGCATGATCTACATGCGCGGCCAGCCTGCCGATTACGCGCGCTGGGCCGAGGTGGCGGGCGACGCATCCTGGCGCTGGGAGAGCGTGCTGCCGCTGTTCAAGCGCAGCGAAGACCACTACCTGGGTGCGAGCGAGCTGCATGGTGCGGGCGGCGAGTGGCGGGTGGAGAAGCAGCGCCTGTCGTGGAAGATCCTGGACGCCTTCCGTGAGGCGGCACACCAGGTCGGGATCCCGAAGATCGACGACCTGAATGCCGGCCTGGGCCAGGGTTCGGCCTATTTCGAGGTCAACCAGCGGCGCGGCATCCGCCTGAATACGGCGAGAGCCTTCCTGAGCCCGGCGGCGAAACGGCCGAACCTGACGATCATGACCGGCTGCCACGTCGAGCGCCTGCTGTTCGAGGACACGAACCAGGGCAAAGCCTGTACCGGCGTCCAGTTCACCGGCGGCGGACGCGCCTATACGGCGCGGGCGCACCGGGAAACCCTGCTGGCGGCAGGTGCGGTCGGTTCGCCGCAGATCCTCCAGTTGTCCGGTATCGGGGCGGCGGATGCACTCCAGCGCCACGGCATCGCACCGGTCCGGGATCTGCCTGGCGTCGGCGGCAACCTGCAAGACCATCTGCAACTGCGCATGGTCTTCAAGGTCCAGGGCGTGACCACCCTGAACACGCGCGCCACCAACTGGTTCGGCAAGTCGCTGATCGGACTGGAATATGCGCTGTTCCGCAGCGGGCCGATGTCGATGGCGCCGTCCCAGCTCGGCGCCTTTGCGACATCCTCGCCGGAACTGGCGGCGCCCAACCTGCAGTACCACGTCCAGCCGCTGTCGCTCGACAAGTTCGGCGATCCGCTGCACCGCTTTCCGGCCTTTACGGCGAGCGTATGCAACCTCCAGCCGACCTCGCGTGGGCAGGTCGGCATCGCGTCCGGCGACAGCTACGCGCCGCCGAAGATCACGCCGAATTACCTGAGTACCGACGCCGACCGCAAGACCGCCGCCGCCGCGCTGGCGCTCACGCGCCGTATCGTGGCCGCGCCGGCGCTGGCCAGGTACCGCCCCGAGGAGTTCATGCCTGGCCTGCAGTACCAAAGTGAGGAAGAACTTGCCCACGCGGCAGGGCTGGTCGGCACCACGATTTTCCACCCGGTCGGCACCTGCCGCATGGGGCGGGAAGACGATCCGCTGGCCGTGGTCGACGGCCGCCTGCGCGTGCACGGTGTCAAGCGGCTGCGGGTCGTCGATGCCTCGATCATGCCTTTCATCACCTCGGGGAATACCAATTCGCCGACCATCATGATTGCGGAAAAGGCCGCGCAAGACATCCTTACCCGCCACGAATAAAGCGTGCAAAGAAGCACAAGCGGCGTGCGCTGATATGGCGCATCGGCCCTGCGCACGCGAGCCCGGCCGTATTGCTGGCCTTCGTGCTCTCGGCAAGCCTGGCAGGGCTGGCAGGGGCCACCAAAACGGTCGTGCTGGGCTTTGAAATCCTGACCGACGTCCACTGGACCATGTCGGACCTGGTGGTCCTGATGACGCTCGTAGGCGGCATGGGGACGCTGGCCGGGCCGGTTGTCGGCGCCTGGCTGGCGGAGCACCTCGGTATCGCATGGTTCGCGACGCTGGGAGAGTCGGTCGGCATGGTGACCGGCCTGATCTTCATTCTCTGCGTTTTACAGTTCCGCCGTGGTATCGTGGGGGAGATCGGTGCACTGCTCGAGCGTGGCCGACATCGGCCGGAGCGCACATGAACCTGGAATCCCATACCGTCGACATCCATGGCCTGCGCACCCATTTCGTCAGCGCAGGCGACGGGCCGGCCATCATCCTGCTGCATGGCTTCCCCGACACCCATGAGATCTGGCGTTTCCAGATTCCGGCCCTGGTAGCGAACGGCTACCGGGTCATCGCACCGGACTTGCGCGGTTACGGCCGCACCGATGCACCCGCCAGCGTGGGCGCCTATGCCATCGAATTCCTGTGTGCGGACATCCTCGGCCTGATGGATGGGCTCGACCTGGCCACGGCCTCGCTGGTGGGCCACGACTGGGGCGGATTGATCGGCTGGCAGCTGTGCATGAATGCGCCCGGGCGTTTCGAACGCTTCGTCGCCTTGTCCACAGGCCATCCGGCGGCGATCGCCAATGCCGGCGTGGCCCAGCAGATGCGCTTCTGGTACATCCTGGGTTTCCTGATGCCGGTGGCGGCGGAACATGCAATCCGCGCCAATGACTGGTTCTTCCTGCGCCAGCTCACGCGCAGCCCCGAGCAGCTAGCGATCTGGCGCGCGGCGCTGGAGCCGGAAGGGCGACTGACCGCTGCGCTGAACTACTACCGCGCCAACCTCAAGCTGGGCCGGCCGCACCACTGGTGTCCGGTCACGGTGCCAGTGATGGGCGTCTGGAGCGACCGCGACCCGGCCCTGGGCGAGAAGCAGATGCTGGATTCGGCGCACCACTGCCGCGCGGGTTTCCGTTACGAGCGGCTGCGCGGGGCGGGACACTGGATGCAGCTGTCCGCGACCGAGCGCCTGAATGCGCTGCTGCTCGACTTCCTCAAAACCTCATAAAGCCGCGGCATAAATCGCGTGTGCGTCGGCGCGCGTGAGCTCGCGCGGGTTATTCCCGAGCAGCCGGGTCTGGAGCATGGCCTCGTCTGCGAGCCGGTCGAGATCGGTTTCCTGGATGCCGACCTGGCGCAAGCGCGTCTCGATCCCGGTCATCCTGGCAGTTTGTTGCATCGCAACAATGAGCGCCTCCGCGCGCGCTTCTTCGCTGCCACTGGCAGCCGGGACCACCACCGCAGCCAGTTCCGCATACAGCGCAGCCGCCTGCGGCAGGTTGAAGCGCAGGACATGCGGCAGGACCAGCGAGTTGGACAGCCCGTGCGGCACGTGAAAAATGCCGCCGATCGGATAGGCCAGCGCATGTACTGCCGCCACTGGCGCGTTGGAAAATGCCTGTCCTGCAAGGCAGGCGCCGAGCAGCATGGATTGTCTTGCGGCCAGATGGTCGCCGTGTTCGCAGGCCGTGACCAGGTTGCGCGACAAGAGCGACAGTGCTTCGCGCGCCAACGCATCCGACAGCGGATTTTTCTTGTGCCGGCTGGTGTAGGCTTCGATGGCATGCACCATCGCATCGATTCCGGTAGCGGCAGTGACCATCGGCGGCAAGCCCAGGGTCAGTGCCGCGTCGAGGACGGCAAGGTCGGCGTACAACTGGGGCGCGACGATGCCGCTCTTGGTAGTGGCGCCGGTCGTCACGATGGCGATGTTGGTGACTTCCGAGCCTGTGCCGGCGGTGGTCGGCACCTGGACCAGCGGCAAGCGTTGGCCGGTGACCTTGCCGATACCGTAGATGTCGCCGATCGGCTGCGTGCTGCCGGTCAGCACGGCGACCAGTTTGGCGACGTCGAGCGAGCTGCCGCCGCCGAAACCGATGACGAGGTCGGCCTCGTGGCGGCGCGCCGCCTCGACGGCATGCAACACCACGGCCTCTGGCGGATCCGCCACGACACCCGAAAAGACGGCGACTGTCATGCCTTCCTGTTCGAGGCTGAGCACTGGAAGGTCCAGCAAACCGGTTCGCAGGAAGCCGGCATCGGTCACGATAAAGGGCCGGCGCGTATTGGGAAAACGTTCCGCGATCAGTTCCCCCAGACGCTTGGCGATGCCGGCTTCGGACAGAATGTGGGCAACGGTACTGAAAGCGAAAGCGGGCATGGAGCCTCCATCAGGATTGTTTGCAGCAAGCTTACCCCAAGCATGCTGCCCTTGGGAGGCGAATTGATGCTTCCGGGAAGCGACTGCCGTACAATGCAGCCTCTGTATTCCTCCTCGTTTCCCATGATTGATTTTGCTTGGCTCGGCGTTGCGGCCTTTACCGCCGGCCTGGTCGATGCCGTTGTCGGCGGCGGCGGCCTGATCCAGATTCCCGCGATTTTTTCCGTGCTCCCCAAGGAGGTTCCCGCCACGCTGCTGGGGACGAACAAGTTCGCCAGCATCTTCGGCACCAGCGCCGCAGCGGTGAACTACGCGCGGCGGGTGAGGGTGGCGTGGAGCACGGCGGCCCCGGCGGCACTGGCCGCCTTCGCCCTGTCCTTCGCCGGCGCTTGGACAGTGACGCGGGTACCGGCTGATTTTGTACGTACGCTGCTGCCGATCATCCTGGTTGCTGTTGCGGTGTACACCTTCAAGAAGAAGGACCTCGGTTCCGTCCATGCGCCGGTGCATAGCGGATTGGCTGAGCGTTACTGGGCCATCGGCATTGGCGCCGCGATCGGCTTCTACGATGGTTTTTTTGGTCCGGGCACAGGCAGCTTCCTGATCTTCCTGTTCGTCCGTTTCTTCGGCTTCGATTTCCTGAGTGCCTCGGCGGCGGCGAAGATCGTCAACGTCGCCTGCAACTTTTCGGCACTGCTCTGGTTCGGCTACAGCGGTCACCTGCTGTGGCAACTTGGCGCGATGATGGCTGCGTGCCAGGTAGCCGGTTCGCTGATCGGCACCAGGCTGGCGCTGAAGCATGGCAGCGGTTTTGTGCGCAAATTGTTCCTGGTGGTGGTGTCGGGCCTGATCGTGAAAACCGCCTACGACGCCTTCATCAAGATTGGTTGGTGATTGTTTCACGTGGAACAAGCAAGCCGGGTTCGCCCGGCTTTTTTGTTTTTTGTTCCACGTGAAACAATCTGAGGATGGCTGAGCTAAATGTTCCACGTGGAACAAAATCTGTCGTTTTCAGCCCCTCGAAAGGTTCAGTAAGAAAAAAGAATCTATAATCGCGCATTAGACTCCTCGCCTCACTCTCCATCATGCTATTTCCTACTGAATTCGACGTCATCGTCGTCGGCGGCGGCCATGCCGGTACCGAAGCCGCGCTCGCGTCCGCGCGCACGGGACAAAAGACCCTCCTGCTGACCCATAACATCGAAACCCTGGGTGCGATGTCGTGCAACCCGTCGATTGGCGGCATCGGCAAGGGCCACCTTGTCAAGGAAGTCGACGCCCTCGGCGGCGCCATGGCCATCGCCACCGACGAATCGGGCATCCAGTTCCGTATCCTGAATTCGTCCAAGGGCCCGGCTGTCCGGGCGACCCGCGCCCAGGCCGACCGCGTCCTGTACAAGGCGGCGATCCGTTCGCGCATCGAAAACCAGCCGAACCTGTGGCTGTTCCAGCAGGCCGTGGACGACCTGATGGTCGAGGGCGACCGTGTCGTCGGCGCCGTCACGCAAGTCGGACTGAAGTTCCGTGCCCGCGCCGTGGTGCTCACCGCCGGTACCTTCCTGGACGGGAAGATCCACGTCGGTCTGCAGAACTACTCCGGCGGCCGTGCCGGCGACCCGCCAGCGGTCTCGCTGTCGAGCCGCCTGAAGGAACTCAAGCTGCCTCAGGGCCGCCTGAAGACAGGCACGCCGCCGCGCATCGATGGCCGCAGCATCGACTTCTCGGTGCTCGCGGAGCAGCCGGGCGACCTCGATCCGGTGCCGGTGTTCTCGGTGATGGGCAACACCGCCATGCACCCGCGCCAGGTCCCGTGCTGGGTGACGCACACCAACGAGAAGACCCACGAGATCATTCGCAACGGCCTGGACCGCAGCCCGATGTACACCGGTGTCATCGAAGGTGTCGGCCCGCGTTATTGCCCCTCGATCGAAGACAAGATCCACCGTTTCGCGTCAAAAGAGTCGCACCAGATCTTCCTCGAGCCGGAAGGCTTGACGACCAACGAGTTCTACCCAAACGGGATCTCGACCAGCCTGCCGTTCGACGTGCAGCTGGACCTGGTGCGTTCGATGCGCGGCATGGAAAACGCCTTCATCCTGCGCCCAGGTTACGCGATCGAATACGATTATTTCGATCCGCGCGGCTTGAAGGCGACGCTGGAAACCAGGGCGATCAAGGGCCTGTTCTTCGCCGGCCAGATCAACGGCACCACCGGCTACGAAGAAGCCGCCGCGCAAGGCCTGCTCGCCGGCCTGAACGCCGCGCTGCAAACCAAAGGCGAAGAGGCCTGGACTCCCGGTCGTTCCGAAGCCTACCTGGGGGTGCTGGTCGACGACCTGACCACGCAGGGGGTGGCCGAGCCCTACCGCATGTTCACCAGCCGCGCGGAGTATCGCCTGTCGCTTCGTGAAGACAATGCGGACATGCGCCTGACCGAGATCGGCCGCAAGCTCGGCATCGTCGGCGACGCCCAATGGACCGCCTTCGAGACCAAGCGCGAATCGGTTGCCCGTGAACTCGAGCGCCTGCGTTCGACCTGGGTGAACCCGCGCATCCTGGCGGCCGCCGAATCCGAGCGCGTCGTGGGGCAGGCGATCGAACGCGAGTACAACCTGGCCGACCTGCTGCGCCGTCCGGGCGTGCAGTACGACACCCTGATGAGCATGACCGGCATGGAGGGCCAGGCCCTGGCCGGTCCGGGCGTCGAGGATCCCGCGGTCAAGGAACAGATCGAGATCCAGCTGAAGTACGCCGGTTATATCGACCGCCAGGCGAAGGAAGTCGAACGTCACGACCACTACGAAAACCTGAAGCTGCCGGACAACCTGGACTACCTGGACATCGCCGCGCTGTCGTTCGAGGTGCGCCAGAAACTCGACAAGCAGCGTCCGGAAACCCTGGGCCAGGCCTCGCGTATCTCTGGCGTCACCCCGGCGGCGATCTCGCTGCTACTGGTGCACCTGAAAAAGCGTGGCGCCAGGGGCTTTGCCAATAACACCACGGTGGAGGCGGCTGAATGAAGTATTTCGACCGCGCCGCCCTGGCACAGGTGCTGGGTGAGGGCATCGCCGAGATGAAACTCGGTGTTTCGCCCGCACAGCAGGAAAAGCTGCTCGACTACCTGGCGCTGATGTTCAAGTGGAATAGCGTCTACAACCTGACCTCGCTGCGCGATCCGATGCAGATGGTGACCCACCATCTGCTCGACTCGCTTGCGGCGGTACCGGCGTTTGCCGGCGCGCAGAATGTGCTGGATGTCGGGGCAGGGGGCGGATTGCCCGGCATCGTGCTGGCGATCAGCCGGCCCGACATGAAAGTGGCGATGATCGACACCGTCCACAAGAAGACCGCGTTCCTGAAGCAGGTGAAGGCGGAACTCGAACTGGCCAACGTCACCGTGTACACGATGAAAGTGCAGGATTTGGGGGTGGCCACGCCTTTGAGCGACAAATTCGACGTGATCACTTCGCGTGCTTTCGCCGATCTGTCGGATTTCCTGGATTGGTCGGGGCATCTGCTGGCCGAGGGCGGAAAATTCATCGCCTTGAAAGGGGTGGCGCCGCCGGAAGAACAGGAGCGAGTGCCGGCGGAATGGAAAGTAAGCGGTTTGCAGCCGCTGCAGGTTCCAAGGCTGGGAGCGGAACGCCACCTGGTTTTCGTCAAGCGAGCCGGAACACATACCAACCATACAGAATAAACTGTATAAATGGTTTATACAATTTATACGATATAAATAGTTAAAATGGTTTGTACGGTATGAACCGTATAAGCTCTTGATGTCGATTCCACGGATAGGATCAGATGGCGAAGATTTTTTGCGTAGCGAACCAGAAGGGTGGCGTCGGGAAGACCACCACCAGCGTCAACCTGTCCGCAGGCCTGGCCAAGTTGGACCAGCGCGTTCTGCTGGTCGACCTTGACCCGCAGGGCAATGCCACCATGGGCGCCGGCATCAACAAGGCGTCGCTGGAAGCGTCGATCTATCAGGTGCTGCTGGGAGAGGCGGATGTCGCCAGCGCGCGCCTGCGTTCGGAAGCAGGGCGCTTCGACGTGCTGCCCGCCAACCGCGAGCTGGCTGGCGCCGAAGTCGAGATGGTCTCGCTCGAAAACCGCGAGCGCCGCCTGAAGGATGCGCTGGCCCTTGTGGACAAGGATTACGACTTCATCCTGATCGACTGCCCGCCGGCGCTGTCGCTGCTCACCCTGAACGGCCTGTGCTCGGCGCACGGCGTGATCATCCCGATGCAGTGCGAGTACTACGCGCTCGAAGGCCTGTCCGACCTGGTCAACACGATCAAGAAGGTGCACGCCAACCTGAATACCGACCTGCGCATCATTGGCTTGCTGCGCGTGATGTTCGACCCGCGCATGACGCTGTCGCAGCAGGTGTCGGGCCAGCTCGAGCAGCACTTCGGCGACAAGGTCTTCAAGACCATCATTCCGCGCAACGTACGCCTGGCCGAAGCGCCTTCCTACGGCATCCCCGGCGTCGTGTTCGATCCGTCGTCCAAGGGCGCGCAGGCGTACATCGCCTTTGGCGCGGAAATGGTCGAGCGCATCAAGACAATGTAATCAATTAATAAGTTCCGAAAGCTGACATAGAAATGGCAACCAAAAAACTGAAGGGCCTCGGCCGCGGCCTCGACGCCCTGCTCGGCGGCGACAGCCAGCCGGCGCAGGCAAAAGCACCCTCGTCGCTGCCGGTCACCCAGATCCAGGCCGGCAAGTACCAGCCGCGCACCCGGATGGACGAAACCTCGCTGAGCGAACTTGCCGCGTCAATCAAGACCCAGGGCATCATGCAGCCAGTGCTGGTGCGTCCGCTGGGCGAGGGCGCCGCGGTCCCGTACGAGATCATTGCCGGCGAACGCCGCTTCCGCGCGGCCCAGATGGCCGGGCTGGACGAGATCCCGGTGCTGGTGCGCGACGTGGACGACCAGTCCGCCGCCGCCATGGCCTTGATCGAGAACATCCAGCGCGAAGACCTGAATCCGCTCGAGGAAGCGCAGGGCATCCAGCGCCTGATCAACGACTTCAGCTTCACGCACGAGCAGGCGGCAGCCGCAGTCGGCCGCTCGCGCAGCGCGGTGTCGAACCTGCTGCGCCTGATCAACCTGGCGTCGCCGGTGCAGACCATGCTGATGGCAGGCGACATCGACATGGGCCACGCCCGTGCCTTGCTGGCAGTCGACAGTGCGAACCAGATCACGCTGGCCAACCAGGTGATCGCCAAGCGGCTGTCGGTACGCGAGACCGAGAAACTGGTGGCGCGCGCCCTCGAAGACCAGTCCAGCCCGGCCGCTGCCGCGCGCGCGAAGGACAAGCCGGGCGACATCGTGCGCCTGGAAGAAGAACTGTCGGACAAGCTCGCGACCCCGGTCGTGTTCAAGATGGGGGCGAAGGGCAAGGGGCAGCTGATCATCGACTTTGCCGATCTCGACATTCTCGACGGTGTGCTGGCCCGCCTGCGCGCCTGATCCGTAGCGTGGGCGGGGGAAAACAGTCCAGTGGACTGTTTTCCCGCCCACGCGTTCAAACAACGTATGCATGTCGCAATCGGGACATTCAAGCGCCGGTTGAACGCGTGGGCAAGGAACTTGCCCACCCTACGTGGGTCACATCCTGCACATGCATATGTACCCTGTTAAGTTACTGAAAAGATAGGGATTTTAGCAATCAAAGTGTTGCTTTCGGCGCATCTTTACATGGCAGTTATAAGCTCGGAATCGTTTGACTCGCGTCCGTATAACCACTTATAATCCCGCTGATTCATGTAATTACCACATCGTACTCGTCCCAATGCGTTAGCGCGGAATAACAAAAATATGCTGCGCATCGTCTCCCTGCAATTGCTTGCAACAGTCGTCGTTGGCGTGATCGCCGCACTGCTGGGGGGAATGGCTGCGATGTTTTCGGCGGTGTTGGGCGGCTTGTGCTGTGTTGTACCCAACGGAATCATGGCAGTGCGCCTGTTTGCCGGCACCAAAAGGCCAGGCGGCGCAAGCCCCGTGACATTCTTCATCTGGGAATTTGTAAAGATTGCGTTGACGCTTGCGCTCCTGTTCGCAAGCGCCAAGTTGTACCACGACCTGAACTGGCTGGCGCTCGTCGCAGGGTTCATCGTGGCGCTGAAAAGTTACATCATCTTATTATTTAGGCACTGACATGACGAGTCCAACCGTAGAAGGCGCAGCAGCAGCATCGCATGCGGCCCCGACCCCATCAGAGTACATCACCCACCACCTGGGTCACCTGTCGAACAAGCACCAGGATTTCGTGGTCGACTTCAGCGTGTACAACCTGGATACGATCTTCTGGTCGATCTTCGCCGGCGTCCTCGGCTGCTTCGTGATGTGGCTGGCCGCGCGCAAGGCCACCTCGGGCGTGCCGGGCCGCTTCCAGGCTGCCGTCGAGATGCTGGTCGAGATGGTCGAAGACCAGTCGAAATCGATCGTCCATGGTAACCGCAGCTTCATCGCGCCGCTGGCCCTGACCGTCTTCGTCTGGGTCGCCATCATGAACTCGCTGGACTTCCTGCCGGTCGACATGTTCGCCGGTCTGTTCAGCCTGCTCGGCGTCGAAAATATCTTCCCGTACCACCGCGTGGTCCCGACCGCCGACCTGAACGGTACCCTGGGCATTTCGCTCGGCGTGCTGGCCCTGATGCTGTACTACAGCGTCAAGATCAAGGGTCTCGGCGGCTTCATCCACGAGCTGTTTGCAGCACCGTTCGGCATCTGGATGGCGCCGTTCAACCTGCTCCTGAACATCATCGAATATGCAGCAAAAACCGTGTCGCTGGGTATGCGACTGTTCGGCAACATGTACGCCGGTGAGCTGCTGTTCCTCTTGATTGCTCTGCTCGGCTCTATGGCCACTGCATTTGGTGTGATCGGTCACATCATCGCGGGTTCGATCTGGGCGATCTTCCACATCCTGATCGTGTTCCTGCAGGCATTCATCTTCATGATGCTGACGCTGGTGTATATCGGTCAGGCCCATGAAGGCCACTGATCGGCGCCGCAAGCATCGAACAGATAGTGGTTGTAAAGAAGTTGTAGTTTTTAATCTAGTTTTCAATTTAACTTTTGGAGTTACTCATGACTGACCTTTCTTTTGTTGCACTGGCTTGCGGTTTGATCATCGGCCTGGGTGCTATCGGTGCTTGCATCGGCATCGCCATCATGGGCGGTAAATACCTCGAAGCTTCTGCACGTCAGCCAGAACTGATGAACACCCTGCAGACCAAGATGTTCCTGCTGGCCGGCCTGATCGACGCGGCATTCCTGATCGGCGTTGGTATCGCCATGCTGTTCGTGTTCGCACGCCCATTCAGCTAATCAAGTACGTCTTTGATCTGAAGAGCCGAACCATCCCCGGTTCGGCATCCGTTTTTGTGAGAAGGAATTTACCGTGAACTTGAACGCAACTTTGTTTGTCCAGTTCGTGGTCTTCTTCATCCTGGCGGGCTTCACGATGAAATTCGTGTGGCCGCCGCTGATGAAAGCGCTCGACGAGCGTGCTGAGAGGATTGCGAACGGCCTGGCCGCTGCTGACCGTGGCAAGGCCGACCTGGCCGCTGCTGAAAAGCGCGTGCAAGCTGAAATGGCTGGTGCCCGTGATGAAGTGCAAAAGCGCATCGTCGACGCCGAGAAGCGCGCTGCCCAGATCATCGACGCAGCCAAGCAGACCGCTACCGAAGAAGCTGCCCGTATCGTCGCTGCCGCCCAGGCCGACGCCCAGCAGCAAGTGACCCGTGCCCGCGAAGAACTGCGTGGCCAGGTTGCCGCACTGGCAGTGCAAGGCGCCGAGCAGATCCTGAAGCGCGAAGTGAACCCAGCGGTCCACGCCGACCTGCTGTCGAAACTGTCGACCGAGCTCTGATCATGGCTGAACTCGCAACCGTCGCCCGCCCTTACGCCGAAGCGCTGTTCCGTGTTGCCCAGTCGGGCGACATGGCCGCCTGGTCGGCCGCTACCTCCGAGCTGGGCCAGATCGGCGCCAGCCCGGACGTGCAGGCTTTCGCCGCCAACCCGAAGGTCACCGCCGCACAGCTGGCCGACACGATTGCGTCCCTGGTCAAGTCGCCGCTGAACGCTGAAGCGAAGAACTTTATCGCGATGCTGGCCGAAAACGGCCGCGTCAACCTGCTGCCCGAAATCGCCGCCCAGTTCGCGGCATTGAAGAACGCCAACGAAGGTGCCGCCGACGCGGCCATCTTCAGCGCCTTCGAGATCTCGGGTGACCAGCTGGCCCAGCTGGTCGCAACGCTGGAAAAGAAATTTGGCCGCAAGCTGAACCCAACGGTGACAGTGGATCCTTCGCTGATCGGTGGTGTGCGCGTGGTCGTCGGCGACGAAGTGCTCGATACCTCGGTACGCGCCAAGCTGCAACAGATGCATGTTGCGCTGGTGTCGTAATCGAGTTGATCGCACCGCACTCGCCCACGTCCCGCCCTTGCCCTACGCATCAAAAACATTAGGAGTTAGCACTCATGCAACTTAATTCTTCTGAAATCAGCGAACTGATCAAGAGCCGCATCCAGGGCCTGGAAGGTTCGGCTGAAGTTCGCAATCAAGGCACGGTGATCTCCGTCGCCGACGGTATCTGCCGCATCCATGGTCTGTCGGACGTGATGCAGGGCGAGATGCTGGAATTCCCTGGCAACACCTTCGGCCTGGCGATGAACCTCGAGCGCGACTCGGTCGGCGCCGTCATCCTGGGCGCCTACGAGCACATCTCGGAAGGCGACACCGTCAAGACCACCGGCCGCATTCTCGAAGTGCCGATCGGTCCTGAACTGCGTGGCCGCGTCGTCAACGCACTGGGCCAGCCGATCGACGGCAAGGGTCCGGTCAACGCCCAGCTGACCGCCCCGATCGAAAAGATCGCCCCGGGCGTCATCGCCCGTGAATCGGTCTCGCAGCCAATGCAGACCGGCATCAAGTCGATCGACGCGATGGTGCCGATCGGCCGTGGCCAGCGCGAGCTGATCATTGGCGACCGCCAGACCGGTAAATCGGCTGTTGCTGTCGACGCGATCATCAACCAGAAGGGCCAGGGCGTCACCTGCGTGTACGTCGCAATCGGCCAGAAGGCCTCGACCATCAAGAACATCGTGCGCTCGCTGGAAACCCACGGCGCGATGGAGTACACCATTGTTGTTGCCGCTTCCGCATCGGAATCGGCTGCGATGCAGTACATCTCGGCCTACTCGGGCTGCGCGATGGGCGAATACTTCCGCGACCGCGGCGAAGACGCGCTGATCGTGTATGACGACCTGTCGAAGCAGGCAGTTGCCTACCGCCAGATTTCCCTGCTGCTGCGCCGCCCACCGGGCCGCGAAGCCTACCCGGGCGACGTGTTCTACCTGCACAGCCGCCTGCTCGAGCGCGCAGCACGCGTGAACGCCGACTACGTGTCGAAGTTCACCAACGGCGCCGTCACCGGCAAGACCGGTTCGCTGACCGCACTGCCGATCATCGAAACCCAGGCCGGCGACGTCTCGGCCTTCGTGCCGACCAACGTGATTTCGATTACCGACGGCCAGATCTTCCTGGAGACCTCGCTGTTCAACGCCGGTATCCGTCCTGCGATCAACGCCGGTATCTCGGTGTCGCGCGTCGGTGGTGCAGCCCAGACCAAGGTCATCAAGGGCCTGTCGGGCGGTATCCGTACCGACCTGGCGCAGTACCGTGAACTGGCTGCGTTCGCGCAGTTCGCATCGGACCTGGACGAATCGACCCGCAAGCAGCTGGACCGCGGCGCGCGCGTGACCGAACTGCTGAAGCAGCCGCAGTTCTCGCCACTGTCGACCTCGCTGATGGCCGCATCGCTGTTCGCCGTCAACAAGGGCTACCTGGACGACATCGAAGTCAAGAAAGTGCTCCCGTTCGAACACGGTCTGCACAACTTCCTGAAGTCGAGCCACGCTGCGCTGCTGTCGAAGATCGACGAAACCAAGCAACTGGACAAGGACGGCGAAGCTGCACTGGCCGCCGCCATTGCTGATTTCAAAAAATCCGGCGCATATTAATCAATGGGCCGGCGTCGTGTGAGCACGGCGCCGGTGCGCGGAAGGAGTAAGGACTCATGGCAGCAGGCAAAGAGATTCGTGGCAAGATCAAGAGCGTAGAGAATACGAAGAAGATCACCAAGGCGATGGAAATGGTCGCCGCATCGAAAATGCGCAAGGCGCAGGATCGCATGCGCGCCGCCCGCCCGTACAGTGAGAAGGTTCGTAGCATCACCGCCAATCTGGCCGGCGCAAATCCGGAGTACACGCACGCATTCATGGCGCAAGCCAGGAATGTGTCGGCAAAGGCTGTGGGTTTCATCGTCGTCACGACCGACAAGGGTCTGTGCGGCGGCATGAACACCAACGTCCTGCGCCAGGTAACGCAGAAGGCGCGCGAGCAGGAACAGGCGGGCAACCGCGTCGAGGCAGTTGCCATTGGCAACAAGGGCCTCGGTTTCCTGAACCGTCTGGGCATGAAGCTGGTGTCGCAAGCCACCCAGCTCGGCGACACCCCGCACCTGGACAAGCTGATCGGACCGGTCAAAGTGATGCTGGACGCGTACCAGGAAGGCAAGCTCGATGCTGTCTACCTGTGCTACACCAAGTTCATCAACACGATGAAGCAGGAACCGATGGTCGAGCAGCTGCTCCCGCTGCCGGCAAAGCACCTGGAAAAGGATGCCGGCGGTATCAGCTGGGACTACATCTACGAACCGGAAGCACAGGTCGTCATCGACGAACTGCTGGTACGTTACGTGGAAGCGCTGGTGTACCAGGCCGTGGCGGAAAACCTGGCGTCCGAGCAATCGGCACGCATGGTTGCGATGAAAGCTGCGAGCGATAACGCCGGCAGTGTCATCAGCGACCTGAAGCTGGTCTACAACAAGACCCGCCAGGCAGCGATTACCAAAGAACTCTCCGAGATCGTTTCTGGTGCGGCAGCTGTTTAACGCTGCACCGTCCGATCAACAGTAAAAGAATTTAACTATATATCTGAAGGAACGAACATGGCTGATGGCAAAATCGTTCAGTGTATCGGCGCAGTGGTTGACGTGGAATTCCCACGTAACGCCATGCCGAAAGTGTACGACGCACTGAAAATGGAAGGCTCGGATCTGACCCTGGAAGTCCAGCAGCAGCTGGGCGACGGCGTGGTCCGTACCATTGCTCTGGGCAGCTCGGACGGCATGCGTCGCGGCATGATCATCCAGAACACCGGCGCACCGATCATGGTCCCGGTCGGCACCCCGACCCTGGGCCGCATCATGGACGTGCTGGGCAACCCGATCGACGAATGCGGTCCGGTCAGCCACGAGCGCATGGCGTCGATCCACCGCGATGCACCGGCCTACGACGAACTGTCGCCATCGACCGACCTGCTGGAAACCGGCATCAAGGTGATCGACCTGGTCTGCCCGTTCGCCAAAGGCGGTAAAGTCGGCCTGTTCGGCGGCGCCGGTGTCGGCAAGACCGTCAACATGATGGAACTGATCAACAACATCGCCAAAGCGCACTCGGGCCTGTCCGTGTTCGCCGGCGTGGGTGAGCGTACCCGTGAAGGTAACGACTTCTACCACGAGATGGCCGATGCAAAAGTCGTCGACCTGGAAAACCCTGCCAACTCGAAAGTGGCAATGGTCTACGGTCAGATGAACGAACCACCAGGCAACCGTCTGCGCGTCGCGCTGACCGGCCTGACGATGGCGGAAGCCTTCCGTGACGAAGGCAAGGACGTTCTGTTCTTCGTCGACAACATCTACCGCTACACCCTGGCCGGTACCGAAGTGTCGGCACTGCTGGGCCGTATGCCGTCGGCGGTGGGCTACCAGCCGACGCTGGCCGAAGAAATGGGCCGTCTGCAAGAGCGCATCACCTCGACCAAGACCGGTTCGATCACCTCGATCCAGGCCGTCTACGTCCCTGCGGATGACTTGACCGACCCGTCGCCAGCCACCACCTTCGCCCACCTCGACTCGACCGTCGTTCTGTCGCGTGACATCGCTTCGCTGGGTATCTACCCGGCAGTCGATCCGCTCGACTCGACCTCGCGCCAGCTGGATCCGCTGGTCGTCGGTGAAGAGCACTACAACACCGCGCGCGCCGTGCAGAACACCCTGCAGCGCTACAAGGAACTGCGTGACATCATCGCGATTCTGGGCATGGACGAACTGGCGCCGGAAGACAAGCTGGTCGTCGCTCGCGCCCGTAAGATGCAGCGTTTCCTGTCGCAGCCGTTCCACGTCGCTGAAGTCTTCACCGGCGCACCAGGCAAGTATGTTTCGCTGAAAGACACGATCAAGGGCTTCAAGATGATCGCATCGGGCGAGCTGGACCACCTGCCGGAGCAGGCCTTCTACATGGTCGGCACCATCGAAGAAGCCATCGAGAAAGCCAAGAAACTGGCTGCTGGCTAAGTCGGCTTCTGCAATAAGGGATACACATGGCAAACACTATGCAAGTGGACGTGGTCTCGGCCGAAGAGCAGATCTTCTCGGGCCTGGCCGAATTCGTCGCGTTGCCGGGTGAAGCGGGTGAGCTGGGTATCTACCCGAAGCACACCCCGCTGATCACGCGCATCCGCCCGGGTGCTGTACGGATCCAGAAGGCTGGCGGTGGCGACGAGTTCGTCTTCGTCGCCGGCGGTATCCTCGAAGTGCAGCCGAACGGCGTGACCGTGCTGGCCGACACCGCCATCCGCGGTAGCGACCTGGACGAAGCGAAGGCACTGGAAGCGAAGAAGCAGGCCGAAGAGCTGATGCTGAACAAGGAATCGAAGATCGACTACGCGAAAGCCCAGGCCGAAATGGCCGCGGCGATTGCGCAGCTGGCGGCGATCCAGAGGCTGCGTTCGAAAGGACGCTGATTCAAAGCATCCGCATCTGCGGAACCAAGAAGGCAGCCTGCGGGCTGCCTTTTTTATTGGTACTTGTTTTGCCGCAAGTTTTGCTGTCCACGAATGCAGCGCACAGTTAGCTGGCGCACGGGTGCGCCAGCTTTTCCGGCATAGTATGGTCTCTTCCAGCATGAGATATCGTCGGGCCGGATTATGGCAAGCTCTCCAGAACACCGCGAACAGCACGAACAGCACGAAGGGCCGGCGGCATCGCCCTTCGGCCAGACCCTGTACCGCTTCCTCTTCTTCGACTGGCTGTTCCGCGACGTCAGCGCCGCACGCAACCTGTTCGAGCGCCATGCCGCGCGCGAGCACAACCGGCGCATGAGCCGCTACCTGCCGGTCTATATGCGGCGCTGGTCGGTGCTGGCCACCTTCGACTTTGCCCTCGGCTTCCTGTTCGAGCGCGTGCTGTCGGCCACCATGCTGTCGGCCCTGTTTTTCACGGGAACCTGCGTGACCATCACCGGCGTCGTCGTGATGACGGTGCTCTGGTTGCTGCTCGCCGCCCGCCTGCCTTGACGGCCCGGGGGCCGTCCCGTTCGCCCCCGGATAGCCACCACTCGACCCATCCGAATGACCACTGATCGGCTGCCGATTGCGGCAGGACCGGCAGCGTAAGTACAGTCACGGCACTCCACAACAACAAGGAATGCCGACCATGTTCATCCGTACCGCCATCTGCACCGCCGCGCTGCTCCTGTGCGCCCCGCAGGCCTCGTTCGCTGCCGATACCGCCCAGAACCGGCCGCTCACCAAGCGCGCCCTCGACGACCTGTCCTTCCGCCTGCACGCGACCGTCGCCCCCTACTTCCCTTCCGAGGCGCCCGGCGGGGTGGTCCTGGTGGTCAGGGACGGCCAGACCATTTTGCGCCGTGCCTATGGCATGGCCGACACCACGAAGGGCTTGAAGATGGCGCCCGACATGGTGCTGCGTATCGGCTCGATGACCAAGCAGTTCACCGCCGCCGGCATCCTGCTGCTGGCGGACGAGGGCAAGCTGTCGGTCGAGGACGAGATCACCAAGTACCTGCCGGACTACCCGACCCAGGGCAAGAAGATCACCATCGAGCACCTGCTGACCCATACGTCGGGCATCGTCAGCTACACCGGCAAGCCGGGCTTCGCGCAGCGCGCTCCCCAGGACATCACGGTGGCTGCCCAGATCGAGTCGTTCAAGAACGACCCGCTGCAATTCGAGCCGGGCAGCACCTGGCGCTACAACAACTCGGGCTACTACCTGCTCGGCGCCATCATCGAAAAGGTCTCCGGCCTGCCTTACCACCAGTTCGTCGAGCAGCGCATCTTCGTGCCCCTCCGGATGGACCATACCGCCTACGAAGGCCATGAGCGTGGCAAGTGGCCGAGCGCCGCCGGTCACTCTCCGGCAGAGAAGGGTTTTGGTGCGGCCCGGCCGCTCGGCAAGAACCAGTCGTATGCCAGCGGCGAACTGGTGTCGACCGTGGACGACCTGGCGAAGTGGGATGCGGCGGTCGGCAAACGGCTGCTGAAACCGGCCACCTGGCAGCGCGCCTTCACCTCTTACCGGCTGGCGGACGGCAAGGACAGCAACTACGGCTATGGCTGGGAGATGACGCTGCTCCAGGGCGAGCCGACGGTCGGCCACAGCGGCTCGACCCGCGGCTTCCGCTCCTACGGCCTGCGCGTGCCCGGCAAAGGCGTGTATGTGGCGGTGCTGACCAACGGCGACGCAGGCATGGTGGTGCCGGACGTGGTGGCGCGCAGGGCGGCGGCGGTCGCCATCGGCAAGCCGCTGCCGGAGTTCAGGGAGGTGGCGCTGGACGCGGCCAGCCTCGATGCGGTGGCGGGCGTCTACACGCTGGACAAGGACACGCAGCGCGTGTTCCGCCGCGACGGCGACTTCCTGTCGATGCAGCGCAGCGGACGCGGGCCGCTGGTGTTGAAGGCGATGTCGGCCAACGAGTTCTTCGTGCCGGATACGGCGGACTGGTTCACGTTCCAGCGCGACGGCGCAGGGAAGGTAACAGGCGTCACGTATAACCAGGACGGCAGGGCGCTGGCCCACGTACGCAGCGGCGAGGCGCCGCCGCCGCGGATCGTGGCCAGGATCGCGGATGCGGCCTTCGATGCCCATGTCGGCCGCTACGAGATGCAGCCCGGGATGGTGCTGGAAGTGCAGCGCGACGGCAGCCGCTACTTCGTGCAGCCGACCGGCCAGCGCCGGCTCGAGATCTTCCCGCTGAGCGAGACCCGCTTCTTTGGGCGCGATGTTGATGCCGAGCTCAGTTTCGAGGGGCAAAGCCTGCAGTTCAAGCAGGGCAGCCGCAACTTCACGGCCCGCCGGATGTAATCTTTGAACTGGATTACCCGTAGGGTGGGCGGGTTCCCCGCCCACGCGTTCAGACCACGCAAGATCTGCCCGTGCGTTGCTTCAGCCGCTAACGATCACCGCGTGGGCGGGAGACCCGCCCACCCTACGAAAACCGCGGCTGATCATTGTGATCTGGCCTGCTCGCCCGCCAGCCGCAACGCCACCTTGTGCCGGAACCAGTCCTCCTTCACGTAGCGGTACAGGTTCGCGCCCGGGCACACGGTCTTGTCGGAGTGGTCGCGGTGGCTGCGGATAGCGTCCAGCGACACCTGGTACTTCGCCGCCAGCAGCGCCATCAGGTCGACCACGGCCTCCAGCTGCTGCTGGTTCGGCTCCACTTCCTCGAAGTTGCCGACCACCTCGATCAGGGCGTGGCCCGCCGGGTCGTAGTCGGTATTGGTGTCGCCCGCATAGTCGATGTTGCGCGCCTCGTAGATGCGGCCGTCCAGGTCGATGACGTAATGGTAGGGAATGTCGAGCCAGCCCTTGCTGCTGCGCGACCACGATTGCAGGCGCCGCAGGTAGGCCTGCGGATCGGTGCCGGGCTTGAACGGCTCGCCCTGGTGGTGCAGGGTGATCTGGCTGATGCTGTGGCGGCGCGCCTTGCCCGCATCGGCCGGGGTGCCGCCCCAGGCGGCGACGGGGACGATGGTGCGTTCGACCGCCGCCAGCGGTTCGGCCGCGTGGGCAGGCATGGCCAGGGCGAGGGCCGTGAAACAGGAGAGGGCAAAGAGGCGCATGGCTGGCTCGCAGTAGAGAACAGCCCGCATCTTTTCACGTTTGTGCCCGCGACGCCAGCAGTGATGCAAATCTGATAAGCTTAAGACCGACCCCTGAACCCATCGAATCCATCATGAGAAGCATTGCCCAGATCCTCGCCGACAGCAAGACCATCGCCATCGTCGGCCTGTCGAACAAGCCCGACCGCGCCAGCCACGAGGTGGCCGCCTACCTGCAGGAGCACGGCTACCGCATCGTGCCGGTCAACCCGAGCTACGCCGGCGAGAGCATCCTGGGCGAAACCGTGCATGCCACCTTGCCGGAGGCGGCCGACGCCCTTGCCGGCAGCGGCCAGCGGATCGACATCGTCGACTGCTTCCGCAAATCCGAAGACATCCCGCCGATCGCGCGCGATGCGATCGCGGTGCGCGCCGGCTGCCTGTGGATGCAGCTCGACATCGAGAACCAGGCCGCCGCCGACCTGGCGCGCGCCGCCGGCCTCGACGTGGTCATGAACCACTGCATCAAGATCGCGCACCGCAGCCTGAACGGCTAATGAACGGTTGAGGACTCCCGCCCGGTGACGTTGACGGGGATGCCTGCGTTACAATCGTGGCATTACAACCCGAGGGATATCCCCGCCATGTCCAAGACCACCGCCTTGCTGTTCGCCTCCCTTGCCGCAGCGGGCATAGCCCTGCCTGCCGCCGCGCAAACCGCCGCCGCGCCGGCCGCACCCACCGCCGCGCGCATGCCGGATGGCCGTACCCCTGCCAGCTGCCCCGCCATCCTCAAGCAGAACTTCAAGCGCCTGCAGGACGACGCGCCGCAGGACTTGTGCCAGTACGCCGGCAAGGTGGTGCTGGTCGTGAACACGGCCAGCTACTGCGGCTTCACCAAGCAGTATGAAGGGCTGGAGAAGCTGAATGCGAAATACGGCGGGCGCGGCCTGGTGGTGCTGGGCTTCCCGTCGAATGACTTCAACAAGCAGGAGCCGGGTACCTCGAAAGAGATCGCCGACTTCTGCTTCAACACCTACGGTGTGAAGTTCCCGATGTTCGCCAAGAGCGTGGTCACCGGCCCGGACGCCAATCCGCTGCACGCCAGCCTGACCAAGGCCACCGGCCAGGCGCCGAAGTGGAACTTCACCAAGTACCTGATCGGCCGCGACGGCAAGGTGCTGCAACACTTCCCGAGCAAGGTGACGCCGGAAGACCCGGCCCTGGTCGGCAAGATCGAGCAGGCGCTCGCTCCCTGATCAGTCGAGTTGCAGCACTGCGCGCAGCGGCCCGCGCAGGGCATTGCACACTACCAGGTCATCCGCCTCCGCCAGCATCTCGCGCGTGATCACGTGCTCGCTGGCGTTCCAGGCGGGCGCACCCAGCATGACGGCGCGCATCACGCCCGGCAGCAGGCCGCTGGACAGGGGTGGCGTGTACCACGCGCCGCCGAACCGCACGAACACATTGCTGCGTCCCCCCTCGGTCAGTTCCCCGCGCTCGTTGAAGAACAGGGCGTCGAATGCGCCTTGCGCCTCGGCGGCGCGCCAGGCCGCGTCGTAGCGGGCCCGCACGTTCGTCTTGTGGCGCAGGAACAGGTCGCCCGAATGCGTCGTTTCCTGCGCCAGCACCACCACCACCGGTTCATGCAGGGGCGCCAGCGGCGCCGCCGTCACCACCTGCGCGCCGCCGGGTCCCACCGACAGGCGCAGCCGGTGCAGCTGGCCAGGGGGCAGGGCCAGGCAGGCATCGTTCAGTGCCGCGCGCGCGGCGCCATAGTCGAACGGGGTACCGAAGAAGCGGCAGGAGGCGGCCAGGCGGTCGAGGTGCTGTTCGACGTGGCGGCAGCCGTCGTCCCGGCTGGCCCGCAGGGTCTCGAAGAGTTCGAGCTCGTTCGTCAAGCCGGTGAGGAAGCCTGCCTTCAGCCGGCATTCGGCGTATTCGGACGCTGCGTCGCTGTCGTACACGATGCCGGCGCCCACGCCCAGTTCGCCCTGGCGGGTGCCGCCCTGCGGGCTGCCCAGGGCCAGGGTGCGGATCGGGACCGACAGGCAAAAATTGCCGAAACCCGCGCCGATGGCCTGGCCCGGCGGCGGCGGGTCGAACCAGCCGATCGCACCGGTATAGATGCCGCGCGCCGCCGGCTCCAGTTCGTGGATGATTTCCATCGTGCGGCGCTTGGGCGCGCCGGTGATCGAGCCACACGGGTAGAGCGCGGAGAAGATCTCCTCGAGCGTGACCTTGTCGCGCAGGCGCGCCTGCACGGTCGAGGTCATCTGCAGCACGCCGCCGTAGCGCGTCACGTCGAACAGCGCGGGCACCGCGACGCTGCCGGTACTGGCTACCCGTCCCAGGTCGTTGCGCAGCAGGTCGACGATCATCAGGTTCTCGGCGCGGTTCTTGGTGTCGAGCGACAGCGCGGTGGAACGCTCGGCGTCGACCGCATCGTCGCCGCTCGCCGGCGCCGTGCCTTTCATGGGGCGCGCCAGCAGAACGCCGTTATCGTGGCGCACGAACAGCTCGGGCGAAAAGGAGAGCACGGCGCCGCCGTCGGGCAGGGCCACCAGGGCGCCGTAGGGCACGCGCTGGCGCGCCCGCAGCCGCGCATACAGCTTGTGCAGCGAGCCGTAGCTCTCGAAGCGCAGGCGGTAGGTGTAGTTGACCTGGTAGGTGTCGCCGGCGGCGATGTAGTCGCGGATGCGGCCGATCGCTTCGGTGAAGGCGGCTTCGTCGACATTGGCCGTGATGCCGGCCACGCCCGCCGGCTCATCAAGCGGCGCGCGGGTGGCGATCCAGGCCTCGACCTGGGCCGCTTGGAGCTGCTCGCACTGTTCGAACAGCAGCACCTGCGCCAGCGGTCCAGCGAGGGGATGCGCCGGCACGCCCTGTAGCTGCGCGCCAAGCTCGTAGGTCAGGAGCGGCACCGCGTACAGGCCGCGCCCCAGCGCGTCCTGCATGTCGCGCAGCAGCTGCGGCCACTTGGTGACGTCGTCGCAGCGCAGCGTGCCGGCGTGGCGGCTGTACAGGCGCGAACGGGCTTCCTCGGCAGCGCCGGCGTCGTCGAGCAACGCGAAGACTTCCTGGGTGTCCATGATCGGTCCGGGTGCCGCTATGCGGCCAGCAGCAGCGACAGCTGCAGGGCCGTGCCCTCCGCCGGGTTGTGCCTGAAGCCGCTCTTGGCGTAGCGGTGCCAGCGCCCGGTCACGTAGCTCACCAGCAGGCCGGCGCGCGCCGCCACGTCGGTCTCGAGGCCGTGGCCCTGGGTGACCGCGACCCGCAACGCGCCCTTGAACGCCAGCTCGACCTTGTCGTAGAAGCCGTTCATGCGCAGCTGCAGGCGTTCGTCCTCGCCCACCAGCGCGTCGCCGATCAGCACCCGGGTCATGCCCGGATTATTGCTCGCGAAGGACAGCAGCATCTGCAGGATCGCGTGCGCCTGGTGCACGCCGTCTTCCTCGCGTTCGGTGATCTGGTTGATCAGGCCGAACACGCTGGACTCGATGAACTCGATCAGGCCTTCGTACATCTGCGCCTTGCTGGCGAAGTGGCGGTACAAAGCCGCCTCGGATACCGCCAGGTGCGCCGCCAGCGCCGCCGTGGTGATCTTGTCGCCCTTGGGCTGTTCGAGCATCGAGGCCAGGGCCTGGAGGATTTGCAGCTTGCGCTGGCCTGGCTTGGTGCTTGCCATAGGATCCCTAGAAAGTGTTATTCGTTTTATCGCAACCGGTGCAGGCGTGCGGGAAGTTGCCGCACGGATTTTACTTTGACATCGACATAACCGGGGCGTTTCAGGGTCCGCGGCAAGGGAGCTCGTCCGATCGGGTCGCTCATGCGCAGGTATTGCGTCACCCACACGGTACGCAGCCCGAGGCGGCTGGCGCTTTTCAGGTTGGCCAGCGTGTCCTCGACCAGGATGCAGCGGCGCGCCGCCACGCCGTGCTTGCGCAGCAGGCGGCGCAGCATCAGGCTCGATGGCTTGGGCCGCAATTGCCGGTGCACGTGCATGTGTTCGATCGCGACATGGTGCGCGAAGTGCCGGCTCAGGCCCAGGTGGCGCATCACGTCCGTCGAGTAGCGCGTCGGCGCATTGGTAAGCAGAATCTTGCGGCCCGGCAGGCGGCGCAGCAGCGTGCCCAGGCCTTTTTCGGCGCGCACCAGCTTCTCCAGGGCGCCGAGGTCGTGGGTAATGTGCAGGAAGTCGGCGGCGCACACGCCATGGTGGCGGATCATGCCGAGCAGGGTGGCGCCGTAGCGCTTCCAGTAGCCCAGGCGCGCGGCGTCGACGATGTCCTGGCTGGCCGGCGTGTCGCCGTCCCCGAGCACGCGCGCGATGTAGGTGTTCATGTTCGCGCTGATTGCCGGAAAGATCGCGTGAGATGCGTCATGCAGGGTGTTGTCGAGATCAAACAGCCAGACGGGAGAACCGGGGTTATGATTTGGCACGGTTTTGAAAGGGAGAATTAAATGCAGCGACGTCCGATTATAGTGGTGTTCCTCAGCTTGTTCTTGTTGGCCTTCCAGGCGCTGGCTGCGGACCTCGCGGCAGCCCGCGGCGCCTTGTTCAAGGTCAGCGACAAGGACAATGCGCTCTACCTGTATGGCACCATGCACGTCGGACGCGCCGACTTCTATCCCCTCGAACCGCGCATCGGGGCGGCGCTGGCGGCCGCACCCACGCTGGTGCTGGAAATCGACATGGCGGGCAACCCTGCCGCCATCGCGGCCGCCGTCCAGCAGCATGGCATGTTCCCGCCCGGCAGCCCGGGCTACGCCGTCCTGGCGCCGGAGCGCCGCCAGCGCATCGAAGCGGCGCTCAGGAAGCAGGGACTCGAGCCGGCCGCCGTGGCGCAGCTCAAGCCCTGGATGCTGGTGACGATGCTCGCCGTGTTCGATACCGTCAAGCTGGGCTACGATCCGGCGCTCGGCGTCGACAACCACCTCGCCACGCTGGCGCGCAAGGGCAAGACCCGCATCGCCGAGCTCGAGACGATGCAGTACCAGGCCGCACTGCTGAACCGCTTGCCGATTGAGGAACAATGGCGCCTGCTGGAAGAAACCCTGGAGAACATGGCCTCGGGCCGCCAGCTGCGCGAGACGCGCGAGATGCTGGAGGCCTACGAGCGCGCCGACCAGCGTGCGCTGGACAGCCTCATGCAACGGGTGGAAACCGACGACAGCTTGAGCGGCAAGTTCATGCGCGACATCCTGCTCGACGAGCGCAACGGACCGATGGCGGACAAGGTGGCTGCGCTGCTGGCGCGCGAGAACAATGCGGTGGTGGCGGTGGGCCTGCTGCACCTGCTGGGACAACGCGGATTGCCCGAGCTGCTGCGCAAGCGCGGCATCAAGGTGGAGCGAATCTACTAGGAAGTAATGCGGGGGAGGTACTGCGGGAGGGAAGTGGTGCCCTTGACGTGGATTGAACACGTGGCCTCTCCCTTACCAAGGGAGTGCTCTACCACTGAGCTACAAGGGCATCCGTCATCTCTGTGGCGGAGTTTCCCGCCACAAAAAATCAGTGAGACCGGATCATAGTGCCAAATGCCTGTTCGGTCAAGACTTCCAGCAACAAACTGTGTTCGATGCGGCCGTCGATGATGTGGACCGTATTCACGCCCGACTTCGCGGCGTCCAGCGCCGACGAGATTTTCGGCAGCATGCCGCCCGAAATCGTGCCGTCTTCGAACATCTCGTCGATTTCGCGCGCCGACAGGTCGGTGACCAGGTTGCCGGCCTTGTCCTGCACGCCGGCGATATTGGTCATCATGATGAGTTTTTCGGCTTTCAGGATCTCGGCGATCTTGCCGGCGACGACGTCGGCATTGATGTTGTAGGCCTGGCCGTCCTGGCCGAAGCCGATCGGCGAAATGATCGGGATGAAGGCGTCGTCCTGCAGCGCCTTGACCACGGCCGGGTTGATTGCTTCGATCTCGCCGACGAAACCGATGTCCAGGAACTCGCCTGGTTTTTCCTTGTCCGGCATGCTCATGCGCCGAGCGCGGATCAGGCCGCCGTCCTTGCCGGTGAGGCCCACAGCCTGGCCGCCATAGTGGTTAATCAGCATCACGATGTCCTGCTGCACTTCGCCGCCCAGCACCCACTCGACCACTTCCATGGTCTCTTCGTCGGTGATGCGCATGCCCTGTACGAAGCTGCCCTGCTTGCCGATCTTCTTGAGCGCGTTGTCGATCTGCGGACCGCCGCCGTGCACCACGACCGGGTTCATGCCCACCAGCTTGAGCAGGATGACGTCGCGTGCGAAGCCGTGCTTCAGGCGTTCGTCGGTCATGGCATTGCCACCGTATTTGATGACGATGGTCTTGCCGTGGAAATTACGGATGTAGGGGAGCGCCTCGGCCAGGATCTGCGCCTTGATCTGCGGAGAGACCTTCGTCAGGTCATTGGGTTGATCGTCGGGATTCAGGCTGCTCACGGTAGCGTTCATGGAGGATCCAAAATAAATGTCGCAAGATTTTAAGGCAACAGCGTAGTACTTGTGCTGATTATATGGCGTTTTGTTGTACTTTATAGACCTGATCCCCACCGTAACGAACCATGAGCACCATTCCAGGCGCGAGCGCCCCATGAGTACCTGCACCCGTTGCGGCGCCGAGTTCGGCTGCGCCATGCTGGATGGCAGTCCTGAACCGTGCTGGTGCACGGCGTTGCCGCCGGCCGTGCCGGTGCCGCAGGAAGCCGCCGGCTGCTGGTGCCCGGCCTGCCTGCGCGCCCATATCGAGGCCGAGCAGGCCAGGCATCGGGGTTCGTAAGCACCTTACGGGCGCTGCGTGCGGAAAAACCGCAGCATCTCCCGGCTCGCATCCGGCCCGCGCCCGTCGGTATAGCTGCCGTGCGAGCGGCCGCCCGACCAGGCATGGCCGGCCCCGTGGACCAGCCAATGCTCGGCGTGCACGGCGCCATCCTCGCGGTGGTGCAGGGTGCGCGTGTAGGCATGGCCGTCCTGCACCCGTCCCGGTTCCACGGCGCTCTGCTGCGCCACCTGGTGCGCACCCTGGGCGATCAGTGCGTCCCCATTCACCGGGTGCACCGTGGTGTCCTGGTCGCCGTGGAACACGATCACCGGCAGCGGGCGTCCGGGCAACTGCGCGGCCACGGCGGACTGCCGGAACTGGCCGTTCATCGCCGCCAGCGCCGAAGGCAGGTCGTGCGCCGATGCGAACGGCAGCCCTGAATGCACGCCAACGGCCGCGTACAGGTCGGGGTAGAGCGTGCCCATGATGGTCGCCATCGCGCCGCCGGCGGACAGGCCCGCCACGTACACCTGTTCCGGGTCGACCGCGTACTGTTCCATCACCGCGCGCGTCATGCCGGCAATGATCGCCGGTTCGCCCTGGTCGCGCTGCTGCTCGACCGCATTGAACCAGTTCCAGCAGCGCTGGGGGTTGGCCGCCTTGCTTTGTGCCGGATACAGCACCAGGCAGGGCGTTTCCTCGGCCAGCTCGTTCATGCCGGTGCCGTTGGCGAAATCTTCCGGATCCTGGGAGCAGCCGTGCAGCATCACCAGCAGCGGCACCGGCGCGCCGGCGTAGCTGCCCGGGATGTAGAGCTTGTAGTCGCGGCTGCCGGCCGGGTTGGTATGGCTGCCGTCGATGAATTTGCCGGGCAGGCCGACCCCGAGTTCTGCCTCGAACGGATCGAACACCATCGCGGGCACCATGCCCACGCTGCGCATCTGGCGCTGGGCTTCGCGTTGCATCGCCGTGACGTTCTTCAGCGTTTCCTGGATGACGGTATCGGCAGCTGCCGGGCCCGTGTGCAGGAACGAGTTCACCGTCGAGCGGGTCGTCGCACGCATCTGTGCCATCAGTTTCTTGTTCAGCTTCATCGGCCCTCCTGTTCGTGCCATGATCGCAATCTCCCCGCACTTGCTTACGGCAGCCTTGCAGCAGTCGAAACAAACCAGGAGCCCGTGCATGGGATAATCTGCGCCCATGCATCCCACTTTCCAGCCTGGCCTTCGCTTCGAATGGCACTACATTGTTCCGGAGCGCGCTACGGTGCCCCAGCTTTACCACGATACCGCGTTTTGCCGCGACATGCCGGACGTACTCGCGACGGGATATCTGGTCGGCATGATGGAACTTGCCTGTCTGCACGGAATGATGCCCTACGTCGATTGGCCGAACGAGCAGAGCCTGGGGACGATGGTGAGCTTCCACCACCTGGCGCCGACGCCGCCGGGCGTGCGCCTGCACATTCGGGGCGAGGTGCTGGAAGTAGCGGGACGGCGCGTGCGCTTCCGGGTCGAAGCCTGGGACGCGCTTGAAAAAGTGTGCGAAGGCGTCCACGAGCGTTGTTTGATCGACACAGCCCGCTTTGCCGACAAGCTGGCGCGCAAGCGCCTTGCGCCGCAATAAGCCGATGCCGAAGGCGCAATTGACCCCTTACCTACATTGCTGCATAGTGGAAAATGTCGTTTTTGAATCCCTTATTGTTGAGTGTGTATGCTGAATTCCCATCGGACTGATCGTGTGTCCGCCGCCGTGCCGCTGGTCGTCGATCTCGACGGCACCCTGACTCTGACCGATACGCTGGTCGAGTCGGTCGTATTGCTGGCCCGCCAGTCGCCATCCAGCCTGCTGCGCCTGCCGTTCTGGCTGCTGCGCGGCCGCGAGACGCTGAAGTCCGAGATCGCCCGCCGCGTCGTGCTGCCGGCGGAGCAGCTGCCTTACCGCGAAGAGCTGCTCGATTACCTGCGCGCCGAAAAAGCGGCCGGGCGCGAGATCGTGCTGGCCACCGCCGCGCACCGCAGCATCGCCGACGGCGTCGCCGCCCACCTCGGCCTGTTCGACCGCGTGCTGGCCACCGACGACACGCGTAACCTGAAGGGCGCGAACAAGCTGGCCGCGATTCGCGACACCGTGGGGCCGGACTTCGCCTATGCCGGCGACAGCCCGGCCGACCTGGCGGTGTGGGAAGGCGCCCAGGCCGCGCTGCTGGTCGGCGCCTCGGACGCGCTGGCGCGCCAGGTGCGCAGCAAGCACGTGGTGGAGAAGGAGTTCGCGCGTCCCGCCGCCGGGCTGGGGGTGTGGCGCAAGGCCCTGCGCATGCACCAGTGGGCCAAGAACGTCCTGCTGTTCGTGCCGATGCTGACCGCGTTCTCGTTCGCGCCCGCCGATATCGCCACCATGCTGCTGGCCTTCCTGTGCTTCTCGCTGGCTGCCTCCGCCACCTACATCGCCAACGACCTGTGGGACCTCGGCAACGACCGCCTGCACCCGCGCAAGCGCCTGCGCCCCTTCGCCAGCGGGGTACTGCCGATTACTTCCGGCGTCGCGGCGGCGGCCGGCCTGCTCATCCTCGCCTTCGGGCTCGCCTTCGCGCTTGTGAACGCCGGCTTCGCCGCCATGCTGCTGGCCTACGTCGTCATGACTACCACCTACAGCTGGAAGCTGAAGGAAAAAGTGCTGGTCGACGTCATGGCGCTGTCGATCCTGTACACCATGCGCATCGTCACCGGCTCGGTGGCGGTGGGCATCCATACCAGCTCCTGGCTGCTGGCCTTCTCGCTGTTCGTCTTCCTCAGCCTGGCGCTGGTCAAGCGCTGCTCCGAACTCAAGTCGCTGCAGGCCAGCGGCGGACTCAAGACGCGCGGGCGCGACTACCATGTGTCCGACCTGGCGGTGCTGTGGCCGATGGGCCTGGCCTCGGCGATGTCGGCGGTGGTCGTGTTCGGCCTGTACATCAATGCGCCCGAGACCCAGGGGCGCTACGCCACCCCCGCGCTGCTGTGGGGCGCGGCGGCGCTGCTGATCTACTGGCTGGGACGCTTGTGGATCAAGACCGGGCGTGATGAAATGGACGACGACCCGGTCCTGTATGCGCTCAAGGACCGCGGCAGCCGGCTGGTCGTGATCGCCATGGGTGCGGTCATGGGCTGCGCCTACTTCTTCGACCTTGCCGCGATCTTCTGATGTCCCTGTCGAATCCTGAATTGCAGAGCCCCGTGCCTTCGCCCTGCATCAACCTGTGCCAGATGGAAGCCAGCACCGGCCTGTGCAAGGGCTGCCTGCGCACGATCGAGGAAATCGTCGCCTGGGGCAGCGCCGGCGACGACTACAAGCGTGCCGTGTGGGCCGAGATCCGGCGCCGCGAAACAGAGATCGGCTGGGATTGAGTTGAAGCTGCCCGCCTCCATCCAGGTGTTCGAGCGCGGCTGGCTATCGTCCAACAACATCCTGTTCACCGGGCCGGAAGGCACGGCGCTGGTGGACAGCGGCTACCTGACGCACGCACCGCAGACGCTGGCGCTGGTGCGCCACGCGCTTGGCCAGCGGCCGCTCGAGCGCCTGCTCAACACCCACCTGCATTCCGACCACTGCGGCGGCAATGCGCTGCTGCAGGCCGCCTATGGCTGCCATACTGCGATTCCGGCGCTCGATGCGGCCAAGGTGGCGGCCTGGGACGAAGACGCACTGAGCTACCGCGCCACCGGCCAGCAGTGCGCGCGCTTTTCCTTCGACGCCACGCTGGCGCCGGGCGACGTCCTGCAACTGGGCGGACTGCGCTGGCGGGTTTTGGGGGCGCCCGGGCACGATCCGCATGCGCTGCTGTTCTTCTGCGAAGCGGAGGGCATCCTGATTTCCGGCGACGCGCTGTGGGAAAACGGCTTCGGCGTGATCTTTCCCGAGCTGGCGGGCGAGCCGGGCTTCGCCGAGGTGGGCGCGACGCTCGACCTGATCGCGACGCTGGACGCGCGCGTGGTCATCCCCGGCCATGGCGCGGTGTTCAACGGGGTGCCCGCTGCGCTGGCGCGGGCCAGGTCGCGCCTGGATTACCTGAGCGCCGACCCGCTGCGCAACGGAGAAAATGCGGTCAAGGTGCTGCTCAAGTTCCTGCTGCTGGAGCGGCGCAGCCTGGCCCTCGACACGCTGCCCGCGCTGCTGGCGGCGATTCCGCTGGTCGAGCGGGTACGCGTGCATCTGCTGGACCGGGGCAGGGAGGAACTGGCGCACTGGGCCGGTAGCGCGCTGCTGCGGGCCGGCGCCGCCCGTGTCGAGGGCGACCGGCTGGTCGACGCGAACGCGGGCATTTAGAGGCAAGAATCTAGCACGATCGTTCTTTTTTCACGGCATAATGCCCCGGACACGTTTGATTAACCGCCACCGAGAGCCTTCCATGACGCTGCCACCCGTATTGCAAGACCTGACCCTCCCCGTCATTGCCTCGCCGATGTTCATCGCCAGCGGTCCCGCGCTGGTGGCGGCCCAGTGCAAGGCCGGCATCGTCGGTTCTTTCCCCGCCCTGAACGCGCGCCCGGCCGAACTGCTCGACACCTGGCTGACCGAGCTGCAGGGCGAGCTGGCCGCTTACCAGGCCGCCAATCCCGGCGCGCGGGTCGGTCCGATCGCGGTGAACCAGATCGTGCACGCCTCGAACGACCGCCTGGCGCACGACGTCGAGGTCTGCGTGAAGCACCAGGTGCCGATCATCATCTCCTCGCTGCGCGCGCCGCCGAAGGAAATGCTGGACGCGGTGCATGCCTACGGCGGCATCGTGCTGCACGACGTGGTCTCGATCCGCCACGCCGAAAAGGCGCTGGAGGCGGGCGTGGACGGCTTGATCCTGGTTGCGGCCGGCGCCGGCGGCCATGCGGGCGCGCTGTCGCCGTTCGCGCTGGTGGGTGAGGTGCGCAAGATGTTCAAGGGACCGATCGCGCTGTCCGGCTCGATCGCCACCGGCGACGCGATCCTCGCGGCCCAGGCCATGGGCGCCGACTTCGCCTACATCGGCTCGCGCTGGCTGGCCACGAAAGAGTCGAACGTCACCGACGCCTACCGCGATGCGATCGTGGGGTCGACCGCGGCCGACGTGGTGTACACCAATCTGTTCACCGGCGTGCACGGCAACTACCTGAAGAAGTCGATCGTGGCCGCGGGCCTGGATCCGGACAACCTGCCCGAATCGGACAAGAGCAAGATGAGCTTCGGCGGCGGCAGCGCCAAGGCCTGGCGCGACATCTGGGGCGCCGGCCAGGGCGTGGGGCTGATGGACGACGTGCCGAGCGTGGCGGAGATGGTCGAGCGCTTGAAGATGGAATACGACGCGGCGCGTGCGCGCCTGAGTTTGGCGTAGGGTGGGCGGCTTTGCCGCCCACGCGGTGATAGTTGCGGTATGAAGAGCCGCACAGGCGCATTGAGGTGATTTGAACGCGCGGGCGGGAGACCCGCCCACCCTACGTTAATCGAGGCGCTTGGCGTCGGGCGTCGGGAACGGCGGCGGCGGTTCCGCCGCGCTCAGGTCGTCGGGGTTGATCGACCACAGCCCCGGCAGGTTGCGCCAGTAGTTGTACACGTCCATGCCGAAGCCGACCACGAACTCGTTCGGCAGCGTCAGGCCGACCAGGTCGGCCTTGATCGGCTTGGCGCGCTTGAGGTCCTTGTCGGCGAACACCGCGACGATCACCTCGGCCGCGCCCATGTCGAGCAGGCGCTGCTTGACGTGCGCGAGCGTCTCGCCTTCGTCGAGGATGTCGTCGACCACGATGATGATGCGGCCGGCCACGTCCTGGCGCGGGATCACCTTCCAGACGATCTGCCCGCCGCGGTCGGCGTCGCCGTAGCGGCTGACGTGGATGTAGTCGAATTCGAGCGGGAAGTCGAGCTGCGGCAGCAGGTGGCCGGTGAACACGACGGCGCCGCCCATCACGCCAAGAACCAGCGGGAAGGCCTTGTCCTGGGAGTTGCCGAAACGTGCGTTCAGCTCGGTGGCGACATGCGACACCGCGGCCTGGACTTCTTCGGGCGTGACGATCTGGGTGGCGTTGGCGAGAAGCGCGCGGGCGCGGTCATGGTGGTAGTCTTGCATGTCGTTCTGTCTTATGGTGTAAAGATGGCACTCGGATTATGCGCCAATCGGGTGCGTAGGGCCGTTCCTGTTGGAATCAGCTGCGTGTTCAAGAACCTGCAATCTCACGTTGCAGCTTGCGCGTGAGCTTGGCGAAGACGAGCTCATACGAGCGACGCAGCAGGGCCGCGAACTCGGCGTCGTCGAGCTGCGCTTCCGGCGTCACGAACACCCACTTGGCGCGCGCCAGGTAGGGCGCGGGAATGATGCCGGGCCGGTCGGTCAGTTCTAGAAAGCGCTCGTCGTCGGCCTTCAGGCTGAAGCCGGTCGAGGGCCCGTCCTTGTTGGTCACCGCGAACATTTTGGTGCCGACCGAGAACACGGTGTCGTGGTCCCATTTCGTGTCTTCCGTGCAGCCGGGGAAGCTGCGGCATAAGGTCTTGGCCGCCTCGAAGTCCATGTGTGTCTCCTGTGCCGGCGTGTGCGCCGGTCGTTTGTTCGTCTCGGACAACATTGTAGCGCGCCGATCGGCGTATCATACGTGGCTTGGATAACAACTGAACGACCAAGCCATGTCCACCGAATTCGAACAAGCCCGCGCCACCAGGTTGGCCCAGCTGCGCAGCGCGATGGCGCGCGCCGGCATCGACGCCTATGTCGTGCCGTCGAGCGACCCGCACCTGTCGGAATACCTGCCCGGTCACTGGAAGGGCCGGGAGTGGCTGTCCGGCTTCACCGGCTCGGTCGGCACCTTCATCGCCACGGCAGGCTTCGCGGGCGTGTGGACCGACGGCCGCTACTGGACCCAGGCCGAGACCGAGCTGGCCGGAAGCCAAGGGGTGAGCAAAATCGCCCTGATGAAGATCCCGGGCGCCGCCAGCCAGATGCACGTGGACTGGCTGGCCGCCAACCTCGCCAAAGGCCAGACGGTCGCGGTGGATGCGCGCGTGCTCGGCCTGGCCGGCGCGCGCCTGCTGGAGGACGCGTTGTCCGCCAAAGGCATCGCACTGCGCACGGACGTCGACCTGCTCGACGAAGTCTGGCACGACCGCCCGGCGCTTCCCGGCGACCCGGTGTTCGAGCACCTGCCGCCGTATGCGACCACCAGCCGCGCCGACAAACTGGCTGCAACCCGCGCCGCCATGGAGCATCACGGCGCAGGCTTTCATTTCATCTCGACGCTGGACGACATCGCCTGGCTGTTCAACCTGCGCGGCGCCGACGTCAGCTTCAATCCGGTGTTCCTGGCGCATGCGCTGATCGGCCGCGCCGACGCCACCCTGTTCGTCGGCGAGGGCAAGGTGCCGGCCCCGCTGCGCGCGCGCCTCGAATCCGACGGCGTGCACCTCGCTCCTTACGCGAATGCCGCCACGGCGCTCGCCGCACTGCCGGACGGCGCTACGCTGCTGCTCGACCCGCGCCGCGTCACGAGCGGCATGCGCGCCGCGGTGGCCGATGGCGTGAACGTGGTGGAAGCGATCAACCCGACCACCTTCGCCAAGTCGCGCAAGGTCGAGAGCGAGGCGGTCAACGTGCGCGCCGCGATGGAGCAGGACGGCGCGGCGCTGTGCGAATTCTTCTCCTGGCTCGAAGCCGAACTGGCCAATGACAGCCGCGCACCGGATGCCCGTACGCCGCTGGACGAAGTCGCAATCGACACCCACATCACGGCCGCGCGCGCGCGCCGTCCGAACTTCGTCAGCCCGAGCTTCTCGACCATCGCCGGCTTCAACAGCAACGGCGCGATCATGCACTACCGCGCCGCGCAGGAAAGCTGCGCGACCATCGCCGGCGACGGCCTGCTGCTGATCGACTCGGGCGGCCAGTACCTGGGCGGCACCACCGACATCACGCGCGTGATCCCGGTCGGCACCCCGTCCGAAGCGCAGCGGCGCGACTACACGCTGGTCCTGAAGGGCCTGATCAACCTGTCCGCCACGCGCTTCCCGCGCGGCACCCGCGCGCCGCTGCTGGACGCCATCGCGCGCGCACCGATCTGGGCCGCCGGCATCGACTACGGCCACGGCACCGGCCACGGCGTCGGTTACTTCCTCAACGTGCACGAAGGCCCGCAGACGATTTCCCCAAGCGTGCCGCCGGATCCGCATACCGCGATGGAGCCGGGCATGATCACCTCGATCGAACCGGGCATCTACCGCCCCGGCCGTTGGGGCATCCGCATCGAGAACCTGGTGCTGAACCAGCTGGTCGACAGCACCGAGTTCGGCGAGTACCTGGGCTTCGAGACGCTGACCCTGTGCCCGATCGATACGCGTCCGCTCCAACGCTCGCTGCTTCGCGAGGACGAGATCGCGTGGCTGAACGCCTACCACGCCAGCGTGCGCGCGCGCCTGGCGCCGCATGTGAGCGGCGCGGCGCGCGACTGGCTCATGCTGCGCACGGAGGCGATCTGATGGCCAGCTCCCGTTCCACCCGCGCCAGCGCGGCGGTCGAGCGCCTGAAAAGGCGCACCGGGAACAGCGCGTACTCGATGGCGCGTACCGGCGACGGGCTGTTCTACCTGTCCGAGGCGCCCGGTGCGCCGGCGCTCAATGCGCCGCTCGAGCTGGACGACTTCGTCGCCTTCGTCAACGGCCTCGGCCCGCAGGAGGTCCGGCGACTCACCAAGAACGACGAAGCTTTCGAGAGGCAGCTGGTGCGCAAGAAGCCGGGAGCGTGACGTCCAGCCATGCCGCCGATGCCCAACACCCTGTTTGCCGCCTACTGGTCCGAATCGAGCATCATCACCAATGGCCTGATCCTGCTGCACCTGGCCGGCGCGCTGGCGCTCGGCCTGCTGGTCGGCTATGAACGCGCCTATCACGGCCGCGCCGCCGGCATGCGCACCTACGGGCTGGTGTGCATGGCCTCGGCCGCGCTGACCATCCTGGCCGGGTATCCCGACTTCTGGTACGGCGGCCATGGCGGCGTGCTGGCGCCGGTCGATCCGACCCGCATCATCCAGGGTGTGGTGACCGGCATCGGCTTCCTCGGCGCCGGCGTGATCATGCGTGAAGGCTTCAACATCAGCGGCCTGACCACGGCGGCCTCGATCTGGGCCTCGTCCGCGATCGGCATCCTGGTCGGCGTCGGCTTCTACCTGGCGGCGATGGGCCTGGCCTTCTTCTCGGGCATGATCATGATCTACCTGAACCGCCTCGAGACCATCCTGCCGTCGCGCCATGCGGTGGCGGTGCGCATGCGTTTCAAACCGCAGGTGCTGCCGCGCGAAGAATTGCTGCGCGCCGCCGCGCTCGAGCGCGGCTACGAGATCGCCGGCAGCTCGCTCACGATCAGCAGCGACGACGGCCGCCAGGAGTGGCGCTTCGTGGCGCTGGCGCTGTCGAACCGCAGCGGCGCCCCACTATCCGAGCTGGCGCAGGAGCTGGCCGCATTCGAGGGACTGGAAGCCTTCCAGTTGTCCCACGCCCGCAATTAATTAAAAATCTACAACAATAAGTCCGTCCATTCAGTACGGGAGTTCATCAATGCAAGCACAAGACGTTCTCGATTTCTGGTTCCTGCCGGAAGGCAGCCAAGACCATGGCAAGCAGCGCATCGAATGGTTCCGCAAGGATGCGGCCTTCGATGCCGCGCTGCGCGAGCGCTTCGGCGCCCTCATCCACCAGGCGCTGGCAGGCGGCCTGCGCGAGTGGGACGAACTCGGGCCGCGCGGGACGCTGGCGCGCATCCTCGTGCTCGACCAGTTCACCCGCAACGCCTTCCGCGGGCAGCCGGAATCCTTCGCCGGCGACCCGCTGGCGCTGGCCAGCGCGCACCAGCTGGTCGACGCCGGGCTCCACCTGACGCTGTCTCCGGTGGAACGCCAGTTCGTCTACATGCCTTTCGAGCATGCGGAAGACGCGCGCATGCAGGAGCAGGCCGTGAGCCTGTTCACCGAGCTGGCGGCGCAGCACGAAGGCTTCGGCGAGGCGCTCGACTATGCGCACCGGCACCGCGGCGTGATCGCCCGCTTCGGCCGCTTCCCGCACCGTAACGCGATCCTCGGGCGCGCCTCGTCCCCGGAAGAACTGGCCTACCTGGCGCTGCCCGGCTCCGGTTTCTGACGTGGCGACCCTGAACCTGGTCGGCGGCGGCCATGTCGGCCGCGCGCTCGGGCGCCTGTTCGCAAGGAGCGGCGCCTTCGCCGTGCAGGACGTCCTGACCCGGTCCGAAGCCGGCGCGCAGGAGGCGGTGGCCTTCATCGGCGCCGGCCGCGCCTGCGCCACGCAAGCGCAGATGCGCCCTGCCCGTGTGTGGTTGCTGGCGGTGGGCGACGACGCGATCGGGCCGGCCTGCGCGGCGCTGGCTCAGGGACAAGGACAAGGCGGGCAGCTGGCGGGCGCGGTGGTGTTCCATTGCAGCGGCGCCAAGGCGTCCGCCGAACTGCAAGCGGCGCGCGATGCCGGCGCGTTTGTGGCCAGCGTGCATCCGGTGCGCAGCTTCGCCGACCCGGCAGCGGTGGCCGCGGATTTCGCCGGCACCTTTTGCGGGATCGAAGGCGACGCGGCCGCGCTGGCGCTGCTTGGGCCGGCGTTCGAAGCCTGCGGCGCACGCCTGGTGCGCATCGACCCGGCCGCCAAGACCGTCTACCACGCGGCCGCCGTGTTCGCGTCCAACTACCTGGTGACGGTGGTGGACGCCGCGCTGCGCGCCTACGCGGCGGCCGGCGTCCCGGTGGAAGTAGCGCGCGAGCTGGTCCGCCCGCTCGCAACCGAGGCCCTGGAGAATGTGTTCCGCCTTGGCCCGGAAGCCGCGCTCAGCGGCCCGGTGGCGCGCGGCGACTTCGCCACCGTGGCGCGCCAGCAGGACGCCGTCACGCGCTGGGATGCCGCCACCGGCCGCCTGTACGAAGCGCTGGTGCCGCCCACGGCCGAGTTGGCACGGCGCAAGCGTGGGGAAATCTGAGCACTTGTCCAGTGCTTATCCCAGGCTTATCCAGTCGCTTTTCCACCGCATTTCCACTATTTATACAGCGCTTATCCAGATTTTATACAGAGCCTGTCCCATCGCTGTCCAGGCACTTATCCCAAACTTTATCCACAGGAGTTCCAATGTTCTTCACCGCCTGGGCCACCCTGGCCGCACTCGGCGTGTATTTCTGGACCGGCGTGAATGCCGGCCGCGCGCGCATCCGCCACGACGTTCCGGCGCCGTCGATGGATGGCCCGGAAGCCTTCCTGCGCTGCCAGCGGGTACAGGCCAATACGCTCGAGCAGTTGCCCTTGCTGCTAGTGCCGCTGTGGCTATGCGCCTTTTACCTGGGCGACCTGTGGGCGGCCGCAGGCGGCCTGCTGTGGTGCGCGGGACGCATCGCCTATGCGCTCGGCTATTACCGCGATCCCGCACAACGCGAAATCGGCTTTATCACCGGAATGCTGGCCTGTGCGTTGTTAATTGGCGGCACGGTTTGGGGCTTGTTGCTGCGCTAGCGCCAAAAAAATGCAGTCTTTGATCGACAAAGTTCCCAGAGGGCAATAAGCTAGGACACGACAAACCGATCCGCACAGGAGAAGGAGAGAACATGCTGTTCCTGAAGAGCACCAGCGTCACCAAGGCCCCGGGCATCTACGAAATCGACATCGCCGCCAAACCCCCGGGCAAGACCTTCGGTGTCTTCCTGGCGACCGATCCGGACAATCCGCCGCAAACCGTGCTGGCGGGCCTGGCCGAACTCGGCTTCAAGAACATCCACCAGCAGAGCTACGTGCACAAGGACAAGGGCAGGGTGTTGGACCTGCACTTCCAGAAGGACGGCACCGACCTGTTCAACGGCTGGAAGGCCGAGGAATGCGCCGCCAACCTGGCGGCAATTGAAACCCTGTTCGGCAATGTCGGCCTGGCCGTGACGCCGCGCGTCATGAGTTTAGCCGAAGCCTACGCCTGATTTTCCAGGCTCAGCTGGCCACGTCGATGTGGTACAGCGCCCAAGGGCAGGCACCAAAACGCTCCTTGACCGGCCGCGCCGCCATTTCCGGCACGCGGTCCGCGTCGTACACCGCCCATAGAGGTCCCAGACCGCCCAGCGCCATCGTCTGGCCGTCGAGATGGGTCGCCACGATGAACTTCCAGGCACGCAGCTGGCCCATCGGGACTGCAACGGCATAGCCGTCCACTGCACGCAACAGCAGCTTGCCGTTCTCACCCGCCCGCGCGCCGGCCAGCGCCAGCACGTCGAGCAGCAGCGGCCCGCGCAGCGTGTGGGGCTTGCCGTCGTATTCCAGGGTCGGCCGGATGGTCTGAACCGGCAACGCCGCGATCGCCGCGAAATCCAGTGCCAAGGCGCGCGAAAATGCCAGCTTCTGCTTGAACATCATCTGGTCGCGCATTGGGTCGAGGGGGCCGCGGTTGCTGCGCTCGATGTTTCCGGTGATCGTGAGCAGTGTCGGACCAGCCAAGCTGCTGGCCGCGGCGTTGGCAGCGAGGGCGGGCAGGGCGCTGGCGGCAAGCGCCGCGCCCAGGAAGTGACGTTTGTCCATGCGAAAATGCGGGTGTGATGGAAACCGCCATCATAAGCACAAAACTTTCACAATGGACTTATTCAGCGCAGCTACCGGCTTGACACCCATCCCGATCCGCGACGGCGAACTGGCCTTCCTGGCCCAGTTGCCGCTGCCCTGGCCGAACGATCTGGTGCTGGCGCGCCTGATTGCAGAGACCGCCTGGCGCGAGGAAACCGTGATCGTCTACGGCAAGCGCCACCTGCAGCCGCGCCTGAGCGCCTGGCATGGCGACAAGGCTTACCGTTATTCGGGCCTGAGCCTGGCCCCGCTGCCGTTCACGCCGCTGCTCGACAGCATTCGGCAGGCTGCCGAAGCAGTCACCGGACACCACTACAACAGCGTGCTCCTGAACTATTACCGTGATGGCCGTGACAGCATGGGCATGCATAGCGATGACGAACCCGAACTGGGGCCCGAGCCGGCGATCGCCTCGGTCAGTTTCGGCGCCACCCGACCGTTCGTCCTGCGTCACAAGACCAGCAAGGAGACCCTGAAGCTGGCGCTGACGGACGGCAGCCTGCTGTTCATGGCGGGCCGGATGCAGGCTAATTGGATGCATGGAATTAATAAAACCGCACGTCCCATTGGACCTCGCATCAACCTGACGTTCCGTCACATCGTTTAAGCACGGCTTGGTCTTGACGACCTCCTTAAAATAGTTGACTCGTTAGTCACTTACATCTGCTTACAGTTATTCCAGGCAACAGGGTCTTTAATTCAGCCGTGCGGATGCCATCTTTGCACCATCGCGATTCAGTGTGAATCGCGAACCAGTCAAGCAAAGGATTTGCGTAATGAAGAAGCTTCTCGTTGTACTGCTCGCATCCGCAGCCGCCATGTCGGCGGCCCAGGCCCAGACCACCGCTCCGCGCGCCTATATCGGCGCAGGTGTCGCCAGCGCCGACCATGAGTTCAAGCGTTCCGGCGCCACCAAGGTCGATACCGAAGGCTACAAGGCCTCCGGCAAGCTCTTCGGCGGCTATGACTTCAACCAGACCTGGGGCGTGGAAGCGGGCTACACCGACTTTCGCAAGTCGGACGTCGATTACGCGATCGGCGGCGTGAATCAACGCGGCGAGACCGATGGCCATGCCGTCTACCTGGCCGCCAAGGCGACCATGCCGGTCAACGAGCAGTTCTCGCTGTACACCAAGCTTGGCGCGGTACGTACCAAGAGCGAACTGGAAATGATCAATGCGTCCCAAAACATGAGCCATAGCAAGACCGAGGCCTACGGTGCGCTCGGTGCGGAGTACAAGCTGAACCAGGATGTATCGCTGGTTGCCGAGTACGAACGCTACGGCAAGAGCAAGGATTTCGGCGCCAAGGCCGATGTCTGGACCATCGGCGCGAAGTACGCCTTCTAAGCGCGTCGACCGTCAATGCAACAAGGCCCTGCGGGGCCTTGTTGCTTTTGGTGGGTGGCTACAAGCGCGCATACCTGTGCGGCTGGGGCCGGTGCACCCAGGGCGGCACGACGGGTACCGGCGCCGGGATCGCGTGGCCGGCACTGACGAAGCGGTGCAGGGAAGACCATGGCCACTCGGCGGGATGGCTGCAGTAGCCGTGCCGTACCGCATCGAGGTGGGTATAGTCGACCAGCGCCGCGTATTCGTCGTCGTCGCCGACCCGGTAGTGCTGGTAGTGGCGTTCCCAGATCGTGCCGTCGCTCGCGTCAGGTATGGTGGATTTGCGCAGCGCCTTGGAAAAGGCAATCTTGACCGCCCGCCAGCGGCTCGAGCAGTCGTGGTCGCCCGGCGGCAAGGTCCAGATCGCGTGCGCATGGTCCGGCAGTACTATCCAGGCATCGACGTGGAAGGGCTTGCGCACGCGCGCCAGGCGCATGGCTTCACCGAAGGCGGAGATGTGGTCTGTCAGCAGGGTGCTGCCTCGTCCGAGCAGGCGCACCGTGAAAAAGAAAGTCCCGCCCGGGACGCGGTTGTTGCGGTAATCAATCATAGGCTCCGTCAGTCCGTCCCTTGCAAAGGCAGCGGACATCGCAGGCCATCCGGCCCAATCGCCAAGGATTTTACACACGGCGTTTGCTGGACCGCGTTCGTTTCCGCTAATAAAAAAAAACCCCGCATCGCGGGGCTTTTCGTTATGAAACAAACACTTATTGCTGAGCTCAGGTGGTGAGCGGCTTGTAGCGAATACGCTTCGGCTTCGCGCCTTCTTCACCCAGACGCTTCTTCTTGTCGGCTTCGTATTCCTGGTAGTTACCGTCGAAGAAGGTGACTTGCGAATTGCCTTCGAAGGCCAGGATGTGGGTCGCGATGCGGTCCAGGAACCAGCGATCGTGCGAGATCACCATCACGCTGCCGGCGAACTCGAGCAGGGCGTCTTCCAGTGCGCGCAGGGTTTCCACGTCGAGGTCGTTCGACGGTTCATCCAGCAGCAGCACGTTGCCGCCTTGCAGCAGGGTCTTGGCCAGGTGCAGACGGCCGCGTTCGCCGCCCGACAGGTTGCCGACCACCTTCTGCTGGTCCGATCCCTTGAAGTTGAAGCGGCCGAGGTAGGCGCGCGACGGCATCTCGAAGCGGCCGACGCTCAGCATGTCGGCGCCGCCGGTGACGTCTTCGAACACGGTCTTGGCGTTGGCCAGTTCGTCGCGGTGCTGGTCGACCAGCGAGACCTTGGCGGTCTTGCCGATGGCGACTTCGCCGCTGTCCGGCTGCTCTTTACCCGCGATCATCTTGAACAGGGTCGACTTGCCGGCGCCGTTCGGGCCGATGATGCCGACGATCGCACCCGGCGGCACGGTGAAGGACAGGTTGTCGATCAGCAGGCGGTCACCAAACGCCTTCGAGACGTTCTTGAACTCGATGACTTCGTTGCCCAGGCGCTCGGCCACGGGGATGAAGATCTCCTGGGTCTCGTTGCGCTTCTGGTATTCGTATTCGCTCAGCTCGTTGAAGCGGGCCAGGCGGGCTTTCGACTTGGCCTGGCGCGCCTTCGGATTCTGGCGCGACCATTCGAGTTCTTTCTGCAGCGCTTTCTGGCGCGCCGATTCGGTCGACTCTTCCTGCTTCAGGCGTGCCTGCTTCTGGTCCAGCCACGACGAGTAGTTGCCCTTCCATGGGATGCCCGAACCGCGGTCCAGTTCCAGGATCCACTCGGCGGCATTGTCGAGGAAGTAGCGGTCGTGGGTGATGCCCACCACGGTGCCCGGGAAGCGCAGCAGGAATTGTTCCAGCCACTCGACCGATTCGGCGTCCAGGTGGTTGGTCGGCTCGTCCAGCAGCAGCATGTCCGGCTTGGAGAGCAGCAGCTTGCACAGCGCCACGCGGCGCTTCTCGCCACCCGACAGCACGCTGATCTTCTGGTCCCAGGGCGGCAGGCGCAGCGCGTCGGCGGCCATTTCCATCTGCAGGTTCAGGTTGCCGCCGTCGGCCGCGGAGATGATGGCTTCCAGGCGCTCCTGCTCTTTGGCGAGGGCGTCGAAGTCGGCGTCTTCGTCGGCATACGCCGCGTACACGGCTTCCAGCTTGGCCTGGGCCTCGAAGGCTTCGCCCAGGCCCGATTCCACTTCCTGGCGCACGGTCTTTTCCGGGTCGAGCTGCGGTTCCTGCGGCAGGTAGCCGATGTTCAGGCCCGGCATCGGGCGCGCTTCGCCCTGGATGTCGGTGTCGATGCCGGCCATGATCTTCAGCAGGGTCGACTTGCCCGAGCCGTTCAGGCCCAGCACGCCGATCTTGGCGCCTGGGAAGAAGGACAGGGAAATATCTTTCAGGATTTGGCGTTTTGGCGGGACGATTTTGCCCACGCGATTCATGGTATAGACGTAATTGGCCATGCTTTACTCTGGTGTTGTTTAAGGTGCACAGGATACGACAGAACCCGCTGCGCAGGGCACAGCTTTTTGTGCCCGCGCGCGCATTCGGTCAGTCTTTCTTGCTGGCCCGGCCAGGAGCGGCCCGGCTGCGCAACAGGCCCTCGCCGGCGAACAGCGCCAGCGCGGCCCAGATCATCAGGAAGCCGACCAGGCGATCGCTGCTGAACGCTTCGTGGAACAGCCACACGCCCAGCAGGAACTGGATGGTCGGCGACAGGTACTGCAGCAGGCCCAGGATCGACAGCGGAATCTTGCGCGCGCCGGTGGCGAACAGCAGCAGCGGGATCGCGGTGATCGGGCCGGCCGCAATCAAGAGGAGGCGGGTCGAATCGAGCGGCGCGTTGAGAAAGGCGTTGTCGCCGTTGAACGTCAGCCAGGCGACGTAGACGGCCGCGAACGGGAACAGCACCATGGTTTCAAACGACAGGCCTTCCAGCGCGCCGAGCGCCGCAGTCTTGCGCAGCAGGCCGTAGCCGCCGAAGGAGGCAGCCAGGAACAGGGCAATCCAGGGTACCGAGCCCGACTGCCAGGTGAGCCAGCACACACCCAGCGCGGCGATGGCGATCGCGCCCCATTGCGCCGGACGCATGCGCTCCTTCAGCAGGAGAAACCCGAACATGATGTTCACCAGCGGATTGATGAAGTAGCCGAGGCTGGCCTCGATCACGTGGCCGTTCTTGACTGCCCAGATGTAGACCAGCCAGTTGGCCGACAGCAGCAAGCTTGATGCGACGAAACTCCAGAACACCCGCGGCTGGCGGACCAGGGCCAGCCATTTCCACTGGCGCCGGAAAGCCAGCACAAGAAGAAGAAACGCAAGCGACCACAGCACCCGGTGCGCCAGGATCTGTACCGGCGGCACATCGCCGAGCGCGTGGAAATAAATGGGGAACAGGCCCCAGCACAGGAATGCCAGGGCGGCGGACAGGATTCCGGAACGCATGGGGGGAAGAGGCGGATTGCAGAGCCGGTCATTATCCTAGATGCGCAATTTCTCTGCAGGAGTAGCCGGTTTTTTGGCGGGTGTATGATCCTATTCGAAATCTTCTTGCAATTTCCTTGTCCTTATTTTATGGTGCGCTGCACCAAGAACAGAACAATGGTGCAACCTTGAGTACCGAAAATAAAAAGAGCAGCGTCGCGGCGCTGACGCTGGCCGCCGTCGGCATCGTCTACGGCGATATCGGCACCAGCCCGCTCTACACCCTGCGCGCCATCTTCGACGAAGAACACGGCTTACCGCTCACCACCCCCAACATCCTCGGCATCATTTCCCTGATTTTCTGGAGCCTGACGATCATCGTCTCGCTCAAGTACGTCACGCTGGTGCTGCGCGCCGACAACCGCGGCGAGGGCGGCATCATGGCCCTGATGGCGCTGGCCACCAATTCGGTGACCAGGGCCTCGCGCTGGCACTTCCCGCTGCTGGTGATCGGCGTGGTGGGCGCCACCATGTTCTATGGCGACAGCGTGATCACGCCGGCGATTTCGGTGCTGGGCGCGATCGAGGGCCTGGAAGTGGCTGCGCCCGGCATGTCGCACTACGTGGTGCCGCTGGCGGTGGTGGTGCTGGTGGCCCTGTACAGCGTGCAGCGCCACGGCACCGCCGGCATCGGCCGCTTCTTCGGGCCGGTCATGCTGGTCTGGTTCATCGCGCTGGCGGCCATGGGCGTCATCAACATCGTCGAGACGCCGGTCATCCTGAACGCGCTCAACCCGATGTACGCGCTGCACTTCATGCTGGACAACAAGCTGCTGGCCTTCGTCGCGCTGGGCGCGGTGGTGCTGGCGATTACCGGGGCCGAAGCGCTCTATGCCGACATGGGCCACTTCGGCGGCAAGCCGATCCGCCTGGCCTGGTTCGCGATCGCCTATCCGGCGCTGGTGCTGAACTACCTCGGCCAGGGCGGCCTGTTGATCAACGACCCGACCGCGGTCGAGAACCCGTTCTACCATCAGCTCGGCACCTGGAGCGTGATCCCGCTGGTGATCCTGTCGACCATGGCGGCCGTGATCGCGTCGCAGGCGACGATCTCGGGCACCTATTCGATGACCAAGCAGGCGATCGCGCTCGGCCTGCTGCCGCGCATGCGCATCCTGCATACCTCGGAAAGCGAGATCGGCCAGATCTACATCCCGGCCGTCAACTGGCTGCAGCTGGCCGTCGTCCTGATCGCCGTGATCGGCTTCGGTTCCTCGGACGAGCTGGCCGGCGCCTACGGCATCGCGGTCACCGCGACCATGATGGCCACCACCATCCTCACCTTCTTCGTGACGCGCTACCGCTGGCGCCTGCCGCTGGCGGTGTGCCTGCTTGCGACCGGCTTCTTCCTGGTGATCGACATCATGCTGTTCGCGTCGACCTCGCTCAAGCTGCTGCACGGTGGCTGGTTCCCGCTGCTGCTCGGCACCGTGCTGCTGACCCTGATGCTGACCTGGAAGCGCGGCCGCGAACTGGTGTTCGAAAACCTGGAAAAGCACGCGATCCCGCTGGAAGCCTTCATGGATTCGCTGTTCGTGGCGCCGCCCGTGCGCGTGTTCGGCACCGCGCTGTTCCTGCGCGGCGAAAGCGACGGCGTGCCACACGCCCTGCTGCACAACCTGTCGCACAACAAGGTCTTGCATGAGCGCGTCGTGTTCCTGACGGTGCACATGCGCGAGGAACCCTGGGTGCCGCTGGCGGAGCAGGTCGAGGTGGTCGAACTGGGCCACAACTGCTACCAGCTCAACGTCCGCTACGGCTTCAAGGACGAGCCGGACATCCCCGGCATCCTGCGCCAGTGCAGCGGCCTGGGACTGCATTTCGAGATGATGGAGACCTCGTTCTTCATCGCGCGCCAGACCGTGATCTCGACCCCGGGACGCGGCATGGCGCCATGGCGCGAGCACCTGTTCGCGATGTTGTCGCGCAATGCCCGCGCCGCCGCCGACTATTACCAGATTCCGCCCAACCGGGTCATCGAGCTCGGTACCCAGGTCGAGATCTGAGGATTTGATTATTCGATTACGAATTACAAAAGGCGACAGAAAAATACAAAAGGCGGACAGTCGGGGGACAGACGTCCGCACAGGCCTCCGGTAAGGTTCGGGGTTTCCACCCCGAGGTCCATCCCATGAAGCTGAAGTTTCCCCTGATCGCCGCCTTTGTCGCCCTCCTGAGCCTGACTGCCTGCGGCGGTGGCGGTGGTGATTCCAGCGCGCCTGTCGTCAACCCGAACAACCCGACCGCCCTGGTCAAGACCGACAACGTGCTCGGCACCGGCGCCGAAGCCGTGACCGGCAAGACCGCCACCGTGACCTATACGCTGTGGCTGTACAGCGCCTCGGCGGCCAACCACAAGGGCTCCCAGCTGGAGTCGAACAGCTTCGCATTCGTGCTGGGCGGGACCAGCGTCATTCCTGGCTTCCAGCAGGGCGTGACCGGCATGAAGGTGGGCGGCAAGCGCACTATCGAAGTGCCGGCGAGCCTGGCCTACGGCGAGCGCGGCTCGGGCAACATTCCAAGTAACAATGGACTGGTCTTCGAAATCACCCTGACCAAGGTGGAGTAACACCGCAGGGTTGCAACGAACCGGGGCACTGCCCCGGTTTTTTTTGCGCGCACGCCTGCGCTGGCGCACAGGCCGGGCCCGCCACATGCCGGATGCTGCTGGTCCCGAACCCTGCCTGTGCGCCATGCGATTCTTTCCTGTCCTCCTTTTCTTCTTCTTTTATTCGTCCGCTGCCGGTGCGGCAGCGCCCGCCTGTCCGCCGCTGCATGTGCGGCACGCCATGCAAAGCGAGCCGGACGGCTGGCTGCTGCTGGCAGCGCTGGTCGTGTGCATGGCGGGCCGCCTGGCACAGCGCCACAGATGAGTCGCTATGACGCTACTCGGCCGTGACGAAATGCGCCTTATGGAGCAGGCTGAGGAAATGAGATTTTGGACATTGATATTTATCAAACCTGCTGGGTTGGTATGTCGAGATGCTGAAAGTCCCCTTCACTCAAGCATCAAAGGAAAGTCATGCGTCACTCCCTGCTCGCCCTCCTGCTGTCCTCGTCGCTTGCTGCTCCACTCACGGCATATGGCCAACCCCTCTACACAATGCATTTCCTGCCTTCCAACACGACTCCCCATGCCATCGATGCCGGCGGGCGCATCGTCGGCGTCGGAACCAATGGACGCGGCTTCCTGTGGTCGCGCGGCGTCATGGCCAGCCTGGGTACGCTCGGCGGCGCCGCCAGCGCGGCTGCGGCCATCAGCGCCAACACCCAGGTCGCCGGCTCCTCGGATGCGAAGAACGGTGTCTCCCATGCCATCATGTACAAGGGCGGCACGCTGCGCGACCTCGGCATGCTGCAGGGCCGGCCGACCTTCGGCACGGCCATCAATGCGAGCGGCCAGGTGGCCGGGTATGCGCTGGATCGCAACGGCAACGACCGTGCCTTCCTGTATTCCGGCGGCAAGATGAGCGCGATCGGCAGCCTCGGCAGCGGAGTCGCACGCGCGACCGGCATCAACAACGCCGGCGCGGTGGCCGGCGTCTCCTTCCTGCGCGGTTTCACGGCCCAGCGCGCCTTCGTATACGCGAATGGCGTGATGAAAGACCTCGGCACGCTCGGGGGCCCCTCGAGTGCGGCCGCAGCCATCAACGAGCGCGGGGAGGTGGCCGGCATGAGCTTCGTGAACGCCGACATCCAGCATGCCTTCCTGTATCGCGGCGGCACGATGATCGACATCGGCTCCCTCGGCGGCGCATCCACCGAAGCGCGCGCCCTGAACAATGCCGGGATGGTGGTGGGCTACTCGACCCGCGCGAGCGACACCCCCGGCGACAGCTTCTCGCACGCTTTCCTCTACCGCGACGGCGTGATGCACGACCTGAACGACCTGGTTGCCAAGCGCGGCATCTGGACGGTGCTCGATGCCGTCGGCATCAACGACGCCCAGCAGATCGCCGCCTATGCCTGTACCGAGTACGGCGACTGCCGCGCAGTGCTGCTCGAACCCCAGGCTGCTGTTCCCACCGGCGGTTGACCGCGCCTTCGGCGAAGGTTCTGCCAGGCTCAGCGTTTCCTAGCGCAGCATGTCGATGTGCATGATGCCGTCTTCGTCATAGGGTGCGGAGACGGTGTCGAAGCCGAAGCCCTGGTAGAACGCTTCCAGGTACTGCTGGGCGCCGATACGAATACGGTGGCCCGGATACAGCGCTTCGGCGCGCGCGATGCCTTCAAGCAGCAGCAGCCGGCCGGCGCCGGTGCCGCGCGCGGCCCTGGTCGTGATGACGCGGCCGATCGACATCTCGTCGTACTTCACGCCCGGGCCCAGCACGCGCAGGTAGGCCGCCAGCCGGCGCTGGCCGTCGACGCTGCGCCAGCCGAGCAGGTGGTGCGCCTGCGGGTCGAGGCCGTCGATGTCGGGATAGAGACAGGTCTGCTCGAGGATGAACACGTCCTGGCGCTGGGCCAGCACTTCGTACAGGTCGGCCGGACCAAGGTCGTTGAAATGCGAAAACTGCCAGTCGATCATGAAGCGCTCTTATTGGTTGCCGCACAGCGTGCTGCTGTTGTAGGCGGCGACGAAAGCGTCGAAGCCGACGGTGTCACCCTGCTCGATTTGCGCCTGGTCGGCCAGCGACTTGCGTGCCATCTCGTCGAACAGCGCTTCCTCGGCCGGCATCAAGGGGCTTTCGCGGAAGCTCGCCGCATGCAGCTCGCTCTGGCGCAGGCCAAAGGCGGTGGCCGAGCCGAGGCCGCGGATTTCTTCCAGCACCCGCGCCGACGGGGTCAGCGCCGGGTTGATGATCTTGGCCTTCTGCAGGTTGAGCGAGGACTCGTGCACCGTGCCGTCGTTGTGCTGGTCGTCGAGCAGCTGCGCCACCGGGCGGATGCGTTCGACCAGCTCGAGCGCCCATTCCTTGAGCGAGACCTCGACGCCGTCGCGCGAAAGAAGCAGCGCCGGGTCGCGGCCTTCCTTGACCGTGCGGGCGAAGTTGCGCGCATGGACCTGGCCTTCGTGGGCGCTGATCAGGGGGCTCTCTTCGAAGGCGCAGAACAGCAGGAAGGCGTCGAGGAAGCGGCCGGTTTCCAGGCTGATGCCGACCGGCTCGAACGGATCGACGTCGAGGCAGCGCACCTCGATGTACTGCACGCCGCGGTTGCACAGCGCCTGCACCGGACGCTCGCCGGTACGGATCACGCGCTTCGGGCGGATCGTCGAGTAGTACTCGTTCTCGATCTGCAGCACATTGGTGGACAGCTGGATCCATTCGCCGTCTTTCTTGGTGCCGAGCGCCGCGTAGGGTGCGTAGGGCGTGTTCACCGCCGACATCAGGGTGGTGACATAGCTTTCGAGGCTGTTCTCGTGCGGGCGCAGGCCGGCCTGGGCGTCGTTCTGGTAACCGAGGTCGCTCATGCGCAGGCTGGTCGCGTAGGGCAGGTACAGCGTATCGTCGGACAGGGTTTCCAGCTTGTGCGGGCGGCCGCGCAGGAAGCTGGTGGTCAGGGCAGGGGTGGCGCCGAACAGGTACATCAGCAGCCAGCTGTAGCGGCGGAAGTTGCGGATCGTCGCAATGTAGCTCTCGGACTGGAAATCGCGCAGCGCATTGCGGCGCTCTTCATGGATGCCTTCGCTGGCGGCGACCAGTTGCCACAGCTTTTCCGGCAGCGAGTAGTTGTAGTGGATGCCCGAGATGCACTGCATCGCCTTACCGTAGCGCAGCGCCAGGCCGCGGCGGTAGACGTGCTTGAGCATGCCGATGTTGGACTTGCCGTACCAGGCGATCTCGATGTCTTCTTCCGATGGCAGCTCGCCCGGCATCGACACGCTCCACAGCATCTCGCCATCCAGGCGCGCGTGGACGAAGCGGTGGATGGCGTCGAGGTGATTCAGCACGGTCGAGATGTCGTGCTCGGCCGGCGTGATGAATTCCAGCAGGGCTTCGGCGTAGTCGGTGGTGATCTGCGCATGGGTCAGTGCCGAACCGAGTTGCACCGGATGGGGAGTGCGCGCCAGCTGGCCGTGGCGGTCGACGCGCAGGGTTTCGCGTTCGATGCCGCGCAGGCCCTGGCCCAGCAGGGCGCGGTGCTCGTCGTCGTCGAGCAGGGCCAGGCGGCGCTGCAGCTGGTTCGACTCTGGTTGATTACCCACGGGTGTTTCCTTTCTTATACTGCCAATTCGATTGGAGCAGAGATTAACCGAAAAACGCGCAGCGCGTCGGCGACCGCCTCATTCCTTCGGGGCGGCGGCAGGAGCGGCGGGCACCGTTGGTCGCGGTGCGTTCGCTGCCTCTTTTTCGGTCACGATCCAGCGCTCGACCTGGCGCTGGAGTTCGTCCAGCGGCAAGGCGCCGCCCCCCAATACCGCGTCGTGGAAACGCCGCAGGTCGAAGCGCCGTCCGAGGACGGTGGCGGCGCGCTCGCGCAGCGCGGCAATGCGCAACTGGCCGATCTTGTAGCCGAGCGCCTGCGCCGGCTGGGCGATGATGCGGTCGATTTCCGCCTCATTGTCCAGCGCCGGATTGGCGGTGTGGGTGTTCAGGTAATCGATCGCCTGGCGCCGCGACCAGCCCAGCGCATGGATGCCGGTATCCACCACCAGCCGCGCCGCGCGCAGCATCTCTTCGTTCAGGTGGCCGAAACGCGAGAACGGGTCCTTGAAGAAGCCCAGTTCGGGGCCGAGGCTCTCGGCATAGGTGGCCCAGCCTTCGCCGAAGGCCTCGTACCAGCCGTGGCGCCGGAAGGCCGGCAGCGCCAGCGCCTGGGCGCGCGCCACCTGCAGGTGGTGGCCGGGCAGCGCTTCGTGCAGGGCCACGCTGTCGACCTGCCAGACCGGCCGCATGCCCGGCTGCGCCACGTTGACCACCAGCGCGGCGCTGCGCTCCATGCTGCCGGCTTCGTAATAGGCGAGCGGCTGGGCGGGACCTTCCTGCGACATCGGCTTGACCGCGATACCCGCCTCCGGCACCGTCGCCACCACGTTCGGCAGCTGCGCGCTGGCGCGCGCCAACGCCTTGCGGTAGCGGGCCAGCAGGGCTTCCTGGTCCGGGAAGAACAGGCGGCGGTCACTGCGCGCAAAGACCAGGAAGCCCTCCAGGCTGCCGCGATACCCGGTACGCGGCACCAGTTTGACCATCGTGGCGCGCAGGCGCGCGACTTCGCGCAGGCCGATGGCATGGATTTGCACGGGCGTCAGGCGCGTGGTGGTGGCGGTGCGCACCAAAAAGGCATACCAGTCCGCGCCGCCGGGCAGGTTCGAGGCGCCGATGGTCTCGCGCGCCACAGGCAGGTAGTCGTTGCGCACGAACGCTTCCAGCCGGTGCAGGGCCTGGGCCGCATCGGCCAGCGCCGAGATGCCGTCCACCAGGAGCTTTTCGCGCACGTCCGGCTCGATGCCGGCCGGGATGCGCAGGAAGGGCGCGAACAGCGGGCCGGTGGCGATGTCCTCGTGCAGCGCATGCAGGGCCGGCGGCACCGGCGCGATCGCCGTTCTCGGCACGGTCCAGCCGGCGCTCATCCCGGCGCGCAACTGCTCCAGCAAACCGTCGACATGCGCGGGCAGGGCGCCGAGGCGCGCCAGGTAGTTGCGGTAGTCGGCTTCGCTCGTGAACGGCATCGCGGCGACCAACCGCGGCAGGCGCACATGCAGACCATCCGCGCTGCTGAGCGGCTGCGGATCGAAGGCGGTGAACGCTTCCTGCGCGAGGCGGCGTTCGCGCAGGGCGACGAACAGGTCGTAGGACAGCAGGTCCTGGCCGTCGAGCTCCGCGCGGTCGAGCTGGCGTGCTTCGGCCAGGACCTGGCGCGCGTGTTCGGCGGCGGCGGCGCGCGCGGCCAGCGTGGTATCGGAAAGAACAGCGTCATGGCGGTGTTCGCCGATGGCGGTGGCGTACTCGGGCTGCTGGCGCAGTTGCCACTGCCATTCGCGTTCGAACAGCCGGCGTGCGTTCTCCGCCGTCGTGTCGGCGGCGCCGCAGACGAAAGGAGCAAGCAGGACGATCGAAGCGAAGAGTGTGCGCATGCCGGGCCCGGGAAATGGGCTGGTCATCATGGGCTGGTCATTTTAGCAAGACCGCCCGTGTTCGTGCGCCCGTCAGGAAATGCGGCCGCCGCTGACGCGCTCGATGCCGGCCAGGTCGCGCCAGCTCTGCACCTCGCCGTAGCCGCGCGCCGCCAGCAATGTGCGCACCGCGTCGGCCTGGTCGTAGCCATGCTCGAGCAGCAGCCAGCCCCCCGCTTCCAGGTGGGCGGGAGCGCCGTCGATGATGCAACGGAGTGCAGCCAGGCCGTCGGCATGGTCGGTCAGCGCGCCCACCGGCTCGAAGCGCAGGTCGCCCTGCGACAGGTGTTCGTCGCCCGCTGCGATGTAGGGCGGATTCGAGGCGATCACCTCGAAACATTCGTCGCCCACGGCGGCGAACCAGTCGCTCTGCAGGAAGCGCACGGCGGCGCCGTTGGCCGCGGCGTTGGCGCGCGCGATCGCCAGCGCCGTTTCGCTGAGGTCGAGCGCAGTCACGATGGCGTCCTTGCGCGTGTGGGCGCAGGCCACGGCGATGGCGCCGCTGCCGGTGCCCATGTCGAGCAGGCGGCCGCGCGCCGGCAGGCGCTCGAGCGCGAGTTCGACGATCAGTTCGGTGTCGGGGCGGGGAATCAGTACGCCGGGGCCGACCTTGAAAGGCAGCCCGAAGAATTCGCGTTCGCCGACGATGTAGGCGATCGGTTCGCCGTCCAGGCGGCGTCCCACCAGGGCGCCGAGCCGCTCGGCTTCGTCGGCGTCAAGCGCGCGCTCGGACTGGGTGATCAGCTGGATGCGCGACAGCCCGAGCGCATGGCACAACAGGATGCGGTTTTCGAGCGGGTCGAGCGGCAGCGTCGTCTGGAGTTGCGCGATCGTCGTGCCGGCTTGAACGACTGGCGTCATGCGCGCTTCTTGCGCAGCAGGACGAAGGCCAGCAGCGCGGTCAGCACCACGAACCAGACCGCCGACCATTGCGGGATCGCGAGGCCCATCAGCGAGTCGGTGGCGCCTTCGCACAGCCCGTCGGCGCGGAACAGCCAGGGCAGGTATTCGGCGGTCGGGATCTTGTTGAGGAAGGTCTCCATCGGGTCGATGCCGCAGCTGAAGCCCGGGTTGGCGATCACGTACAGGTGCTTGCCGACCGCATACAGGCCGCCCAGCGCCGCCAGCAGCGCCAGCACCGTGCCTTCGCGCACCTTGCCGCTGATGGCCGCCACCAGGCTCGCCACGCCGATCGCCAGGAACATGTAGCGCTGGATGACGCACAGCGGGCAGGGCAGCATCTCGTGGATGTGCTGCAGGTAGAGGGCGACCCCGATCAGCGCGAAGCAGATCGACGAGATGGCGAACAGGATCTGGCGGTTGGAAGGCAGCATCATCGTTGGTTCTTCTGGGTGTTGTTCAGGACGGGCTCATTCTCGCATGAAGCCCATATTGCCACTTAATCTTTGCTTGACGTAGGGTGGGCAGGGTAATTCAGGCCAGTAGCCTGAACTACGCCCACGCGTTCAACCAGCTGGTGAATAGTCGCGTCGCATCCGTGCATGCCGGATTTGAACGCGCGGGCGGGAGACCCGCCCACCCTACAGGATCAATCGCCGAGCGCCGCCAGCAGCTCCGCCTGATGCTCCGCCGCCAGCGCATTGGTCAGCTCCGCCAGGTCGCCGTCCATGATGAAGTCCAGCTTGTACAAGGTCAGGTTGATGCGGTGGTCGGTCAGGCGGCCCTGCGGGAAGTTGTAGGTGCGGATCCGCTCGCTGCGGTCGCCCGAGCCGATCAGGCTCTTGCGGGTGGCCGCCTCTTTCGATTGCTGCTCGCGCAGCTGCACGTCCTTGATGCGCGCGGCCAGCACCTTGAGCGCCTGGGCCTTGTTCTTGTGCTGGCTGCGGTCGTCCTGGCACTCCACCACGATTCCCGTAGGCAGGTGGGTAAGGCGCACCGCCGAATCGGTCTTGTTGATGTGCTGTCCGCCTGCTCCGGACGCGCGGTAGGTGTCGATGCGCAGGTCGGCCGGGTTGATGTTCACGTCCTCGACCTCGTCGGCTTCCGGCATCACCGCCACGGTGCAGGCCGAGGTGTGGATGCGGCCTTGCGTCTCGGTGGCGGGAACCCGCTGCACGCGGTGCCCGCCCGATTCGAATTTCAGTTTCGAATACACGCCGTTGCCGATGATGCGCACGATCACCTCGCGGTAGCCGCCCAGGTCCGAACTCGACTCCGACACCACCTCCACCTGCCAGCGATTGCGCTCGGCGAAGCGGGTGTACATGCGCAGCAGGTCGCCGGCGAACAGCGCCGACTCGTCGCCCCCGGTGCCGGCGCGGATCTCGAGGAAGATGTTGCGCTCGTCGTTGGCGTCCTTCGGCAGCAGCATTTTTTGTAGATCGAGCTCGAGGGAGGCCAGGCGCCCTTTCGCTTCTTCGATCTCTTCCTGCGCGAACTCCTTCATCGAAGGGTCCTGCGCCATCTCCTGGGCGGCCACGATGTCGTCCTGGGCCGCCCCGTACTGGCGGTACAGGCTGACTAAGGGCGACAGCTCGGCGTGTTCGCGGGTCATCTTGCGGTAGCTGTCCATGTTGGCGGTGGCGCCTTCGGACATGAGGAGTTCGTCCAGTTCGACGAGTCGGTTGGCCAGTTGGTCCAGCTTGGCCAGCATGGATGGTTTCATGGAATGCTCGGGTCAGTTCGGGTGGCAGCAATGCGGCCGGGACGCGCCCGCCCGGCAGCGGACAGGCGCACGACGAAAGGAAGAGGGCCGCTAACGGCGGCCGCGGAACAGCTGGGGCAACAGGGTTGCCAGGCGGGCGCGCTCGTCGCCCTGGGCATGGTGCAGCACCTGCTGCGGCCCATGCAGGAACTTGGCGGTGAGGCCTTTCGACAGTGCCTCCAGCACCGCCTCGGGGTCGTCGCCACGCGCCAGCAGCTTGCGCGCGCGTTCGAGTTCGGCCAGGCGCAGCGCCTCGCTCGACTCGTGCAGCTCACGGATCACCGGCACCACGGCGCGGTCGCCGATCCAGGTCATGAAGGATTGCACGCGCAGGTCGATGATGGCTTCGGCCTGGGCGACCGCGGCCTGGCGGCTTTCCATGCCGGTTTGCACAACCTGCGCGAGGTCGTCGACGGTGTACAGGAACACGTCGTCCATGCGCGCGACTTCCGGTTCGATATCGCGCGGCACGGCCAGGTCGACCATGAATACCGGGCGGTGGCGGCGTGCCTTGACCGCGCGCTCGACCATGCCGAGGCCGATCAGGGGCAGCGTCGAGGCGGTGCACGAGATCACGATGTCGAAATGCTGCAGGCGCTCGGGCAGGTCGGCCAGGCGCATCGCGCTGCCGTTGTAGCGGTTCGCCAGCGCTTCGCCGCGTTCCATCGTGCGGTTGGCAATGGTGACGGATGCCGGGTTGTGCGCGGCGAAATGGGCGGCGCACAGTTCGATCATTTCGCCGGCGCCGATGAACAGCACATGCTGGTCGGCGATGCGGTCGAAAATGCGCTGCGACAGACGCACCGCGGCGGCGGCCATGGAGACGCTGTGGGCGCCGATCTCGGTGGTGCTGCGCACTTCCTTGGCCACCGCGAAGCTGCGCTGGAATAGCTGGTGCAGGTAGGTGCCCAGGCCGCCGGCTTCCTCGGCGCTGCGCACCGCGTCCTTCATCTGGCCCAGGATCTGTGGCTCGCCCAGCACCATCGAATCGAGCCCGGAGGCGACCCGGAAAGCGTGGCGCACGGCGCTGTCTTGCGGCAGCATGTAGAGATGGGGGCGCAGCTCGGCGAAATTCAGCGCGTGATAATGGGCCAGGAACTGGGCCGAGGCGTCGAGCGGATTGGCAATGTCGCTGGCCGCGTACATCTCGGTGCGGTTGCAGGTCGACAGGATCGCGGCCTCGTCACCACCGGCACCCTGGCGCGCAAACCAGCCGCGCGCCGCCTGTACCGCCTTGCCGAGCTGGTCAGGCGCGAGCGCCAGCTGCTCGCGCAGCGAGACCGGTGCGGTCGTGTGGTTCAGGCCAACGGCAAGCAGTTGCATGGAGGGGCGGGGTCGACGGGTATGCACCCATTATACCCTTGTGCGAGAAGGGTTTCAGCGGGCGGCCGGGGCCGGCCGCCATGTTAGCGCAATGCTATTGCACTACTCTTTACACGACGCTCAGGCGCCCAGCTTTTCCAGGCGATAGCCGTAGCTGTATACCGGCACCAGGCGGAAGCCGTTTTCCGGACGCAAGCTGAGCTTGTTGCGCACGCGCGAGACATGGGTGTCCATCGTGCGCGATGGCACGTCGGTATCGCGTACCCAGACCGATTCGTGGATGTAGGCGCGCGACAGCGGACGGCCGATGTTACGGAAGAACAGCAGCGCCAGCGAGAATTCCTTCTGGGTGACGTCGATGATCGAGCCATCCTTGAGCAGGCGTCCCGGGCGGGTTTCGAAGGTGAAGGGGCCGAACTGCAGCTGCTCGGCGCTGTTCTGCGACGGGTAGGCCCGGCGCAGCAGTGCCGACACGCGCGCCACCAGCTCGCCGCGGCGCAGCGGCTTGACCAGGTAGTCGTCGGCGCCGGCCGTGACGCCGGCGATGATATCGTCCTCGGCATTGTTGCCGACCAGGAAAATCACCGGCGCATTGGACGCCATTTTTTCCTTGGCACGGCGCAGCACTTCGGCGCCTTCCATGTCCGGGACATTCCAGTCCATGACCAGCATGTCGGCATTTTCCTTGCGCAGTTGCGCGAGGCATTCCTTGGCACTGTCATACGACTGGCAGCTGTGGCCTGCTGCGGTCAGCACCTGGCAGATGAGTTCAGCCTGGCTGCGGTCTTGTTCGAGAACGGCGATCTTCATAGGACATCTACTGTTGAGGTTGCCCTTGTAGGAAGCCTCCTACAAGGGTTAAACCGAATATAGCAGACTTTTACAAAATAGCGCTACAGCAAAATAATGATTTTGCGTTCTGGAAATTAGATCTGTTGTGTTAAAGAGAAACGCTAGAGGGCGTTACACTCGTTGGTACGATGCGAACAGGAGGCGATATGTGGTTTCGACGCAAAAAAAAGGAGGTCGCCGCGGCCGAGCCGAAGCTGGAGCCGGTGAGTGGCGCCGAGATCGAGCTGGCGCGCGAGCGCTGCCGCGAGATGGTGCGCAAGCGGGCGCTGATGTCGGCCGGAGTGGCGGCAGTGCCGCTGCCGGGGGTGGACATCCTGTCGGACCTGACCACCTTCACCGTGCTGGTGGAAGAGGTCAACCAGGAGTTCGGCCTGAGCCAGCAGCAGATCGAGCGCCTGCATCCGCGCATGCGGGTGCTGGTCTACCAGGCCGCGGCCTCGGTTGGCGGCATGCTGGTGGGGAAGCTGGTGACGAAGGCGCTGGTGCTGCAGATTTTCAAGCGCGCGGGCGTCAGGATCGCGGCCAAGACGGTGACCAAGGTCGTGCCGATCGCGGGGCAGGTGGCCTCGGCGGCGATCGGCTTCGCACTGTTCCGCAAGATGGGTTACCAGCATGTGGACGCTTGCGCCAAGGTGGCGCAGGAGTTGCAGAAGGCGCGGGTGATCGATATGGGGACGGCGCCCGTTTGACGCCTCCTGGATAAACAAATGCCCGCTTCGAGCGGGCATTTGTTTATCAGGCCTTCATGCCCTCAGGCGTCCGGCAGCACCACGTTCACGTCGAGCACTTCCAGGTTGCCCTGGCGGTCGAGCGAGATCTTGATGTCGTCGGCGCTGACCTTGGTGTACTTCGAAATCACCTCGATCAGCTCGCGGTGCAGGGCCGGCAGGAAGTCCGGACCCGTGACACTGCTGCGCTCGCGGGCGATGATGATCTGCAGGCGTTCCTTGGCGGCTGAAGCGCTCTTTTTTTTCTCCGGAAACAGGAAATTGAGAAGTGCCATATCACTTGGCTCCAAAGATGCGCTGCAGCAGGCCCGGCTTTTCGTAACTGGTGAAACGCAGCGGGCGGTCTTCGCCCAGGAAACGGGCAATCACGTCCTCGTAGGCTTCGGCCACGTCGGTGCCCTTGAAATGGATGGCCGGGTTGCCCTGGTTCGAGGCGTGCAGCACCGATTCCGATTCCGGGATGATGCCGATCAGCGGGATGCGCAGGATTTCCTGCACGTCCTGGTAGGACAGCATCTCGTCGGCTTCCACGCGCTTCGGCGAATAACGGGTGATCAGGAGGTGTTCCTTGACCGGCTCCGAACCGCTCTGGGCGCGGCGCGACTTGGCCTGGATGATGCCGAGGATGCGGTCGGAATCGCGCACCGAGGACACTTCCGGGTTGGTGACGACGATCGCCTCGTCGGCAAAGGTCAGCGCCATCAGCGCGCCGTGCTCGATGCCGGCCGGCGAATCGCAGATGATGAATTCGAAGCCCATCTTGACCAGCTCGTTCAGCACACGCTCCACGCCTTCTTCGCTCAGCGCATCCTTGTCGCGCGTCTGCGACGCCGGCAGGATGTACAGGTTCTCGGTGTGCTTGTCCTTGATCAGCGCCTGGGTCAGGGTCGCTTCGCCGTTGACGACGTTGATCAGGTCATAGACCACACGGCGTTCGCAGCCCATGATCAGGTCGAGGTTGCGCAGGCCGACGTCGAAGTCGATGACGGCGGTCTTGTGGCCGCGCAGGGCCAGGCCGCTGGAAAAGCTTGCGCTCGAGGTGGTTTTGCCCACACCGCCCTTGCCGGACGTCACAACAATAATTCTTGCCACAAAAAGGTCCTTTACAGTTCTAGCAGTATCTCTGCGGTCGAAGTTTTGACGTGCGCAACCTCAGGTGCGCGACGGCGGCGTTGCCAGCGATGAGATCGCGAGCCGGTCGCCGACCAGCTTGATTTGCGCCGGCTGGCGCGTCAGGTCACTGGGGAACCCGTCGTCGAAGGTGCGGTACACGCCCGCGATCGACACCAGTTCCGGCTGCATCGACAAGGCGAAGATGCGCGCTTCCGGATTGCCGGAGGCGCCCGCCAGTGCGCGGCCGTTCAGCGGCGCATACACGTGGATGCTGCCGTCGGCGATGATTTCCGCCCCATTGTTGACCACGGCGGTAATGATCAGGTCGCTGCCGCGCGCATAGACGCGCTGACCGGCGCGCACCGGGGTGTCGATGATCATGGCCGCCACAGGAAGCGGGGGCGATTGTGCCGGGGCCGGTTCCAGTGCAGGTTCCGGCGCGGCGGCCGGCTCGGCGACCGGAGCCGATACCGCCGGCACTTCCGTTGCTTCGGGCGCGCGCACGCCGCTCGAGCCGTCATCCAGCGACAGGCCGTGGGCGCGGATCGCATCCGCCATCTCCGGGCCGGCGCCGCGCACGGCCACCGCATTGAGCCGGTATTTCTTCAGCAGCGCCACCAGGGCTGCCCAGTCGATGACCGGCGCCTCATGGGCGATGGCGGCAATATCGATCACCGCGAACTCGTCCTCGAAGAAATCCGAGACCCCACCGGTCATCTGGTTCAACGCCGCATCGATCGTGGCCGGGTCGGCCGAATGCAGGATCGTCGAAATGGCGACGACCGTGGAAATCTTGATTTCGATAGGCAGTGAGGATGGGGTCTTGAGCATAAAGCAGTCTGGTTGGCGTTGCGCTCGTGCATTCTACTGTGAAAATTGACCGAAAGGACGTTTACGTACGCATGATTCCTAGTAGAAATGACTGTTGCCGCAGGCTTTCTTCAGCGTTCAAATACAAGCAAGCAACATCGTGACCAGCCTATTAAGACCCGGTTGTAATCGGTGAATAAGCTGATAAGATTGATTTCGATTAAACATGGGCTTTGCGCAGAACCTTAAGATGCATGGTTTTACGGCCCAGCCGATTTTAACAATCCCCGGCCAGACCGGGACTAGGGAGAGCAACATGGAAGATGTCGTCATCGTGGCCGCCGGCCGCACTCCAGTAGGTAAATTCGGCGGTACGCTGGCCAAGATCCCTGCCGCCGAGCTCGGCGCGCACGTGATCCGCCAACTGCTGGCCAAGACCGGCATCGACGCCGCCTCGGTCAGCGAAGTGATCATGGGGCAAGTCCTCACCGCCGGCGCCGGCCAGAACCCGGCCCGCCAGGCCGTCATCAAGGGCGGGCTGCCGGACATGGTGCCGGCCCAGACCATCAACATGGTCTGCGGCAGCGGCCTCAAGGCCACCCACCTGGCCGCCCAGGCCATCAAGTGCGGCGACGCCCAGATCGTCATCGCCGGCGGCCAGGAAAACATGAGCGCCTCGCCGCACGTGCTGAACGGCTCGCGCGACGGTTTCCGCATGGGCGACGCCAAGCTGGTCGACACCATGATCGTCGACGGCCTGTGGGACGTGTACAACCAGTACCACATGGGCGTGACCGCCGAGAACGTCGCACGCAAGTACGACGTCTCGCGCGCCGAGCAGGATGAATTCGCGCTGCAGTCGCAGCTCAAGGCCGAGGCCGCCCAAAAGGCGGGCAAGTTCAAGGACGAGATCATTCCGGTGGAGATCCCGTCGAAAAAGGGCCCGACCGTTTTCGACACCGACGAGTACCCGAAGCACGGCTCGACCCTCGAAGCCTTGGGCAGCCTGCGTCCGGCTTTCAATAAAGAAGGCACCGTCACCGCCGGCAATGCGTCCGGCCTGAACGACGGCGCCGCGGCCGTCATCATGATGAGCGCCTCCAAGGCCAAAGAGCTGGGCCTGACCCCGCTGGCGCGCATCAAGGCCTACGCATCGGCCGGCCTGGACCCGTCGATCATGGGCATGGGCCCGGTCTCGGCAACCCAGCTCTGCCTGAAAAAGGCAGGCTGGACCCACGAAGACATCGACCTGATGGAAATCAACGAGGCCTTCGCTGCCCAGGCCATCGCGGTCAACAAGGAAATGGGCTGGGACACGGCGAAGATCAACGTGAACGGCGGCGCGATCGCCCTGGGCCACCCGATCGGCGCCTCGGGCTGCCGCGTGCTGGTGACCCTGCTGCACGAGATGGTGCGCCGCGACGCCAAGCGCGGACTGGCCAGCCTGTGCATCGGCGGCGGCATGGGCGTGGCGCTGGCGGTCGAACGCGACTGAGCGCAGCCTTGATTTGATGTCAGGGCAGTCCGGCGCGGCCGCCCTGGTTCGTAGAGAAGTGACTGACAACAAAACTGGAGAAGACAATGGCACGAGTAGCATTGGTGACGGGCGGCATGGGCGGTCTGGGCGAAGCGGTGTGCATCAAGCTGGCCGCGTTGGGTTACAAGGTCGTCACTACCTTTTCGCCGGGGAACAAAAAGGCGGATTCCTGGCTGGGCCAGATGAAAGAGCAGGGCTATGATTTCAAGGCCTACGCCTGCGACGTGTCGGACTACGACTCGGCCCAGGCCTGCGTGCGCCAGGTCGAGCAAGAAGTCGGCCCGGTGGACGTGCTGGTGAACAACGCCGGCATCACGCGCGACATGACCTTCAAGAAAATGGACAAGCCGAACTGGGACGCGGTCATGAAGACCAACCTGGATTCCGTGTTCAACATGACCAAGCCGGTCTGCGACGGCATGGTCGAGCGCGGCTGGGGCCGCATCATCAACATCTCGTCGGTGAACGGCCAGAAGGGCGCCTTCGGCCAGACCAACTACTCGGCGGCCAAGGCCGGCATGCACGGCTTCACCAAGGCGCTGGCGCTGGAAGTGGCGCGCAAGGGCGTGACCGTCAACACCATCTCGCCGGGCTACATCGGTACCAAGATGGTGATGGACATCCCGAGCGAAGTGCTGGAATCGAAGATCATCCCGCAGATTCCAATGGGGCGCCTGGGCAAGCCGGAAGAAGTCGCCGGCCTGGTGGCTTACCTGTCGTCGGAAGAGGCTGCGTTTGTGACCGGCGCAAATATCGCCATCAACGGCGGCCAGCACATGCAGTAAATGCTGCGCTTTCGTGCAAGGGAGGGCACCGCTGCGGCGGTGCCTTTTTTTGCGCGGCCCGGCGCGCCCAGAGGCCATTAAAATAGTCGCATCCCGACTACTTCCAAAGCGCTGCCATGCACACCTTGCCCCGCGACGGCCTCGCCCTGTCCACCCTCGATGAACAACTCCTCCTGCCCGGTACCAAGGGCCTGCCGCTGACCGAGCCCCTTCGTCAGGGCGCCGTCGGCCTGCAAGGCTGGAACATCCTGCGCGGCGACACCAGCTTCCCGGTTGCCGTGCTCAAGGCCTCGGCCCTGCAGCACAACCTGGCCTGGATGAAGGCCTTCTGCGAACGCCACGGCGCCACCCTGGCCCCGCACGGCAAGACCACCATGAGCCCGCAGCTGTTCGCGGCCCAGCTGGCCAACGGCGCCTGGGGCATCACCCTGGCCAGCGCGACGCAGGTGCAAGTGGCGCACCGCTTCAACGTGCGCCGGGTGCTGCTGGCGAACCAGCTGGTGGCGCGCGCCGACATCGAGGCCATGCTGGCATTGCTGCACGACGATCCGGACTTCGAGTGCTTCGTGCTGGCCGATTCGCTCGAGGGCGTGGCGCGGCTCGCGCAGGCCGCGGTGGCGCGCAAGCTCGCCCGTCCCCTGCCGGTGCTGGTCGAACTCGGCCTGGCCGGCAAGCGCGCCGGCTGCCGTACTCCGGAAGAAGCGATGGCGGTGGCCCGCGCCATCGCGCAAGCCGATGGCCTGGTGCTGGCGGGCTTCGAAGGCTACGAGGGCCTCCTGGTCAGCGCCGACCGCGATGCCGATGTGCGCGCCGTTCAGGCCTTCCTGGCCGAGCTGGTGGACCTGGTGGAAACGGCTGACGCCGAAGGCCTGTTCGGCGGCGCCGAGATCCTGATCTCGGCCGGCGGTTCGTCCTATTTCGATCTGGTGGCGCGCGGCTTCGCGGGCATGGACGACCTGTCGCGCCCGGTGCGTGCGGTGCTGCGCAGCGGCTGCTATCTCACCAGCGACCACGGTTCATATCGGCGCCTGCTGGCCCAGCTCGATCAGCGCGAGGCACATACGAAAGAGGGCCTGCGCCCGGCGCTGGAAGTCTGGAGCACCGTGCAGTCGCGTCCCGAGCCGGGCCTGGCGATCCTCACGATGGGCAAGCGCGACGCGGGCTACGACGAAGCCTTGCCGACACCGCTGTTCAGCCACCGTCCCGGCAGCGATGTGGCCGCGCCAGGTGAGCTACCGCCCGGCTGCGAGATCTTCAAGATGAACGACCAGCACGCCTACCTGCGGCTGCCGGAGGGAGATATCCGCGCCGCCCTGCAGGTGGGCGACCTGGTCGGCTGCGGCATCTCGCATCCCTGCACCACCTTCGACAAGTGGCAGGTGCTGCTGGCCGTGGACGACGCCTACAACGTGCTTGAAGCGCTGAACACCTTCTTCTGAAAGGGCGGGGTGGTGAGCTACAATCGGTACTCACCTGCCGAGAGAGTAGAGACTCCATGCCCGCCACACCGCCGTCGCTGTTCCCGCCGATCCAGCCCCTCCGCCACGGCATGCTCGCCGTCGACGAGCTGCACACGATCTACTGGGAAGAAGTCGGCAACCCCAACGGCATCCCGGTGCTGTTCCTGCACGGCGGGCCGGGCGCCGGGCTGTCGCCGCAGCACCGCCGCTTCTTCGACCCGAGCGCCTACCGCGTGATCCTGTTCGACCAGCGCGGGGCCGGCAAGTCGACCCCGCTGGGGGAGTGGCGCAACAATACGACCCAACTGCTGATCGACGACATCGAGCGCCTGCGCGCCATGTTCGGCATCCGGCAATGGCTGGTGTTCGGCGGCTCATGGGGATCGACGCTGGCGCTGGCCTATGGCCAGGCCCACCCGGAACGCTGCCTCGGCTTCGTGCTGCGCGGGATCTTCCTGTGCACGAAGCCTGAGGTCGACTGGTTCATTAACGGCGTCAAGTGGTTCTACCCCGAGCTGTACGAGGAGTTCGTGGCGCCGATTCCCGTAGCCGAGCGCGGCGACCTGCTCAAGGCCTATTGCGAGCGCCTGCTGTGCACCGACCCCGCCGTGTACTGGCCGGCCGCGCGCGCCTGGAGCCGCTTCGAAGGCCGGCGCGTGTTCCTGCTGCCGCAGCCTGAGGAAGCCTCGTCTGACGCGCTCGACCTCGGCGTCGGCCGCCTCGAATCGCATTACATGCTGCACGGCGCCTTCCTGGAAGAAGACCAGCTGGTGCGCGACGTCCAGCGTATCGCCCACCTGCCGGCCACCATCGTGCAGGGCCGCTACGACGTGATCTGCCCGCCGCTGTCGGCCTGGCGCCTGCACCAGGCCTGGCCGGGCGCCAGGCTGCACATGATTCCCGACGGCGGCCACGGCGCGCTCGAGACCGGCATTGCCCGCGCGCTGGTGAGTGCGACCGAGCAGTTCAAGCGCCACGGGCGCTTCGACTGACCTGCTACACTACGGACAAACCTACAACAACGAACCGTGTTCTCATGAATATCCAGATCAGCGACATCGGCCACGTCATCCAGCTGGCGATCGCGCCGGTCTTCCTGCTGACCGGCGTGGCGACCAAGCTGACCGTGCTGACGAACCGGCTGGCGCGCATCATCGACCGCACCCGCGTCCTCGACGAGCGCCTCAAGGAGGGCGCCAATGCTGAATACTTCTCCGAGCGCGAGACGCTGTACGTGCGTGCGCACCTGATCAACACCGCGATCACCTCCAGCACCGCCTGCGGCCTGATGGTCTGCCTCGTCATCGCCATGCTGTTCGTTGGCGATACCACCAACCTGCGGCTGGACCAGTACATCGCCGGGCTGTTCGTGATTGCGATGCTCGGCCTGATCAGCAGCTTCGTTTTTTTCCTGCGCGAGATCTTCATTGCCTCGCGCTTCATGCGCATGCAGCACATCCTGTCGCTCAAGCAGTCCCGCAAGCGCCTTACCGAATGAATTAGTAGAGAACCCATGCACGACTATCAACGCCCCCCGACCCTGTACCGCTACGCGCCGCAAGACGAACTCGAAGCAGCGCTGCGCGGCCAGTTCCGTCTGCTGCCCGACGGCGGCTTCCTTGCCCTGTCGTTCTCGACCGCATGGGACAAGCGCCTGTTCGACGTGTTCAGTCCCGCCGACCGCTGCCTGGTAATCCATAACACCGAGCTGTTCGGCGAACGCCTGCACCGCGCGGTGCAGCGCACCCTGCCCAACTGGGCCGGTATCGATGGCCAGGTGGAATACGGCACGCGCTCGCCGCTGGGCGCGGCGTTTACCAAGAGCCTGGGACAGTCGCAGGAAAAGGAATGGCAGTTCGCCTGGCGCTCGATGTCGCCGGGCTCGAGCCTGAATCCGGTGGTCATCAACATCGGCAGCATCGAAGCATTCGCCGAGCTGCGCGAGCGCGAATTCCACCTGTCCTGAACCTCCCGGTGGCAGTTCAGTAAGAATTTTAGAAACAACGCTCCACGAAATCACGGTGTAATGCCGTGATGACGCATTCCACCTATCCTCATCTCCTCGCGCCGCTCGATCTCGGTTTCACCACACTGAAGAACCGCGTGATCATGGGCTCGATGCACACCGGGCTCGAAGACCGCTTCTACAACTACGGCAAGCTGGCCGCGTTCTACCGCGAGCGCGCACGCGGCGGCGCCGGTCTGATCGTCACCGGCGGCATCTCGCCGAACCGCCAGGGCTGGCTGCTGCCCTTTGGCGGCACCCTGAACTTCCTGGGCGACGTACCCAACCACCGGCGCGTCACGCGCGCCGTCCACGACGAGGGCGGCAAGATCGTGCTGCAGATCCTGCATGCGGGCCGCTACGGTTACCAGCCCTTCGTGGTGTCGGCCTCCAGCCTGAAGTCGCCGATCTCGAAGTTCAGGCCGAAGGCGCTCGACGCCGCCGGCATCGAGGCCACCATCGCCGCCTACGCCCGCTGCGCGAAGCTGGCCAAGATGGCCGGCTACGACGGCGTCGAGGTGATGGGCAGCGAAGGCTATTTGCTCAACCAGTTCCTGTGCGCGCGCACCAACAAGCGTACCGATAACTGGGGCGGCAGCATCGAGAACCGCATGCGCCTGGCCGTCGAGGTGGTGCGCCGCATCCGTGCAGCGGTCGGCCCCGACTTTATCCTGATGTACCGCCACTCGGTGCTCGACCTGGTCGAAGGCGGCAATACCTGGGACGAGGTGGTGGCGGTGGCCAGGGCATTGGCGTCTGCCGGCGTGACGATCCTGAGCACCGGCTACGGCTGGCACGAGGCGCGCGTGCCGACCATCGTCACCTCGGTGCCGCGCGCCGCCTTTGCCGAGGTGGCGGGCCGCCTTCGCAAGGAAGTGCGGATTCCGGTGGTGGCATCCAACCGCATCAACATGCCGGACGATGCCGAAGCGCTGCTGGCGCAAGGCAGCGCCGACCTGGTGTCGATGGCGCGCCCTTTTCTTGCCGACCCGGACTGGGTCGTCAAGGCGGCCGGCGGACGCGTTGACGAGATCAACACCTGCATCGCCTGCAACCAAGCCTGTCTCGACCACACTTTTTCCAATAAGCGTGCCAGCTGCCTGGTGAATCCGCGCGCCTGCCACGAGACCGAGCTGGTGTTTCGCAAGAGCGCCCGGCCGCGCCGCGTCGCCGTGGTCGGCGCCGGTCCGGCCGGCCTGTCGGCGGCCACCGTGGCGGCCGAGCGTGGGCATCAGGTGACGCTGTTCGACGCGCTGGACCGCATCGGCGGCCAGTTCAACGTCGCCATGCGGGTACCGGGCAAGGAGGAGTTTGCGGAGACCATCCGCTATTTCGGCCGCAGGATCGAACTGACCGGTGTGACGCTGCGCCTGAACACGCGCATCAGCCGCGAGGAGCTGCTGGCGGCGGGCTTCGACGACGTGATCGTCGCCACCGGCATCACCACGCGCAAGCCTGCGATCGACGGCATCGAGCACCCGAAGGTGCTGAGCTACCTCGACGTGCTGCGTGAAGGGAAGCCGGTGGGAAGGCGCGTGGCCATCATCGGCGCCGGCGGCATCGGTTTCGACATGGGCGAGTTCCTGGTGCATGACCCGGAAGTCCCGTTGCCGGTGCCCACCAGGCATTGGATGAGCGAGTGGGGCGTCGACCCTGCGTCTTCCAGGCCGGGCGGGCTGGTGCCACCGGTGAAGCCGCATCCGCCGCGCGAAGTGTGGCTGCTGCAGCGCAAGAGCACGCGTCCGGGCGCTGGGCTCGGCAAGACCTCGGGCTGGGTGCACCGCGCTACCCTGGTGCGCAACGGCGTGCAGATGCTGGCTGGGGTGCAGTACGACCGGATCGATGACGCCGGCCTGCACATCACCGTGGGCGGCGAGCGGCGCCTGCTGGAGGTGGACAACGTGGTGGTCTGCGCCGGGCAGGAGAGCCTGGCGGAGCTGATGCCGGCGCAGCCTGTGCAAGGCGGGCCGCGCTTTTACAAGATCGGCGGGGCGGCGCTGGCGGCGGAACTGGATGCGAAGCGGGCGATCCGGGAGGGGGCTGAATTGGCGGCGCGTTTGTAACTGGGTCCGATGATATCGTCTTGAATGTAGGGTGGGCGGGTCTTCCGCCCACGCGGTGATAGCTAGCGAATGAAATGTCGCGCAGGCTGATCTTGCGTAATTTGGACGCGTGGGCGGCAAAGCCGCCCAGCCTACGGACCTGTTTTCCCGCCCACGCTACGATTACTTCTTGCGAACGACCACGCACCCAATCGAATAACCCGCGCCGAACGAGCAGATCACGCCGTTGGCGCCGCTCGGCAGGTCATCCTGGTACTTGTGGAACGCAATAATCGACCCGGCCGACGAGGTGTTGGCATAGGTGTCGAGGATCACCGGCGCCTCGCCCGGCTCGGCGTCGCGGCCCAGCAGGGTACGCGCGATCAGGAGGTTCATGTTCAGGTTGGCCTGGTGCAGCCAGTAGCGCGACACGTCCTTGATCTCGAGGCCGGCGTTCTGGACCGTGTCGGCGATCGTTTCGGCCGCCATTGGGCACACTTCCTTGAACACCTTACGGCCCTGCTGGCGGAACAGCTTGTCCGGCGCGCCGATGCCCGCTTCGTCGAAGCGGTTCATGAAGCCGAAGTTGTTGCGGATGTTGTTCGAGAACTTGGTCTTGAGCTTGCTGTCCAGGATTTCCCACTGGTGGCGGCTGGTCGCGGTCTCCGCGGCTTCGACGATCACGGCGGTGCAGGCGTCGCCGAAGATGAAGTGGCTGTCGCGGTCGCGGAAGTTCAGGTGGCCGCTGGTGATTTCCGGGTTCAGCATCAGCACGGCGCGTGCGCGGCCGCTGCGCACCGCGTCCACCGCGGTCTGGATGCCGAAGGTGGCCGAGGAGCAGGCCACGTTCATGTCGAAGCCGAAGCCCTCGATGCCCAGCGCTTCCTGCACCTCGACCGCCATGGCCGGGTAGGGGCGCTGCATGTTGGAGCAGGCTACGAGCACCATGTCGATATCGGCGGGCTGCTTGCCGGCGCGGTCCAACGCTTCGCGCGCGGCGGCTACGCACATTTCGGCCTGCAGCGACACCTGTTCGTCGGCGCGTTCCGGGATGCGGGCGGTCATGCGGCTTGGGTCGAGGATGCCTTCCTTTTCCATCACGTAGCGCGACTTGATGCCCGAGGCTTTCTCGATGAAGGCGCTGCTCGACGCTTCCAGCGGAGCGGTCTCGCCGGCGGCGATGGCGGCGGCGTGTTCCTGGTTGTACAGCGCGACGTAGGCGTTGTAGGCCGTCACCAGCTCGTCGTTGGAGATGGAATACGGGGGCGTAAACAGGCCGGTGCCGCTGATCACGACAGGTTTCATGTCAAAACTTTCAAAGAAAATAACGGGAGTTGCCCGCAAGATGCGCCGATTCTACACCCTTGGAAAGGACCTGAGAATTGTCGGAACCGGCACGTTGGCCCGTATAACCTAGGCTTAGCGCGCGTGCTGCGCCAGCGTCGTATCGGCAGAACCAGCGCGCTTGGACAGCTGCACCTTCTCGCCCTTGAGGTGGCGCAGGGCCTGGGCCAGCTGGAAGTCGTCGGCGCTGCCGTAGTCGAGCGGCTTGCGCGCGCGCGCCTCGGCCCACAGGCGCATCTGTTCCTCGATGTCGTCGGCGCGCGTGGCGGCTTCCTTGTCGCGGTCGTTCGACAGGTGGCGGTCGAGATCGGCCTCGCGCATGCGCAGCGCGTTCAGGCCGTCGCCGTCGGGCGTTTCGTCGACCGGGAAGTCGGGCACGATGCCGCGTGCCTGGATCGAGCGCCCGGCCGGGGTGTAGTAGCGCGCCGTGGTCAGCTTGACCGCCGCGTCGCGGCCGATCGGGCGGATGGTCTGCACCGAGCCCTTGCCGAAGGTCTGGCTGCCGAGGATGATCGCGCGCTTGTAGTCCTGCAGCGCGCCGGCGACGATCTCGGAGGCCGAGGCCGAACCGGTGTTCACCAGCACCACCATCGGCAGCTTCTTGAAGGCCGGCGGCAGCGAAGACAACGGGTCGGCGCCGCTGCGCAGCATGTAGAACTCGGGGCTGCCGTAGAAGCGCTGGCGCGAGTCCGCCAGCTGGCCGTTGGTCGAGACGATCTCGGCGTCTTTCGGCAGGAAGGCGGCGGCCACGCCGATCGCCCCCTGCAGCAGTCCGCCCGGGTCGTTGCGCAGGTCGAGCACCAGGCCCTTCATGTCGGGGTTGTCGCGGTACAGCGCCTGCAGCTTGGCCGCCATGTCGTCCACGGTGGGTTCCTGGAACTGCGCGATGCGCAGCCATGCGTAGCCCGGCTCCACCATCTTCGCCTTGACGCTCTTTTGCACGATTTCGCCGCGTGCGATAGTGAAGCGCAGCGGCGTGGGGCTGTCCTTGCGTGCGATGGTGAGGGTCACCCGGGTGCCGGGCTCGCCGCGCATGCGCTTGATCGCTTCGTCGATCGGCAGCCCCTGCACCGGATGGCCGTCGATCCGGGTGATCAGGTCGCCCTCCTTGATGCCCGCATGCCAGGCAGGGGAATCCTCGATCGGGGCGACGATTTCGACGTACCCGTCGTCGCTCTCGGAGATCTCGATGCCGAGGCCGACGAAGCGGCCTTCGGTGCCTTCGCGCAGCTCGCGGTAGGCGCGCGGGTCGAGGTAGGCCGAGTGCGGGTCGAGCGAGGCGACCATGCCGGAAATCGCTTGCGACAGCAGGGCCTTGTCTTCGACCGGTTCGACATAGGTGGACTTGATGACGCCGTAGACGTCGGCCAGCTGGCGCAGCTCGGCCATGGGCATGTCCGCATCGACCGGCTTCTGGGCCAGCGCGGAAAACTGCATGGTGACCGCGACCCCGGCAATGGCGCCCAGGCCGACGAGACAGGAATTCTTGAAAGTGGAGCCCATGGTTCACCCGATGTGAGCGCTGACTTCGCTGCCGGTGCCCCGGTGTGCACATGAGTTAGCGCGAGTCCAGTATAAACCCGAACGCCGCGTGCTGCTCCGAAGCAGGCCAAACCTTGTTCGGGCAGCAGCGGCCGTCGAGCCCTGTTACGAATTGCTCAGGTTGGTAAGCAATTGTAAGAGTCCAATCGGGTGGGGGAGCCGAACCTTATAGTCAATCTCAGTTTTTCTCTCTCTCTCCACTTTTGAAGTGGTCTTGCCCGCGGCCCCCTCCGCGGGCTTTTTTATGGCCGCTTTCCCGCGCATGTTGTTGTGACGTACCAACACATGCATATGCGATATCACCCTTGCTGCATGTATCGAAAAGTAAAAAAGCCCGGCAGGCTGTTGCCGCCCTTTGCTCACCCGCTAGAATGCCTGGAGCCTTTACCGTCGAGGACGGGTGATTACCCAGGCGCACAACGATGAGACTGGCCACAAGCCGGCCGCTATTTCACAACCCAGCAATCCCTAGCAATCGAGGACTATTCCGTGAAGCGAATCCTTCTGAGCACCCTGACCTTGTCCCTGGCGGCAGCCTTTGCCAACGCGGCAGACAAGCCGGCTGCGGCCGTAGCCGCGAGCGCCAAGTCGGTCGCCGCGCCGATCTCGGGTGTCGATACCCAATACATCGATGCCAGCGTGCGCCCGCAGGACGACTTCTTCACCCACCTGAACGGCAAGTGGCTGAAAGAGACCGAGATCCCGAGCGACAAGGCGAGCTGGGGCACCTTCATGAAGCTGCGCGACGACACCACGCCGCAGATCAAGTCCATCATCGAGGCCGCGCAGGCCGACAAGTCGGCCAAGACGGGTTCCGAAACCCAGAAGATCGGCGACCTGTACGCCAGCTACATGGATGAAGCGCGCCGCGAAGCCCTGGGCACCAAGCCCTTGAGCAGCGAGCTGCAGAAGATCCGCACCCTCAAGGACAAGAAGGGCCTGCCGAACCTGGTGGCCCATTTGTCGAAGATCGGCGTCTCGACCCCGTACGGCATCTACGTCAGCCAGGACATGCGCAACTCGACCGAACACGTCGTGTACATCTCGCAGAGCGGCCTGGGTATGCCGGACCGCGACTACTACCTGAAGCAGGACGACGCCAAGCTGGCGGAAGTGCGCGCCAAGTACCTGAAGCACGTCGAGCAGACGCTGGCGCTGGCCGGCGAAAAGGATGCCGCGGCCCAGGCCAAGGCCATCGTCGATTTCGAGACCGAGCTGGCCAAGGTGCAGTGGACCCGCGTCGAGAACCGCGACCCGGTCAAGCGCTACAACAAGATGAGCGTGGCCGAGCTGGGCAAGCTGGCCCCTGGCTACGACTGGAAGGCGGCCCTGGGCGCGTCGGGCGTCGGCAACAAGCTCGATACCATCATCGTCAACCAGCCGAGCTACTTCCAGGGCCTGAACGAGGTGCTGGCCAAGACCGAGCTGTCGACCCTGAAATCCTATTTCGAGTGGCAGCTGCTGCGCGAATACTCGCCGCTGCTGTCGAAAGCCTTCGTGGCGCAGAGCTTCTCGTTCTACGGCACCGCGCTGTCGGGCGTGTCGGAACAGGCCCCGCTGTGGAAGCGCGGCGTCGGCGCGGTCGAGAGCGCGCTGGGCGAAGCGGTCGGCAAGCTGTACGTGAAGGAACACTTCCCGGCCGAGCGCAAGGCGCGCATGGAAGAGCTGGTGAAGAACCTGATCGTCGCGTACGGCCAGTCGATCGACAACCTCGAGTGGATGAGCCCGGACACCAAGAAGGAAGCCCGCGCCAAGCTGGCCAAGTTCACCCCGAAGATCGGCTATCCGGACAAGTGGCGCGACTATTCGAAGCTGAGCATCAAGCGTGACGACCTGGTCGGCAACGCGATGCGCACTGCGAACTTCAAGTACAACTACCAGCTGAACAAGCTGGGCAAGCCGGTCGACCGCACCGAATGGGGCATGACGCCGCAGACGGTCAACGCCTACTACCGCAGCACGACCAACGAGATCGTGTTCCCGGCCGCGATCCTGCAGCCGCCGTTCTTCGACATGCGCGCCGACGACGCCGTCAACTACGGCGCCATCGGCGCCGTCATCGGCCACGAGATCGGCCACGGCTTCGACGACAAAGGCAGCCAGTCGGATGGCGACGGCAACCTGCGCGACTGGTGGACCGCGTCTGACCGCGCCGCCTTCAAGGCCCGCACCGACAAGCTGGTCAAGCAGTTCAACGGCTTCTCGCCGCTGCCGGGCTATAACGTGAACGGTGAACTGACCCTGGGCGAGAACATCGGCGACAACGCCGGCCTGTCGATCGCCTACAAGGCCTACAAGCTGTCGCTGAACGGCAAGCCGGCGCCGGTCATCGACAACCTCACCGGCGACCAGCGCTTCTTCATGGGCTTCGGCCAGGTGTGGCGTTCGAAGATGCGTGAAGCGCAGCAGATCAACCAGGTCAAGACCGACCCGCACTCGCCGGGCCAGTTCCGCGCCAACGGCACCGTGATGAACATGCCCGAGTTCTACGAGGCCTTCAACGTCAAGCCGGGCGACAAGATGTACCTGGCGCCGCAGGATCGCGTGATCATCTGGTAAGCAGGTAGCACTCCCGAACGGGCCGGCGGCGCAAGCTTCCGGCCCGTTTCACCATTCAGACAACTACAAGACAACAGTACGGAGAGACAGAATGAAACGACATATCCTGAGCGCCGCGGCGCTCGTCCTGGTGGCTTCGATGGCGCAGGCTGAATCCGCGAAGAGCACCACCGGCAGCAAGGCTACGCCAAAACTGTCGACCGGCATCGCGCTCGAGTACGTCGAGCCGTCCGTGCGCGCGCAGGACGACTTCTTCCAGCACCTGAACGGCAAGTGGCTCAAGACCGTCGAGATCCCGGCCGACAAGTCGAGCTGGGGCGCCTTCTACAAGCTGCACGACGACACCCAGCCGCAGCTGCGCGCCATCATCGAGAAATCGGCCGCCACCAGGAACCCGCGCGCCGGCTCGGAAGAGCAGCTGATCGGCGACTTCTTCGCCAGCTACATGGACGAAGCGCGCCTGGAGCAGCTGGGTATCACTCCGCTCAAGGGCGAACTGGCGAAAATCGCTGCCATCAAGGACAAGGCCGAACTGCCCGCCACCTTCGCGCGCCTGGGCCGCATGGGCGTCACCGTGCCGTTCGGCTTCTACATCCACCAGGACGCCAAGGATTCGACCAGATACGTGGCCGACCTGTACCAGGGCGGCCTGGGCATGCCGGACCGCGACTACTACCTGAAGGCGGACGACACCAAGCTGGCCGACACCCGCGCCAAGTACCAGCAGCACGTCGAGAAGATGCTGGCCATGTCGGGCGACCGCAATGCCGCGGCGAATGCGAAAGCCGTGGTCGATCTCGAGACCGAACTGGCGCGCGTCCAGTGGACCAAGGTCGAGAACCGCGACCCGGTCAAGACCTACAACAAGGTCGAGCTGGCCAAGCTGGCCGAACTGGCGCCGGGCTATGCCTGGGACGCCTGGCTGGCGGAATCGGGCATCAAGGGCAAGACCGACTACGTCATCGTCAGCCAGCCGAGCTACCTGAAGGGCATGGCCGAGATCGTGAACCGGGTGCCGCTCGAGACCTGGAAGGTCTACCTGCAGATGCACACCGTGAACGGCTACGCCAATTACCTCTCCAAAGCCTTCGTCGACCAGCGCTTCGCCTTCCACGGCACCACCCTGTCGGGCGCGCCGAAACTGGAACCGCGCTGGAAGCGCGGCGTGTCCACCATCGAGGGTTCGCTGGGCGATGCGGTCGGCAAGCTGTACGTGAAAGAGCACTTCCCGGCCGAGCGCAAGGCGCGCATGGAAGTGCTGGTGAAGAACCTGCTCGAGGCCTACCGCACCTCGATCGACACCCTCGACTGGATGAGCCCGGCCACCAAGAAGGAAGCCCAGGCCAAGCTGGCCAAGTTCACCCCGAAAATCGGCTACCCGAACAAGTGGAAGGATTATTCGGCGCTGAGCGTCAAGCGCGGGGACCTGGTCGGCAACGTGATGCGTTCGCGCGAAGTGGAATACAACCGCGAACTGAACAAGCTGGGCAAGCCGATCGACCGCGACGAATGGGGCATGACGCCGCAGACCGTCAACGCCTACTACAACCCGGAATTGAACGAGATCGTGTTCCCGGCCGCGATCCTGCAGCCACCGTTCTTCGATGCGAATGCCGACGACGCGGTGAACTACGGCGGCATCGGCGCCGTGATCGGCCACGAGATCAGCCACGGCTTCGACGACCAGGGTTCGCAGTACGACGGCGACGGCAACATGCGCAACTGGTGGACCGAGGAAGACGGCAAGCGTTTCGCCGAGAAGACCAAGGTCCTGATCGCCCAGTACGCCGGCTACAGCCCGCTGCCGGGCTATAACGTGAACGGCGAATTGACTTTAGGTGAGAACATCGGCGACAACTCGGGCCTGGCGATCGCCTACAAGGCGTATAAACTGTCCCTGAAGGGCAAGCCGGCGCCGGTGATCAACAAGCTCACGGGCGACCAGCGCTTCTACATGGGCTGGGGCCAGGTGTGGCGTTCGAAGATGCGCGAGCCGGCACAGATCGCCCAGGTCAAGACCGACCCGCACTCGCCGGGCCAGTTCCGCGCCAACGGCACCTTGAAGAACCAGCCGGGCTTCTACGAAGCCTTCGGCGTGAAGGAAGGCGACAAGATGTACCTGGCGCCGAAGGACCGCGTGATTATCTGGTAAGTTTTTATTGACCAAGTACAAAGAAGGCCACGATCATGTCGTGGCCTTCTTTCTTTTAACGACTACACATTGCCGACGACCGAGACCATGCGGAATTCGACCGACCTTTCCCACACCGCCCGCCGTCGGCGCCGCAACGGCCTGCGCCGTGTTTTCTGGCTGGGCGGCGCGGGACTGGCACTCGCCGGTGCCGCTGGCGGCGCTGCGCTGTTTTATCTGAACGACGTCGGGATCACCCCGCGGTCCCTCGGGCCGTACGTCGAGCGCCGCAGCGATGGGCACCATGCGGTATTCGAAACCATCGGCGTGGCCGCGCGGCGCTGGCTGGTGGGTGCCGATCGCGGCGAGCCGCCGCTGCGCACGGCAGCCTGGAGCGGGCGCGTGGGTGTGCAGGCGGCAGGAGCGCCAGAGCGGGCCGGGCAGGTGGTGATGGTCGCCGACAGCGCCGGCCTGCTGCGCGCGATTGCGGCGGCGCAGCCAGGCCAGGTCATCACCCTGATGCCGGGCCGGTATCGGATCGACCGCCCGCTAGTGATCTCGCGTCCCGGCCTGCAAGACGCCTTGATCGTCGTGCGCGCCATCTCACCCGGCAGCGTCCAGGTCGAGATCAACACGACCGAAGGCTTCAAGCTGTCCGCACCTTACTGGCGCTTCGAGAACCTGGTGTTGCAGGGCGTGTGCAAAGGCGGCTGCGAGCATGCCTTCCACGTGGTGGGCAACGCCCATCATTTCGCCGCAGTGAATAACCTGATCCTCGACTTCAATGCGCACGTCAAGGTCAATGCCGAGGGCGGGCGCTACCCCGACCATGGGCTGCTGGAATCCAATACGCTGCGTAACAACGGTATCCGCGACACAAGCAGCTCGGTCACGCCGGTCGACGTGGTCGCGGCCAGCCATTGGGTGATCCGCCGCAACCTGATCAGCGACTTCATCAAGGGCAGGGGCGACGGCATCAGCTACGGTGCCTTCGTCAAGGGCGCCGGCAGCGACAACCTGCTGGAGCAGAACATGGTGCTGTGCGAAGACCGGCTGCGCGGCGCACCGGGACAGCGGGTCGGCCTGTCCCTGGGGGGCGGCGGCACCGGAAAGCCGTATTGCCGCGATGGCAGGTGCATCACCGAGCAGGACGACAGCACGCTGCGCGCCAACCTGGTCGCCTCGTGCTCGGACGACGGCATCTACTTGAACGCGGCCGCGCGCAGCAAGCTGATCCATAATACGCTGGTCGACACTGGTGGCATCACCGTGCGCTTCGCCACCAGTAGCGCTACGCTCGACGGCAACCTGGTCGACGGCATCATCCGCAGTCGCGACAATGGCATCCTGCACATGGGCGACAACCGGTACTCGTCGGCGGCGTGGCTGTATGCCGGCAGCCATCCGCAGCGCGACCTGTTCCGCGACCCGCTCGACTTCGATTTCCGCTGGCGCGAGCCGGCCGAACGCCGGTCGGCTGCGGGTGGCGCAGTGCCCGACCTGTGCGGCCCCGCGCGTGCGGACAAACCGCGCTACGGGGCGTTCGACGATTTCAGCGGCTGCCTGACAGCGCAGCCACCGGCACCCTGAAGCGCAAAAAAACCCGGATCAGGTCCGGGTTGCTTGGTTGGCGCTGCCGCCAGGCTTATTTCGATGCGGCGACCATGTAATCGACGGCAGCCTTGATGTCAGCATCGGGCGCGGTTGATCCGCCTTTCGGCGGCATCACGCCGGCCTTGCCCTGGAAGCCCTTGATGGCGTGCTCGTACAGCGTTGGCGCGCCCTGTGCGATGCGCGCGGTCCACGCGGCCTTGTCGCCCAGCTTGGGTGCACCGGCGATGCCGGCGCCATGGCAGGCCACGCAGGCGGCGTTGTAGACGCTCTGGCCGTTCGCCTGGGCCACGACCGGCGCCGCTACGGCGGCAGGGGCCGGCGCGGCAGCTGCCGAAGCTGACGCAGCCGCCGGGGCAGGAACCGGCGTCGCTGCGGCATCCGCCGTTGCCGCTGCCGGCGCTGCGACCGGGGCGGGCGCTGCTGGCTCCTTGAAGCTGGCGCCACTCTTGTTGGCCATGAACACCACGGCGCGCGCTACTTCCACATCGTCCAGGTCTGGATTGCCACCTTTGGCCGGCATCGCGCGGATGCCTTCGATCGCATGCTTGACAAGGGTATCGTAGCCCAGGCCCAGGCGCGCACTCCACGAACCAGTGTCGCCAGTTTTCGGGGCGCCAGCTGCGCCGCTGTCATGACAGGCAGCGCATACTGCCGCGTAGACCGCGCCGCCGGCCTGCAGGATGCGTGGCGCATTGGCATCGACCAGCGTGAAATCCTGCTCGGCGAGTGGCCGGATGCGTTCGGCGACGGCTTCTTCATTCTGGGAGGTGGTGCCGGCGCCGGTCAGCTTGTCGCTGGTAGCGTAGACCACCAGCAGGATGATGCCGATTACAATAACCAGGAAAAAACCTGCGACAGCGGCGATGAGTTGCTTCGGCGTACGGATGACTGATTCGTGTTCGTGGTGTGCGTCGCTCATGATTTCCTTAATACTATTAAAAAAACCTGCTACCTTCCCGGCGCCTGCACCTCTGCGTGCTTTTTTGGAAACGCCGCCAAACGGCCGATTATAGACGTAAAGTAATACGCTGTGGCACGCAAATTGTCAGCGTGCCAGCCTTTCCATGGACGGGAGGCTGGAATTTCTGTATCCTTCGGCATCACATCTGTTTACCTCCCGTGCGGCTGTAGCTCAATGGATAGAGTATTGGCCTCCGAAGCCAAGGGTTGTGGGTTCGATCCCCGCCAGCCGCACCATCATCAAATCTAGTTCCACCAGTGCACCTTCGAAGCAGTCTCCTGCATGCGTACCTTTCCTGCGCTTGTTCGAATGGTCGCGCCGACCTTGTCCCCTTGTGGCACCGATAAACGACACCGATGCAGCTTTGTAACAGTTTTGCTTGCGCAAGATTAAAGCAGAGTGCCACACTTGTTCCCCGACGGTGAATGATGCACCTGAAGAACAGGTGATGCAGTAGGAAGTTGCACGGTAAGCAACTAAATCAATCGGGGATATTACCGAAGTGCAACATTGAAATTGCATTTCGACAATAAGAAGCGCACGATTCGATATGCCTGACCATGCATTTTGGAAAATGTTAAAATTACAAGCGCCCGTTCCTCTGGCAAATGTTGTGAATACATATGCTGCCAGCCTGGAATAATAAAATTATTAAAAACACAACATAATGAGTGCCAAAAAGCTAGCATTTTTACATTGTTAGTTCGGAAATGTCGTTGTATCCACGCGCATACGCACGACAACGTTGAGCAGGCATATATTTCCATGGTATATTGAAAGTTAGCATAATAGCAAAACGCAATTCGAGGACGGAATCCGATAATGAAAGCAGATGAGATTGTCGCAGTAGTTGGACTTGGTTACGTTGGCATGCCACTGGCAGTCGAGTTCGGCAAGAAGTCGAAAACCGTCGGCTTCGACCTGTCGCAGGCCAAGATCGACAACTACAAGAACTTCATCGATCCTACCGGCGAACTGACGTCGGAGCAGTTGAGGGAAGCGCGCCACCTGGACGTCACTACTGATCCGTCGGTACTGGCCAAGGCCGACTATATCGTGGTCGCCGTGCCGACCCCGGTCGACATCGCCCACAACCCGGACTTCACGCCGCTGGCTGGCGCCAGCAAGACCGTCGGCACCCACATGAAGCGCGGCGCGATCGTCATCTTCGAATCGACCGTGTATCCAGGGGCGACCGAGGAAGTCTGCATCCCGATCCTGGAAAAGCATTCGGGCCTGAAGTGGAAGGACGATTTCCATGTCGGCTTCTCGCCGGAGCGCATCAATCCGGGCGACAAGGAACACACCCTGACTACCATCCTGAAAGTGGTGTCGGGTGACGACGACGAGACCCTCGAGCGTATCGCCGCGCTGTATGAATCGGTGATCACCGCCGGCGTATACCGCGCCTCGAGCATCAAGGTCGCCGAAGCAGCGAAGGTCATCGAGAACACCCAGCGAGACCTGAACATCGCCCTGATGAATGAGCTGGCCATCATCTTCGACAAGATCGGCATCGACACGCTCGAGGTACTGAAAGCTGCCGGCACCAAGTGGAACTTCCTGCCGTTCCGCCCGGGCCTGGTCGGCGGTCACTGCATCGGCGTGGATCCCTACTACCTGACCCACAAGGCCGAGATGGTCGGCTATCACCCGCAGGTGATCCTGGCCGGGCGCCGCATCAATGATGGCATGGCCAAGTTCGTTGCCGAAAAGACCGTCAAGTCGATGATCTCCTCTGGGTTCAACGTCAAGGGCTCCAAGGTCAATGTGATCGGCCTGACCTTCAAGGAAAACTGCCCTGACCTGCGCAATTCGAAAGTCGCGGACATTGTCCACGAACTAGAAAGCTATGGTTGCGAGGTGCACGTATTCGATCCGCAGGCCGACGCCGCCGAAGCACAGCACGAATACGGCATCAAGCTGGAAAGCTGGGAATCGCTGCCGCAGGCCGATGCGGTCGTGGTGGCGGTGCCACACAAGGAAGTGCTGGCGCTGTCGCTGACGCATTTCCAGGAAAAGCTCAACCAGAACGGCTGCTTCATCGATGTCAAGTCGCAGTTCGATGCCGCCGCCCTGCAGGAAGCCGGCTACTGTGTCTGGCGCCTGTAAGCGCCCCCTTTAACCGCCGCGCCGTTGCACGGCGGGCAACGCCGGCCTTGCCGGCGTGACCGTGAAAGTGTGTGAGAGTGAACAAGTTTCAAGAAATCCAGCAACATCTGCTGCAGCATCCTTATCACTGGCTGGTAACGGGTGCGGCCGGCTTCATCGGGTCGAATCTGGTGGAAGCCTTGCTCAAGCTCGGCCAGCAAGTGACCGGCCTCGACAATTTCGCAACCGGTCACCGCCATAACCTGGCGCAGGTGAAAGATTCTGTCACTGCAGATGCCTGGATGAAATTTAATTTCATCGAAGCCGACATCCGCGACCCTGCCGCCTGCCAGGCCGCCTGCCACGGCGCCGATTTCGTGCTGCACCAGGCTGCGCTCGGCTCGGTCTCGCGTTCGATCGACGATCCGCTGACGACCAACGCGACCAATATCGACGGCTTCCTGAACATGCTGGTCGCTGCCCGCGATAACGGTGTCAAGCGCTTCGTTTATGCCGCGTCGAGCTCGACCTATGGCGACCACCCGGACCTGCCGAAAATCGAAGAGCGCATCGGCAACCCGCTGTCGCCATACGCGGTCACGAAATACGTTAACGAACTGTACGCCAATGTGTTCGGTCGTACTTACGGCATGGAATCGATCGGGCTGCGCTACTTCAATGTGTTCGGGCCACGCCAGGACCCGGACGGCGCCTACGCCGCCGTGATCCCGCAATGGATCGCCGCCCTGATCCGCAACAAGGAACTGCGCATCAACGGCGACGGCGAGACCAGCCGCGATTTCTGTTACATCGACAACGTGGTGCAGGCCAACCTCCTGGCTGCGCTGTCGGATAAGGACGCCGCCAATGCGGTGTACAACGTCGCGTTGGGCGAACGCACCACCCTCAATGAGCTGTACGGAATGATGAAGGTGGCGCTGCAGGACCGCTTCCCGCACGTGGCGCAGCACCAGCCGAAGTACGCCGACTTCCGCCGCGGCGACGTGCGTCATTCACAGGCGGATATTTCCAAGGCAACAGCGGCGCTCGGCTTCCAGCCGACGCACCGCATCGGCGAAGGTTTGAAGCAGGCGATGGACTGGTACGTCCGTAGCCTGTCGCACTAAAACAAGCATCCATGCATATCCAGAAAAGATACAAGAATCTCGGAGGCTACCGTGTTTAGGATCGCGAACCACTACGTTTCGAAGATTGTCTTCCTGCTGCTGTTCGTCGAAGTGCTGGTGCTGCTGGGGGCAGCCTACATCGGCGCGGCATTGCGCTTCATCGAATATGGCGACGCCGCGGCGGCCACCCAGCTCGACCATTTCTTTACGTCCGCGGTGGCGTTCACCGTGGCGATCATCTTCAGCATGAGCGCGATGGGCATGTACCAGCTCGATTTCGACGAGGGCCTGCGCCATCCGTTCTTCATGAAGCTGATGCCCTCGTTCCTGATGGGTTTTGCGATCCTGGCGCTGGTGTTCTACATGGCGCCGGAGCTGTCGTTCGGGCGCGGCACCATGGCCCTGGTATTCGCGCTGGCCGGCGGCGGCATCTTCCTGGCCCGCATGGCCTTCTTCAAGTCGTCCGAGGCGCGGATCCTGGAATCGCGCATCATGTTCCTGGGCGGCGGGCCGCTGGCCAAGGAATGCAGCGACCTGGCGGCGCGTCCGTCGAACTACCACCGCTACAGTATCGCCGGCTTCATTCCGAGCCCGGCCGAAGAGCTGTGCGTGCCCGACTCGGATTTGCTGACCGTGCGCGACGGCGACTCGCTGGTCTCGCTTGCGCGCCAGCACAACGTGGTGGAAATCGTGGTGTCGGTCCAGAACCGTCGCGGCGGATTCCCGATCAAGGAACTGCTCGACTGCAAACTGCAAGGCATCCGCGTCACCGACGCCGCCACTTTCTTCGAACGCGAAACCTGTCAGATCCGCGTCGATTCACTGCAGCCTTCGTGGCTGGTGTTCGGCGGCGGCTTCGACCAGAGCTTCGCGCGCACGTTCATGAAGCGCACCTTCGACCTGGTGTGCAGTACCCTGATCCTGGCCATCACCTTTCCGCTGATGCTGCTGGCGGCGCTGCTGGTCTACCTGGAAGACCGCGGACCAGTCTTCTACTCCCAGGAGCGGGTCGGCAAGGACGGCAAGACCTTCTACGTGCATAAATTCCGCAGCATGCGCACCGATGCCGAAAAAGCCGGCAAGCCGCAGTGGGCCGCCCAGAACGACCCGCGCGTGACGCGTTTCGGCAACTTCATGCGCAAGACCCGCATCGACGAGCTGCCGCAGATCCTGAATGTGTTCAAGGGCGAGATGTCCTTCGTCGGGCCACGCCCGGAACGCCCGTATTTCGTCGAGCAGCTGATCGAAGTGGTCCCTTACTATAACGTGCGCCACAGCGTGAAGCCCGGTATCACCGGCTGGGCTCAAGTGCGCTATGGCTATGGCTCGTCAGCCGAGGACGCGCTGCAGAAGCTGCAGTACGACCTGTATTACGTGAAGAACAACAGCCTGTTCCTCGACGTTCTGGTGCTGATCAACACCTTGAAGGTCGTCCTCTTACGCAGCGGCCGCTAATGCCTTGCAGGCGCCGGCAACATGTCATGGATAAAGCAAGTTGACCGAGATCGTTACCTTCAGTTATCTGGTCGCCGCCGTTGGCTTCCTGCTGCTGGGAGCGATGTGGCTGACCAGCTGGCGTAGTCACTTCCATCGCGCAATCTTGTCCACCGCTTGTCTGCTGACGTCGGGCTGGGCGGCCACTGTCGGTTACCATGCCCACGTCGACATCCCGCTCTCGATGCTGGTGGATGTCCTCGAGATCCTGCGCAACGCAGCCTGGTCATTCTTTCTTGTGGTCCTTCTCGGACGCCACCGCAGCCCGTACAGCCGACTTCCGCTCGGCCTAAGCAACAAGGTGACTATTGCCGCGGCCTGCTACGCCTTCTTCCTGGCCATTACCTTGTATGGCTGGTGGGGCGGCCATGCGTTGGAAGAATTCAGTATGGTCTCGTCGATGACCTTGCGGGTAGGGCTGGCGGTGTTCGGCATGCTGCTGGTAGAGCAGGTATACCGCAACAAGCCGGAACAGGAGCGCTGGGCAATCAAGTTCGCTTGCCTCGGTATCGGTGGGATGTTCGCTTATGACTTCTATATGTATAGCGACGCTTTGCTATTCCGCCAAATTAACGAGGATGTCTGGGCGGCACGCGGCGCGGTCAATGCAGTCACCGTACCCTTGATCGCGGTTTCGATGGCCAGGAGTGCGTCGTGGAATACAGAACTGGCACTCTCGCGTCGCGTCATGTTCCATTCGGCGGCGCTGTTCGGCTCGGCGCTTTACCTGCTGACGATGGGCCTGGCCGGCTACTACTTGCGGTTCTTCGGCGGCAGCTGGGGTACTGTGATGCAAGCGGCTTTCCTGTTCGCCGCCTTACTGTTGCTGGTCGGAATCCTGTTCTCTGGCACGTTCCGGTCATGGCTGAAAGTCTTCATCAGCAAGCACTTCTATACCTATAACTACGATTACCGTGAGGAATGGCTGCGCTTTACCCGTACTTTGTCCGAACCGGGACCAGGACTGGGCGCGCGTGCGATCCAGGCCATTGCGGCACTGGTCGAAAGTCCCGGGGGGGCTTTGTGGCTGCGGCGCGATTCAGGGCAGTATGAAGCAACCGCTTACTGGCACATGACCGCGCAGGAAGGCTGCGAAGATGCCGACTCGTCATTTTGCCGTTACCTGGAGCAATCGCAATGGGTGGTCGACCTGCGCGAGGCCGCCAGCGACCCCGACAAATATCCCGGACTCGTCTTGCCGGACTGGCTGAACCAGCAAGCCAGGGCTTGGCTTGTGGTGCCGATGATGATGCATGGCGGCCTGCTCGGTTTCGCGGTGTTGCAGCAATCGCGCAGCCCAGTCAACCTGAACTGGGAAGTGATCGACTTGCTCAAAATCGCAGGCGTGCAGGCTGCCAGCTACCTGGCCCAGCAGGAAGCGGCCGACGCCCTGATCGTCGCGCGCCAATTCGAGTCTTTCAACCGCATGTCGACCTTCGTCGTGCACGACCTGAAGAATCTGGTCTCGCAGTTGTCGCTAATGGTGGTCAACGCGGAAAAGCACCGCGACAATCCCGAATTCCAGCGCGACATGCTGGAAACCGTTGAATTGTCAGTGGAAAAGATGAAGCTGATGCTGCAAAAACTGGGACGCAGCGCCAATGCCGATCAAACTGGCCCACTGGCCATTGGCGACGTGGTGCAGCAGGCCATCAAGGACAAGCGCGGCTTCGAGCCGCATCCGGTGCTGCGCGTCCGCACACAGGGCTTGATGGTGCTGGCCGACCGCGAACGGCTGGAGCGGGTGCTCGGTCACCTTGTGCAGAACGCAATCGAGGCCACTCCGCGCGACGGTAAGGTTACCATCGAGGTAATGCGGCGCGAGGACCATGCTGTCGTCTCGATTCAGGATACCGGGGTCGGGATGGACGAGGAATTCATCCGCGAGCGCCTGTTCAAGCCCTTCGAATCAACCAAGGCGGCCGGCATGGGCATCGGCGCCTTCGAAAGCCGCGAATACATCCAGGAACTGGGCGGGCGGATAGAGATCAGCAGCACGCCACAAATCGGCACTACTTTCGACGTAATATTGCCTCTTCACCGCGTGGACGTGGCGCAAGCCAAGCCGCGCGCGGTCAGGCTGGAGGATAGTCTTGACACAGAATAAACCAAAACTGCTCATCATCGAAGATGACGTGGGCCTGCAGAAGCAGTTGCGCTGGAGCCTGGACGCGTATGAGGTCGTGGTCGCCGGTGATCGCGAGAGCGCGCTGGCGCTGCTGCGCCGCCACGAGCCGGCCGTGGTCACCATGGATCTGGGTTTGCCCCCCGACCCGGACGGCGCCACCGAGGGACTGGCGACGCTACAAAGTATCCTGGCACTGGCGCCTGACACCAAGGTCATCGTCCTGACGGGCAACCAGGACCATGCCAACGCAGTCAAGGCCATCGGCATGGGCGCCTACGATTTCCATCAGAAGCCTTGCGACCAGGAAGTGCTCAACCTGGTGGTGCAGCGCGCGTTCTTCCTGCATTCGCTGCAGAACGAGAACCGCCGTATGATGCAGAGCCAGGCCGATTCGCCGATGTCAGGCGTGATCAGCCGCGATCCGGGCATGCTCAGGGTTTGCCGAAGCATTGAGAAAGTGGCGCCAACTTCGGCTTCGGTGATGCTGCTGGGCGAGTCGGGCACCGGCAAGGAAGTGCTGGCGCGTGCGCTGCACCAGCTCAGTCCGCGCTCGAGCAACCGTTTCATGGCCATCAACTGCGCCGCCATTCCGGAGAACCTGCTTGAAAGCGAGCTGTTCGGCTATGAAAAAGGCGCTTTCACGGGGGCTGCCAAACAGACGAAAGGAAAAGTCGAGCTGGCCAGCGGCGGCACCTTCTTCCTCGACGAGGTCGGCGACCTGCCGATGGCCTTGCAGGCGAAGCTGCTGCGCTTCCTGCAGGAGCGGGTGGTCGAGCGCATTGGCGGCCATGAAGAAATTCCGGTCGACGTGCGCGTGATTTGTGCGACCCACCGTAACCTCAAGGAATTGGCCCAAAGCGGTCGCTTCCGTGAAGACTTGTATTACCGCCTGTCCGAGATCGTCGTCACTATCCCGCCGCTGCGGGTGCGCGACGGTGACGCGGCGCTGCTGGCGCACCATTTCAAGAACAAGTTCTGTGCCCAGGAATCGCGCTCGAGCCTGCATTTCTCACCCGAAGCCTTGGGCGCGATAGAGACCTACGCCTGGCCAGGCAATGTGCGAGAGCTGGAAAACTATATCAAGCGCGCCGTCATCATGGCGGACGGGTCGACCATCCAGGCCGAGGACCTGGGCCTGGATGTCGAGGCGGAAGAGCAGCCCATCAACCTGCGTCAGATACGCGACGAAGCTGAATACAAGGCCTTGGTGAAGGCATTGGCCCGGGCCGACGGCAATATCGTCAAGGCGTCCGAAGTGTTGGGGATCAGTCGTCCGACCATGTACGATCTGATGGCGCGCCATGCGATCAAAGGGGCCAACGCCTGACCGCATTCGGGCCGCATGGCGCAGCGCCAAGCCGCACGCCGGCCCGGGTGCTGCTGATCGCGATGACCCTGTTTATCGTGTACGGCTCGATTCAATAGCCGCAGTCCTGCCGGAGGACGTGGAAGCCCAGAAGGCCCGACAGACGGGCGAGCTGCAAATAACGGTTTCGCTGCTCGGGGACTCGTCGACCTCGACCCTGAATAAAAAGGGTGTGGTGGTCAAGTAAATTCGGACACGACGATAGGTTTTTGTGCTGCCATGTTCCGCTCGTAGACGGAGGGCGGCAGATTACCCAGAACTGAATGCAGGCGTTCGCTGTTGTAGAAGCCAACGATGTAGGCCGCGATATCGAGCTTGACTTCGGCGTGGTTAACATATTTTCGCTGCCAGACGCCGTTCCATCTTCAGGTTCAAGAAGAAGCGTTCAGCGACGGCATTGTCCCAGCAGTTGCCTTTGCGGCTCATGCTGCAGACGAAGCCGTGACTGCTTAACAGCGTCTGGTGCTGGGCACTTGCATACTGACATTCTTACTATCTGAATGGACGATCAAGCCTTTGCCCGGTCGCCGCTGCTGAACGGCCATATGCAACGCGTCGCAGACGAGCTTGGCCGGCATGTTCGGCGCCATGGCCCAGCCGATCACCTTGCGCGATAACAGGTCGATCACGACCGCTAATTACAGCCTGCCGGCGTCGGTGCGGACATAGGTGATATCTGAAACGTATGCCTTGTTTGGCGCTGTTGGATTGAATTGGCGGGCCAGCACATTGGTGGCGACCGGCAAATCATACCGGCTGTCGGTAGTGTGGACGAATTTGCACTTCCAGACCGGTTTTAGGCCTGCCTGGCGCATAAACGACGGACCTTGTAGCGCCCGACCTGGATACCGCGATTTGCCAGCGCTGTCACCATCCGGCGGCTGCCGTAGCTTTGATAACTCGATGCGAAAGCAGCACGCGCATGAACGCTCGCTGCGCAAACAGCCGGCGTGGCGGCGCGGCGCTTCGCTTCATAAAAACCGGATCGGCTGACGCCCAACACGTGGCAGCTACGCGAGACAGAAATGGCCTTCGTATGCAGTTCCTCGATCAGTCGAAAACTCATTTCAGCTCGCGCGCAAAGAAGGCCAATGCTTTTTTTAGGATGGATACGTCCTCTCGCAGCTGGCGGTTCTCCTGCTCCAACTGCCGGGTCCGTTGCCGCTCGGGTGTCAGGGGCTTACCAATGCCTGGCTGGCCGGACTGCTCGGCATCGTACTGCTCCACCCAGCGACGGATGGCGCTCGGGCCAATGCTCATGCTCTCGCTTACATGCTGAACACTGAGACCCTGTTCCTTGATCATTTTGACGACCTCAAGCTTGAAGCTGGGATCGAAACTGCGGCGCTGCCTTTTCATGCAAATCTCCTCGGATGGCAGATTGTCCACCTATCGAGGTGTCCGGGCAATTAAACCACTACACCTGGCTTTCCTCACGCGCTCGTGCATAGTATTGCGCAATAAGCAACACGAATAATGTTCATTCGCGGCATGGACACTGTGACGTAATCCGACGAAAGTGCCCTAGACTTTGGGGAGAAATTGGGGAGAAAACACCCTGATGTTCTTCCTGATACTGCTCACTACTGCCTACTTTTGCAATGTACAATAGTATGTAATTTCAACGAGTTACAGTGTTCATGCGGTTCTCCAAGCCAACGACTAGTGGCCTACGAAGCCAAGGGTCGTGGGTTCGATCCCCGCCAGCCGGCCAACGCTTTCTCTTAGCATCTCTGCAAGTGGCAGTATGCATAGATCAATCGCCACCATAGGCGCTACCGTTGCGATTGTCGCCGGCGTTGCGGTCACATTATTCGTCCGCCGCCCCGCGCCACCCGTCATTCTGGAATACATCGCGGCCTCCGACACCGCGCTGGTTACCCGCGGCAAGACCATGTACGAGCAGAACTGCGCGTCCTGCCACGGCGCCACGCTCGAAGGGCAGCTCAACTGGCGAGACCGGCTTGCCAATGGCTGCCTGCCGGCGCCGCCGCATGACTTTAGCGCCACACTTGACATCATCCCGATTCTGTCCTGATCGATATCGTGCGGGATGGGTTGGTACCCGGAAAGACTGCGCCCGAGGGTTACCGCAGTGACATGCCCGCGTATGTAGGCGTACTGACGGGCGGTGACATCGTCGCCGTGCTCGCTTACATCAAGAGCAATTGGCCAGCCGAGGCACTCGAAGCCTAGCGCAACATCACCTTGAAGAACTAAGAACCTAGTTAGCGCTGCGGCGCCGTCAGCACCGCGCAACCCTTCTCGCACTGGCGCGAGCTTTGTGCAAAAAGTGGAAACTCGGCTTTCCAGCGTGCCAGGATGGAGCGCTCGTCCGGCCGGTCGGCGTCGTCCATGAACACGGCCGCATTGGAGCCCAGCCGTGGAAACAGCAGCGGCCCGGCCGGATAGCGTGCCAGATGGCCCGTTGCCTGTGGCGGCCCATCGATCGCCAGCATGTCGAAAGCCAGCGGCGGCAGGGCGGCAGTGTCGTACCAGAGCCAGCTGCCGTCGTCGATCTGACGCTGCGTCAGCGGCGCATCCAGCACCGTTGCCCAGTCCGACAAGCCATGCCGCTCCAGTAGCAAGCGGGTCTGTGCGGCAAAGTACGGGTCGTGCTCGAGGCTGTAGACATGACCCGCGCCATTCATTTGCATGCAGCGTGCCAGCACCATGGTCGAGGTGCCGCTGCTGCATTCGAGAACTGCGCGTGGCTTGCTTGCCAACGCGTGACGCGCGGCCTCCAGCAAGAAATCAGGCGACGCCGCCCAGCCGCGCGTGGCAGGCATGCTTTTCGTCAAGCCCAGTTCGACGTACAGGCCCTGCAAGGCTTCAAGCTGCCTGAAGAGATCTTCCGTGCCTGCGCGCACCTGGCCGCCTACTTCATACAGCATTAGATGGGCTGCGCGCACTTTGTACAAGGTGTAGCAAACCAGCGCCAGGACGGCGGCAGTAACAAGTAACTGAACTAAGGACAGCATAGGAGAACTCCTCCATCGGTAAACTAAATTCGTGCCTCGCGTGATATGCCAGCACAGAATGTTGTTACAATAATAGCAGGAGTCGCTGCGGCGATAACTGTTTATCAGGCGAAATTCGCATTGTCAGAATAGCTGGGCTGGCGGACAGGCTTTATAGCTCGAGCCAAAATGGCACGCTTCCGCAACTTGATCTCCGGGATGGCGGCCCCATGAGTTCGCGGGGTAGCAAAACGATTGACATACCTGTGTGCATCGTTTATTTTTTGTCATGTAAAATGACGCGGCTTGTAGTTTGACGATGTTTTTTCGCGTATCCCATTTCCGCTGCTACGCCGTGGCGGAGCTCCGCAAATCGCACAACCCGCCTGGATGAGTAATCAGGCGCCGCATCGCGCATCTTCATGCTACCGACTTAACAATAAGGCTGACTGATTCGTAATGAGTGTCGATACTGTGGGTGTGATTTACGGCAAAGCCGCGCGTGAGTTGATGAACGACCCCGAATTTGTGCATTCATGGCAGGTGTTGCACAACGCATGTCCGCATGCAACCGCTTTCCAGGGCCCCGGTTTCGTGCGCACGTGGTATGCCGCGTATGCGGCGCAGTGGGAGCCGATTCTTGTGCGCGCCAGCGCCGCAACCGGCACGTTGAACGGCCTGTGGCTATTGGCTTACGACAAGGTCTCAAAGCAACTGGCGCATGCCGGCGCCCATCAGGCGGAATACCATGTCTGGCTCAGCACGCCCGGCAACGACCATGAACTGCTGGCAGCAGGCTGGCGCATGCTCAAACGGCAATTCAGTTTTTCGTCGCTGCGCTTCAAATTTCTTCCACATCCAGCGCTCAGCGACACATTGACGGCGGCCTTGGCGGTCGAGGGTGGAGTGGCCGTTCGACGCAGCGCCCGTCCACTCATGACATTGAATGCCGAGGAAATGCGCGCCAGCATGGCGAAGAAGAGCAATAAGAGCCGGTTCAATCGCCTTGCCAAGCTCGGGAAACTCGAACTTCGCCGCATCACCGACCTTGCAGAATTCGAGCGCATCTTCGACGACCTGATTAATTTTTACGATTTACGCCAGAGCGCGGTTAACCAATCTACACCGTTTGGCGAGGATCCGGCCAAGCGCGCCTTCCATCGCGCGCTGTTAGCCAACGCGGCCGATGACATTTATTGCGCTGTGACGTATACCGACGAGCGCCCGATTGCCGCTTTCTGGGGCGTTGTCAGCGGGAAGATGGCGCATCTTGGGTTGCTGATTTCGTCGCCGTTTTGTGCCGAACATTCGCCCGGCAAGATCCACATGATGCAGCTGGGTGAGCAGTTACTTAAAGACGGCATTGAGGTTCTTGACCTGACGCCTGGCGGGGATGCTTGGAAGGAACGTTTTGCCAATGCGCACGACGAGGTTGCCGACGCGACGGTCTTCCGCTCCGCAATGGGGCTGCGGCGCGACAAGGCCAAAGAACAGATTGCACGGCTGGGCAAGCGCGCGCTGGCCTTGGCAAGCGTTACGCCCGAGCAGGTTCGCGCTGCGATCAGCACTCTGCGGCGTGCAAAACCAGCCGCGTTCGGCCGCAAGCTGGCCAAATTGGGCGGGGAGCACCGCGAATTCCGGGTGTATCGGGCCGACCGGGATCTGGCTGCCAGGTTCGACTTCGATCCGCGCGTGCGTTGCAATGAGATTCCTCACTTGCTGGCCTTCGAACCGGGCGAATCATGGCAGTCGCGCGATAGCTTCCTGAGCACTGCACTCGAGCGTATCGAGCACGGCGTCAGCGCGTTTACTGTCAGCATCGACGGACGACTGGCCCATTCTGGTTGGCTCGCAGCAAATCAGGTGAGCTCGCACATGACGGAGGTCGGACAGACAATGAGCTTCCCGACGAACAGCGCTGCGCTCTTTGATTTCTATTCGCATCCCGACTTCCGCGGGGCGGGTCTGTACCGCGCAACGATCGGCCACATGCTCAAGGCCGCGTTCAGTGCCGAAGCCACCGACTATGCGTATATCAGCGTGCTGGCCGACAACTTCCCCTCGCGGCATGTGATCGAATCGATGGGCTTCGCATACCAGGGTTCTTACTTCTGGGAGCGCCGATTCGGCGCCGAACGCAAATGGTCGAGCGAAGGGATGACGACGGTGGAGACGGCAAATGCGTAAAGTGAAGCTGAGTTTCTTTTTCATTTGCAAGCTAATCGGCCTCTTCAGCTTCGCGCGCTGGTTGACGCGCCGCGAGCTGAAGATACTGTGCTACCACGGTTTCGCGGTAGCCGACGAATGCAGTTTTCGGCCTAAGCTGTTCATCAAGGCGGCCGAGTTCGAGCAACGGCTGGCGACCATCAAGCGTTGCGGCATGCGAGTCGGCACCCTTGACCAGTCTGTTGATCAGCTGTACTCAGGGGAGTTGCCCGATCACACGGTCGTCATCACCGTCGACGACGGGTTTCACTCGACCCATCACCTCGCAGCGCCATTACTGCGCAAGTATGGCTTTCCGGCCACCGTCTACGTCACTACCTACTATGTGGAACATGCAGTGCCGGTGTTTCGCCTGATCGTTCAATATATGTTTCACCGGTCAACCGTGTCCCAGCTGACGTTGAAAAACGTCGGCTGGGCGCCGGATGGTGTAGTCGACCTGACGAACCCCGAGGAGGCAGAACGTGTGACCTCGGAATGCATCGACCATGGTGAACGCAACTGCACCGAGAAGGAACGCCAGGCAATCTGTGAAACACTGGGCGACCTGCTGAACCTGCCGTTCCATGACATCTCGGCGTCCCAGATGTTCCACCTGATGACCCCCGAGCAGTTGCGGGGCTTAGCCGCCGATGGTGTCAGCGTTGGCCTGCATACTCACCGCCACGGTTTTTCGACAGATGACCGGCACCAGGCGGTGCGCGAAGTTGACGACAACCGGGCCGCTCTCAAGCGCTGCGGTGTCGATGCAATCGAGCACTTTTGTTATCCGAGCGGGGAATTCGCACCGCGACAGGGAGAATGGCTGGATGCGATGGGGGTGAAAAGTTCAACGACCTGCTTGCCAGGGCTTAATACGCCATCCACGCCACGCCATGCGATGCGCCGCTTCCTCGATGGTGACAACATTCATCCGTTGGAATTCGAGGCTGCATTGAGCGGCTTTTCGGATGTGCTTCGTCGACTGCTAAGCCGTGGCTGACAATTGATTTAGCGCAGCAATCAAGGTGGCGCGCACGACAGTATCCTGCATGCCTGGCGCCGGCAGAAAGTTGTAAAATAGGAAAATGTCGTTCGTAATTTAACGTGATCGAAGCTGGCTCGGCTGTCAAGCTTGAACAATCTCGATACTGGTATCAAATGAATTCTCTCCAGTTACGTCCGTCGAAGTGCCTGATCACTGGCGCCTCGGGATTCATCGGCTCGCGGCTATGCGAGCGTTTCGACGCTCGCGGCGTGCAAGCTTACGTGCCCCTCGTCCGCAGCCAGGAAAGCGCAGCCCTGTTGCACGGGCGCTGGCCGCATCTGGCGGTTGCTGACCTGCTGAAGGTCAAACAGGTAAACCAGGCGCTGGAGGGATGCGATTCCGTCGTTCACCTGGCCCATGGTAACCACGGACCACTGGCGACGCGGCGGCTGGTCGAGTGCGCGATCGCACGTGGCGTGAAGCGCTTCGTCCACGTCAGCACGATGTCGGTCCATGGGCCGGTCCCCGGCCCCGAGGCGGCGCGTGAAGAGACCGCCCGCATCGGCAGGTATGACCACGACTATTCCGACTCCAAAGCCGAGCAAGAAGAAATTGTCCAGGCCGCCCATGACCGTGGCGACCTGCCCGTCGTGATCTTGCGTCCGACTGTGGTGTACGGGCCGGCAAGCCATTTTGTGCTGCAAGTCGTCGAGCAGGCCCGCAAGGGGGCTGTCACGATGTTCGACAATGGCGCCGGCATTTGCAACGCGGTCTACGTCGACGACGTGTGCGACGCCATCGACGCGGCGCTGGTGCGCCAGCAAGCGATCGGCGAGGCGATGTTCATCAATGCGGATCAGACGGTGTCTTGGGGCGAGTTCATCCAGGCCTTCGCGGCGATGGTTGAGCCACCGCCTGAATTCGTCAATCTCTCGTCGGCTGACGCGCTCAGCTACTGGGCGGCAAATCCCCCAGTACAGGTGAACGGCTTGCTGGACCGGATCGGCCTGAAGCTCAAACGCATGACGGGCTGGCAGCCGCCTGCCGCGCCATGGCCGCACGCCGGCCGGGTGCAGCGGGAAATGTTCCCAATTGCATTTACCAACGATAAGGCAAAGCGGCTGCTCGACTGGGCGCCGCAGTTCGACTTCCCGCGCGGTGCGGCGCTCACGCGCGCCTGGCTGACTGCGAAGGGTTACCTGGCATGACACGACCGAAGGCAGTCATCGTCGGCGCAGGCTTGGGCGGGTGCATGCTTGCACACGCCTTGCTGGACAGCCATGACGTCACCATCATCGAGCGCGGTGCCACGACGATCGATCCACGCTTTCCCGTGCTCGATGTCGGCATGCCAGCGCGCACAGAACCCAACTTCGGCTCCGGCCTGGGCGGCTCAACCCAACTTTGGCACAATGGCCTGATCGAGATCGACGACGCTATTTTCCGTGCCCATTGGCCGCTGCCAAAATCCGATCTCGATCGGCATTATAAAGAGGCCTTTTTCCAGCTTTCGGGTGTACCGCAGGCGCGCGTGCGCGAGGCGATTGCCGAACTGAGGCAGAAGTATCGCGACCTCGGCCTGCCAGGCGAATCATCGCCTGGGCTCTTTTATCCGCGCTGGCCAATCAATATATGGGATGCGTTGAAGCTGAAGGGCCGGGTGACAGTGGTAGAAGGCGACGTCACCGGCTTCCGGCTCAACGGGCAAGATGCCATCGCCGGCTTGACGGTGGTCGTGAACGGGCAGGCGCAACAGGTCTGTGGCGATGTGTTCGTCCTGGCCGCCGGCGGCTTGGGCACACCGGTGCTGCTGCAGAAACTGGCGGCGACGACCGACTTGCCGGCACTCCAGCATGCCGGTTGCCACTACGAAGAACATCCGATGGGATTTGTCGGCGAGGTCGAGCTGACGGTACCGCTCTATCAACTCTGGAATCATCATGTGAAGGGAACCGGCGGCAACCTGCGGCTGCCCCTGGTGGTATGGCACAACGGCACGCCCGTGTCCTTCCAGCTGAGGCCGGCAGCGAACTATTATCGCGACAGCCGCCGCGAGCGGGTTGGTAGCGTGCTGAACACCTTGCGTCAGAATCCCTGGAACGTCTTCAACTATTTCAAGCTGCTGACCCATTGGGACGATGTGCTGGACATCCTGTCCTTCAAGCTGAACATCCGTTTGCCCACCAGGCATTACACCCTGCTGATGATGGCGCAACAGCCGCCGGCCGACGAGCGCTCGGTCTGGAGCGAGCTGGACCCAGCAACCGGCAAGGAGCGCAGGATCCGCCGCTGGCGCTTCCCGGTATCCTACCAGCAAGACCTGAGCGCCGCCGTCGAGGCGATGCTCTCGCAGCTGGGCCCGGTGCTCAAGAGCGCCAGGGTATTCCCGGACTGGCTCACGACCATCTCGACCGGCGCCCATCATTCTGGGACGGCAAGGATGTCGCGCTCACCCGCGTCGGGCGTGTGCGACAGCGACTGCCGCGTTCACGGCATACCCAACCTGTACGTGTGCGATGGCTCGGTGATTCCCGCCAGCGGCATCGCCAACACCGGACTGACCATCGGCGCGCTTGCGTTGCGCCTGGCCCGGCACCTGAGCCGGCGCGCACGCGGACACGCAGCGCCCATCGATGCGCCAGGCAGCGACGCATCTTCCCTTATGCCGTCACCCGTAGAAAATCCCTGATATGACTTTACGAGTTGGAATCGCTGCAACGACGCTCAATGTCGAACACCTGCGCGGCACCGGACGCTATGTCCAGGAGCTGCTGAGGAATACACAGGAAAGCGATGACGTGCGGTGGACCGCGTACGCGCAGGATCCGGCCAAACCGTTCAAGGTGCCTTCTCCCTTGCTTGGTACCACGGACGTGTTTGAGTTTCCTGGCGACCGCTTCGGTTTATGGGAGCAGATCGGGCTGCCAAAGCGCTTGGACCGGTCGGGCGTCGACATATTGCATTGCGCGGAGAATACGCTACCGATCTGGCAGCCGGTGCCAACCATTGTGACGATTCACGATACCGTACTGTGGGAAGAGCAGCGTCCGACCAAGCTCGACCATTTCTATCTCCACCAGGTGCAAGGCCAGGCGCTGAAGGGTTGCGCTGCGGTCATCACGATCAGCGAAAACTCCAAGCGCGATATTGCCAACCGGTGGCCGGTGCTGGCAGACCGCATCACGGTCATTCCGCACGGCATTGCCGACGAGTTCTTCAGCGACAGCAGCGTCCCGTTGCCGGCGCTGCTGCAGCAAGCGTTGGGGGATGCTCCCTACCTGTTATTCCTTGGTGGTCCGCAGCCGCGAAAACGCTTCGCCTGGGCGCTGGAACTGCTGGCCCGGTGCGGCCGCGAGGACCTGCACCTGGTTGGATGCGGGTTTGGCGCCGGCACCGCCCCGCTGGACCAAGTGCCGCCCGCGCTGCGTCACCGCGTCCATTTTGCACCGTATGTCGAAGACAGCGAACTGGTCACGCTGTATCGCGGGGCGCTCGCCGCGCTCTATCCGACGTTGTACGAGGGCTTTGGATTCCCCGCCGTCGAAGCGCAGGCGGCCGGTACGCCGATCCTGTTCAGTCCCGTCAGCAGCCTGGTCGACCTGGTGGGCCCGCTGTCGTGGGCTGTGGACGCCGAGGACTTTGACGTCTGGCTCGCGGCGCTCAATGAAGTGCTGGCGCTGCCGGCGGCACGGCGCGCCGCGCTGGCGGCCGAAGGGATCGCATGGGCGCGCCAGTTTTCGTGGCGGCGCAGCGTGGAGCGCCATTTCGCGGTCTATCGCGAGGTACTGGAGCGCGCGCCGGGCATAAGCGTGAGGTTTCACGCCGGTGAATCGTAGCCTTAGCGCATCGACATTCTTTAATGCTTGTTTCGTTGCCATTGCGATATAGAATGGACGAACTATTCATGCTGGGCATGGCCGCTTCCGCCGGCGTCCGGACAAAACTTCAATCGCACTATCAATCCTGAGGGATGTCATGCAAAGTACTCGAAACCAGAAACATGTCGGCGCTACCGTCGTATCCGCTATTCTCCTGCTTGGCGGCCTGTCCGGCTGCGGAAAAACCGAGACCTCGGAAACCCTGGTCGCCAGCGCCAAGCAGTCGATCCAGAAGGGAGAAAGCAAGGCCGCGGTAATCCAGCTGAAGAACGCCTTATTGAAGAACCCATCCGACGTCGAGGCGCGTCTGACGCTGGGCGCGCTGTACAACGAGACCGGCGACGCGCTGTCGGCTGAAAAAGAATTCCGCAAGGCGATGGAGCTGGGCGCCCCGGCCGACAAGGCGGCGCCCGGCCTGGCCACGGCCTTGCTGGCTCAGCAGCAGTACCAGAAGGTCATCGATGAGACCAAGGACGCCGCGACGGCGGAACTGCTGGTGCTGCGCGGCCACGCCAACCTGGCCCTGGCCAAGCAGGATGAGGCAAAACAGTCCTACGAACAGGCGCTCAAGCTGAAACCGGCGGATGCCCAAGCGCTGCTGGGCATGGCCCGTTACCACGGCACCCAGCGCGACCTCGACGCCGCCAAGCGCCTGGTCGCCGAGGCGCTCGCTAGTCACCCTAACGATACCGCGGTGTTGATGTTCCAAGCCGACCTGCTGCGCACGGAAGGCAAGCCTGACCTGGCGCTGGCCGCCTACGATGCCGTGCTGAAAGCGGAACCGGCGCACCGATCGGCCCACCTCGCCAAGGCGGCGATTCACATCTCCACGGCCAAATACGACGCCGCGCGGGCTGACGTTGCGGCAGCCAAGAAGATCACCCCGAACAGCCTGCAGCTGTTTTACACCGAAGCGCTGCTGGAGCATTCCAGCGGCAAGAATGCCGAAGCCCGGGAGTTGCTGATGAAAGTGCTGCGAGCGGCGCCTGAGCATCTGCCGAGCATGCTGCTGGCAGGGGCCGTCGAGGATAAACTGGGTAACCGGCAACAAGCCGAGATTTATTTACGTAAGTATGTCAACAGCATCCCGCGCGATCCGTATGCGCGCAAATTGCTGGTGTCGTCCTTCCTGAAGAGCGGCAAGTTAGCCGATGCCAGCGCCACGCTGGAACCACTGCTCGCCGCTGGCGCCACCCCCGATGCCCAGGCGCTGGCGCTGGCCGGCGAAATCGCCATGCAGCAGCGCGACTTCACCAAGGCCGGCTTGCTGTTCGAGCAGGCCGCCAAGATGGCGCCCGCCGCGGCTGGTCTGCGGACATCGCTGGCGGTGACCCGGCTGGCGCAGGGCGATGCCGCCAGCGCCGTGACCGATCTTGAGGAATCCACCAAGCTCGAGCCCTCGTCGATCCGTTCCGGTTCGCTGCTGGTGCTGGCTGAAATGCGCCTGAAGCGTTTCGATAAGGCATTGGCGGCCGTTGCCGTGATGGAGCAGCAGCATCCCAAGGATCCGGTAGTGCACAACCTGAAGGGCGGCGTGCTGATGGCCAAAGGCGATACGGCAGCGGGCCGCGCCGCGTTTGAGAAGGCATTGGCGCTGAACCCGAGCTTCTTCCCGGCGGCGTCGAACCTGGCCAACTTGGCGATGCGCGAGAAGAAACCCGAGCTTGCCAAGAAACAGTTCCTGACCTTCCTGGAAAAAGAGCCAAAAAGCGCTGAAGCGATGACCGCGCTGGCGCAGTTGGCGGCTGCCCAGAAACAGCCGGCCGAAGTGACCAGCTGGCTGGAAAAGGCGCAAGCGGCCAATCCGGACGCGGTGCAGCCAGCATTGCTGCTGGGCCAGCACTACTCTGCCACCGGCGCGAACGACAAGGCCCTGGTCCTGGCGCGCAAGCTCCAGGTCGCCAACCCGGATGAGCCGCGCGTGCTCGACCTGCTGGGCAATGCCCAGCTGGCCAAAGGCGACAAGGAAGGCGCCGTGGATTCGTACAGCAAGCTCGTTGGTTTGATGCCGAAATCCGCACCTGCGCATTTGCGCCTGGCATCGGCGTATGCGCAGGTACAAAAACCTGGGCAAGCCGAGGAAACCGTCAAAAAAGCGCTGGCGATCGACCCGGCCTACCTTGACGCCCAGATCGTCATGACCGAATTGTTGGCGCGTTCGGGCAGACCGGACGAAGCCGTTGCGATGACGCGCCAGATCCAGAAACAGCGCGCCAAGGAGCCAATCGGATTCCTGCTCGAAGGCAATCTGTTGCAGTCCCAGCGAAAGCCGGCCCTTGCAATCCGTCCTTACGAGCAGGCGCTCGCGGTAGCGCCGACCACGGCCAACCTGCTGCTGCTTCACGCCGCGATGAGTGCCGCAGGCAAGGGGGCGGAAGCCGAAGCGCGCCTGGTGAAATGGCAGAAGGAAAACAAGCCGGATGATACGATGCGGATGTTTACCGCAGAGCGCGCGTTGGCCAAGAAAGAGTACAAGGAAGCGATCGTCATACTGGAAGGTGTGGTCCAGCAATCGCCGGAAAACCCGGCCGCGCTGAATAACCTTGCCTGGGCTTACCAGCAGGTCAAGGACCCGCGCGCGCTGAAAACGGCGGAAAAGGCGCATTCGCTGGCCAGCAGTGCGCCTGCCATTCTCGACACGCTCGGTTACTTGCTGGTGGAGCAGGGCAACGCCGCGCGCGGGCTCGGGTATCTGCAGAAGGCGGTTCAGCTGTCGCCGAACGATACGGCGATCCGCTTCCACTTGGCACAGGGCATGGCGAAGTCTGGCGACAAGGCCAATGCCCGCAAGGAGTTGGAAAAGGTAATGGCCAATAAGGAATACAGCGAACGTGACAAGGCCGAGCTTCTCTATAAGCAACTGTGAAGTTCATGTCATCGACGGCTAGCATGAACATCAACAACGTGTTATGTTAGGCAACATTTTGCTCTGAATTTTTTGATTCTTTGAAAACACAAAGTTGCGGAATGGTAGGATAGCTTGTCTACATGGTTTTGCACGTATGTGACCGCTGACTGGCGTTGATGGAAAGAATTCTGGCAATCAGATTTTGCTCCAGCAATAAAGATTTCATAGAACTGGACGATGTTTACAGCATCGCTGAAGGCGTTCGATGTGCCTGCTCACCTGCTGAGCGGGGCGTCACTTGGCTGGCCGTTACGTTGGCAGCTGAGCGAAACCGTGTGTATAGTGACTGGGCGCATTAAGGGGAAACACCATGAATGCCGAAAAGCTAGGACAACTCGAGACAGTAATAGATGAGGGTACAGATGAGGCCGAATCACGCGCCACGATATCTGGTACTCGGGATATCATAACGTCCAGTCAATACGAGGACGTAATCGTGCAACGGGACAATTATCACCTTCGTCTTTGCGATAAAGCGGAAATTCGGAACTCAGCAAGCATGTTGATAAGCAAGATGTATGCTTGGCGCGGTTACGCCGGCACCCATCGACCCGACGACGATCCGAACCGTATTACGCTGATGGCCCAGAACAAAGGCACGGTGTTGGGCACGATCACGATCGGCATCGACTCGGCGATTGGACTCAACGCGGACAAAATATTCGGGCAGGAGTTGAATGCCCACCGTGAACGCGGTGCCAAGTTATGTGAATTTACCAAGCTGGCATTCGACCCCACCGGCAGTTCCAAGGAATCGCTGGGCAATCTGTTTCACCTTGCCGTGATTTACGCCCGCGACATTTACCATTGCACTGATATCGTGATTGAGGTCAATCCGCGCCACCGCCGTTTCTACGAGCGCATGCTCGGGTTCCAACGCGAAGGTGAGATGAAAATCAATCCGCGCGTGGACGCCCCTGCCTATCTACTTCGGGTCAGCCTGGACTACGCAAGCGAGCAAATCATCAAATACGGCGGAACCCGCAGCGAGAGCCCCACGGAACGCTCTTTCTACCCGTATTTTTTCTCGCCACGCGAGGAGATCGGTATCCGTAACCGGTTACTCAGGATTGACGAACACGCCGAAATATAACCCGGCGATGCAAGTTCCCACATTTATTCTTTCCAGCGCGTAGCTGGCGGCTTCCCTATGAGCGATTTCTTCCCGTACGATACAGCGTTCTCCCGTAATATCGGCTGGCTCACGCGAGAAGAGCAGGCAGTCCTGCGCACGAAACGTGTCGCCATCGCTGGTGGCGGCGGTGTAGGGGGCGTTCACCTGCTGACCTTGGCGCGGCTGGGCATTGGGGCGTTCAACATCGCCGACTTTGATAAATTCGACATCGCCAACTTTAACCGGCAGGTCGGTGCAAGTATGACAACGGTCGGGGTGGCCAAAGTGGAGGTGATGGCGCGGATGGCGCGCGATATCAACCCTGGCCTCGACATCAAGATATTCCCCGAGGGTATCAATGGGGGCAACCTGGACGAATTCCTCGAAGGTGTCGACCTCTACATTGACGGACTCGATTTCTTTGCGTTCGACATACGCCAACAGACCTTTGCGCGCTGCGCGGCCCTTGGCATTCCAGCGACTACCGTCGCGCCGCTGGGCATGGGCGCAGCGCTGCTCAACTTCATGCCAGGGAAGATGACGTTCGAGGAGTATTTCCAGTGGGGCGACCTGCCGGAGATCGACAAGGCGATCCGCTTCGTGGTCGGGCTGGCCCCGGCCGGTCTGCATCGCGGCTACCTAGTCGTGCCGTCGACGGTGAGTTTCGCCGAGCGGCGCGGGCCGTCGACGATCATGGCGTGCCAGCTGTGCGCCGGCATCGCTGCCACTGAGGCCCTGAAGATCCTGTTAAAGCGCGGCAAGGTGCGCGCAGCCCCGCACGGCTCGCAATTCGATGCCTACCGGTACAAGCTGACCCGTACCTGGCGCCCGGGCGGCAACCGCCACCCGGTGCAGCGCCTCGCCATTGCTATTGGAAAGCGCCAGCTGACCAAGTAGCGGTTCAGGCGCTGGTGGTGTCGGTAAACACCGTCGCCAACGGCAGCCGGCGCGAACGCACCGGTGTCGCCTTCGGATAGCCGACACGCAGTATCATGTGCAGCATCTCACTCTGGCCAAGACCAAGCAGGCGCTGCACTTCCTGTTCGACGCCGGTGATTTTCGCGTCGAAACCCTCGGCCAAGTTTCCTGAATGCAGGCGATTGATCTGGTCGGTGACCACATAATACGGTTGCGCCGCCAGCCCGGCCAGGTTCAATTCGCTCCACACCCTCGCCAGCAGGCGCCCGGCATCGATGACGCCGCGGCGGTCGCCGGGACCTGAAATGCACAGCAACGCGGGAGCGGCCGAAATGAGCCCCACTTCCGAACGCGCCAGCAGCTTGTAGGCGCCCAGCCGGTTCAGCGCCGACAACCGGCTCCAGTCGGACATGAAGCCCATCATTGCCTTGCCGCCTGGCGGCAGACCCAGCGTGTTCATGTCCAGGCCATCGCCTGTGGCTACCTCCGCCGGCGTGTGGCGCAGGCTGCCGAACAGCCACGCGTGCAGCGCACGGTCGCAAAAGCGTGCTTCCGAGCTGGTTCGCACAGCACGAATCAGCTCAGCCTTGGGCTGCTTTGCCGTCAGCAGCGTCACCCGGCTGGCGCCTTCGCCCTGCTGCAGCATCTGATCGGCAAGGGCGGCGGGCAGCGCCGTGCTGCGATAAGCGAGGCGATTGGTATGGCGCCTCGCCGGGCCGTCGGGTATCGTAAATCCTGCAGGCGTGGAGGAAATCTCGATCGACCCATACGGCTGTCCTGCATTATTCCAGCGCCACTGTGCATCCACGCCGTTGGCGGCGAGCGCCGCCTGGACGTTCTCGGCCACCGCGCCGATGCCCATCAGGGTCGCGTGGCTCTCTGCCGAAAACACATTCGTTTCGGCGTGGCGCTGTTCGTAAGCCAGTTCAAGCACCTGGCCGTTCCATGTCATCCGCCAGGTCTGGCAATTGTCGGCCGAAGGGGCCAGTGCGCCAGTCTCGGCCACGTGCGTGATAAATGTCGATGTCATCGGTGTCGATATTGTTTGGCTAATTTCCATCCAGAACCCTACCATGCTTCGCGCGGACTGTGAGCGCAAAAGGCAGTGTATGGGCCGCGTTCAAAAAGAAAAAGCCCGTCGCGAAGGACGGGCTTAAAGTGCTGCGCGTTATCGCGCGGCAGGAATTACTTCTTGGTTTGACGACGACGGCTTGCAGCACCCAGACCCAGAAGGCCCAGTGCCATCAGCGACAGCGATGCAGGCTCTGGTACCGCAGCGACGCGGCCAGCGACGCTGGCAACGCCAGCGAGAGGCAACTCGCCCGAGGCGCCAACGATGCTGAACGAGGTGGTCAGGTCGAAGTCGGAGCAGTTGACGCCAAGGGTGCAACCCAGGTTGTTGGTCACCGAGTTGGTGTTCAGCGCAGCGACAACATCAGCCAGACCGGAAACGATGTCCAGTTGGCCAATTCCCTTACCGCCGTCGGCAGTACCCGTGCCGAAGTTGGTACCGTTGGCCTGCAGGGTGCCGGTACGGCCCGAAGTCAGGTCAAGGAAGTTGGCGCCGGACAAACGCAGCCACAGGGTGCCATTAGTTGATTGTGCAAGCATCTGCGCTTCGGTGGCTTGGAACGGATTGAAGTCAACGTCGGCACCGGTGCCGACATAGAAATCAACAAAGCCGCCGTTGAAGTCGATGTCGTTCGGCGTGCCGCCCGGTTTGGCGGTAAAGCCGTAGAAGCGGAAGGTCAGCTCGCAGGTGGCTGGGCCGCCGGCGCAGTAGTTCAGGTTGCCGTTGATCGAATTGACGCGGCCATAGCCGGCCAGTTCTGCGCCCGGGCCAAAGCCAGGCGTGAAGCCGGTGCCGACGTTGGTGGCGCCCGGGCTGGTGGTGTAGGTACCGATAAAGTTCTCGTACACTTCTGCAGCTTCGAAGTGTGGCGAGCCAGCGGTGCCGACGTTGATGCCACCAACGGTAATTGCGAAGGCTGGCAGGCTGCTGATGGCCAGCGCGGCGGCCAGCAGCGTTTTCTTGATCGATTTCATTTTAAATATCTCCTAAGTGTTTAACTGCTCAATGTTTCGATGATGGTTTCGCGCTTTTTTACGACTCTTGCTTCAGGCTTCGGACCGTGCCAACGCTGATTTTCAGTGTTGCCCTTGCTCCGAGCGGCTCAGCTAGATATTGCGATTCCGGTCTGACGGTATATGCTAAGCATTTTCCAGGCCAGCTCTCATACATCGTTTTAAATCAATAACTTATGGGAGTCGTCAAAAATTCGGAAAGCGGAACTGTAAGCTTTTCCGACATGCGTCAAGCATCATTCGATTGCTTGGGTGGAAAAATTGCTTTATGAAGCAAATGCTGTGCGAGCAGCAGCGGAGGCATGCGCAACCAGTTGCTGCGCACATAGAGTAAAAACCGCGCCAGACCGCTGCCAGCGCGGCGGCAGCTCGGATGGTCCGGCTCGATCGCGCGCAGGAACAGGGCGTCCATCATCGGGGCCATCAATGACGAGGGCGCATCGGCGGCACTGTCTGCGAGTATCGCGGGAGGAACCGGCGTGCCCAGCAGGCGCGAGGCATGGCGCAAGGTGTAATACAGCGTCGGACCCAGTTCAAGGGCACGCGCGCGCGCCATCAACTGCGGCCAGAACGCCGGATCGCGGCCGAAGTGGGACAGCAGCCGATGCAGGTCGACCAGGTCGCGCAGGCCATACTCGAACTCGCCATAGAACAGGTGGACGGCGCTATGAAGCACCATATCGGCAGGGGCCAGCACCTGTATTCCGTCCTTTCCCTCGACCGGAACGGCGCCGGCCAGCAGCAGCCGCGGGTCCGGGCGCACTGGCGCAGTCTCGGGGAGGATGGCATGGTGGACATCGATGCGGGTGCCGCGCTTGACGTTTTCCATCGGCGGCAGTTCGTGCATCCAGGTGCGGTAGTAGCGCTGGTCGTAGGCGTCCTGATGGGTCGTAGTCCATCCGTGCAGCATCAGCGCGGCTTCCGTCTTGCCCAGCATGGCTTTCGGCACCAGGATGTCGATGTCGTTAAACAGCCGGCCCGGCGCCGGCGGCAACCCGGCCACCGCATAGGCCGCGCCCTTGAGCAGGACCAGCGGCAGGCCCAGTTCGCGCAGCGCCGCCTGGATCAGCAGGACTTCGTAGCCGGTGCCCTGGCGGTGGCGCAGGCCGACCGCCTTCCAGCGGACGAAATGCGCGCGCACTTGTGGCGGCAGCCGATCGAGCAGTCCGCGCGCTTCGAACAGCCCGGCTAGCGCGGGGAGCAGCTTGACCCGTCCGGCCTGGCGCAGCAGCTTGTCCCAGTCGGCCAGGCCAAAGCCGCAGGCCCGCTCAGGATCGCGCCAGGCTTGCAGCAGCAAAGGAAGGTCGGTCATCATGCGCCCGCGGCGAGGTTGTCGAAGGTGGCCAGGGCGTCGTCCAGCCGGCTATAGCTGAAGCTGTAGGCGGAACAGCCGTTGACCAGGCCGGCCAGCGCATCGAAACCGGCGGCGCCGAGCACCGGGTAGTTGAACGCATTCTCGGCCAGCCGCATAAAGGTATCGGCGCCATACACCGCTTCCAGGTCGACGTCGGCGCCGGCCTCGAACCTGGGGAAAATGACCCAGGCCGGACGCGCCAGCTCGGCGGCGCGCGCGACACTGCCTGACGGCGCCCGCAGGTGGGCGACGCTGCCCTTGCTGGTGGCGTGCACCGGCTGGCTCAGAACGGCGGCCGGTATGTAAGTGCGGACGATGTCGATCGACGCATTCTTTAGGCTGACCGGCCGCGGCACCGGGACCAGCATGCCGTCCGACAGGCGCACCAGCGCCAGTTCATCCGACAGCAGCCGCCAGCCATTGTTGACCAGGGCGGCGCACAGGGTGCTCTTGCCTGACCCGGGCGGGGCCGGCAGGATCGCCGCCATGCCGCCGCGTTCGACCACGGCCGCGTGCAGCACCAGGTGGTCGTGGGCCTGGCTTGACACGCACCAGTTCAGTCCCCATTCGAAAATCGGGAAGGCCTGCGCCAGCGGCAACGGGCTGAACATCGATTCGCCATCGACCAGGAATTCGACTTGCGGGCGGATCCAGCGGCGCAGCCCGCGCGCGCGCGCCACGCTGATGTGGAAGTCGGCAAAGCCGCTGTCGTCGAGCGGGTAATCGGGATACAGGAGAGCCAGGTTGTCGACCACCGCGGCAATGCGGGTATGCAGGCGCACCACGAAAGGGCCGGTGCGGATATCCAAGCCGGGGCCGGACAAGCGCCGGCGCAGTTCCCGCGGGTTGAGCGATGCGAGGGTCAGCACGGGCAGCGCTCGACCAGCATCAGGCGTTCGAGGTCAGCGAGGAGCTCGGACAGGGTGGTATTGCCGGGGAGGGATTCAGTCAGCGCGGCGCCGAGCTCGGAGTCGCTGCGCGCGCCCGCCGCAAGCGCCTGCAGCAACTGCATGGCTTGCACACCCAGCAGGTGGGTATCGCCCGACAGGTTGTTAAACAAGACAAACTCGTCGTCCCAGCGGTAATGGCGCATTTGCTGTCCGCGGACCAGGCGCCACTGCGCCGCCAGTTCAGCGTCCGTCAATCGTGGTAGGTACTCTCAAGATATTTCGCCACGCGCTCTTTCGACCAGGGCTCGACATCCGGGTCGTCGACCGGCGCGTAGACCCCAAAGGTCCTCAGTTCGTTCCAGATCGCCCTGAGCTGGTCCACCGTCATGAACTTGACTAGTTTTGCGTTGATATTGAGGTATGTGGCAGTAAAGTGACACCCCAGATTGTGCGTATCAAAATAATTGCCGGGATCTTGCTGCTTGATCATTACCCCCAACTTGGTGCTCGCATACGGCTCGTCGCTGGGGAATATGTCGCCAAACGGGGTGTCGCGTGAGGTGCCAAGCGGCCACGTACGGGTCGGGTTTTTCCAGAAGCCGGGCGAATTGCCGCCGGCGCATTTTTCGATCGTCACGCCGCGGCTGGCCATGGTCGGGCCAGACATTGTCATCGACGGGACGGTGCATACCGTCGCCATGCCCGAGCCGCTGGCCAGGGTCAGGACGACGCCAGTGCTGCCGGCGCGCAGGAACTTGCGCCGCGCAGTGATCTTTTCCTGTGCATCCTCGTCCGCGACGACGGGAGACGCATCTTGTTGTTGTTCGGTAGTCACGTCATATCCTCAATGATGGTCAGCTCAACGGTGCGCCGACCGAATGTAAGCTTAGCAATTTTCGTTCCGTCGCGCATGATTAAGGAAAAATCCGTGAGAAAACAAGGCCTTCCGCCGGAATCCCGGCGCTGGCTCGGGTGCGCTTCCCCGAGCGTGTAAGTATAATCGACAGTTTTAGAAGAAACTCTCAGGAACGATCAGCACGTCGCCCGGATACATGTAGATGTTGGCCGAGATGTCGCCGCCCTTGATCAGGTCGTCCAGGCGGACATCGATTTTCTGCTGCTTGCCGTCGATTGTGCGGACGATGGTCGCGCGGTTGCCGGAAGCGAAGTCAGTGATACCGCCGACAGCGATCATCACATCCATCAGCGACATCTTGCGGCGGAACGGCAGGGTCTGCGGGCGCGTGGCCTGGCCGATGATACGGATCTGCTCGTCGTAGTTGCCGCTGAAGCTGCTCACCATCACGGTCACCGTCGGCTGCTGGATAAATTGCGCCAGCGCGGCTTCGATGTCGCGCGCCAGTTCGGTCGAGGTTTTGCCAGCGGCAGGCAAGTCTTCCACTAGCGGGGAGGTGATCTTGCCGTCCGGGCGCACCTGGACGCTGGTCGATACCTCCGGATTGCGCCACACCATGATCGAAAGGTTGTCGCCGGGGCCAATGCGGTAATCGCGTTCAGGAATCTGCTCGGCGACCGGCGCGCTGACGCCGCGCGAGGCGCAACCGCTCAGGCCAAGCGCACACATTGCCAGCGCGGAACACGCCAGCAGTTTGATCAGGTTGTGTTGGAGAGTCTTCACTTGGATATCCTTTTAGAACGTGATGAGGAAGCGTCGGCCGCTAGCGGCATCGCATCCATAATGATTCTGATAAGTAACTATACTTTCAAGAGTTTCTATTTTAGCATGCATCTTTTTGTCGAAAAGCTGCACAATTGCAAATTTTATCCGCTAGTTTTTTTGCTCCTTCAGCAGTTCCTGAATATAACTGGCTGGAATCGCATACGTGATGCCGCTGGGCGTGGTAATGGCCGTTTCCTTGAGTCCCTTGACCATGACCATGTTTAGAATGCCATAGACCACGCCGGTTTCCGGGTCGTACAGCGGGCTGCCGCTATTACCCGGATAGGCGGTGGCGTCGAGCTGGAAAATGGCAAACGGCGTCTTTTGCAGCTGGCTTAACACGCGCGGATTGAGGTTACTTGAGTTCAAGGCCGGCATCGCCACCGGCGTAATGGACGCCAGCGTTGCCCGGTGGGTCGCGTGGTGCATGCCCAGCGCCATGGCCAGCGGGAAGCCGGTAAACGCGAAATCCATGCCCTCTACGACCTTGGCCGCATCGCCCAGCGTCAGCGGCGCCAGCGGCGCGCCGGTCAGGCGCAGGTGGGCCAGGTCATGCTCGCGATCCATGCCCGCTAGCCGGGCCGGGCGAAACGCGATCTCCTTACCATCCTTTACCACCACGCCAAGCACTTCCATCTTTTCCGTGTCGAGCAGGGCGGGAATACTATGCGCGTTGGTGATGATCGACAGGCCGTCGCCGACCGCGAAGCCGGTCGAGGCGAAGCGGATGGCCGGGGTGCGGGTCCGCTGGTAGGTGCCGACGCCGACGATCGACGGCTTGATGGCAGCGATGGTGCGCGGCAGGTCGGCGGCCGTGGCCACGGCTGGCTGGGCAAGCAAAAGGGCGGCCAAAACAGTGAACTTGATGAAGAAGAAATCGAATGGCGACATGCCGCCGAGACTAGCTAGTTGCTCCAAGAAAAGCAAGAAGTGACATTCGATAAAGCGTGCAGGCAGAAGCCGGACCCGCATCTGTTGTTAAATTGAAGCGCACGATTGTAATATCACATCTTTTTTTCCATTTCTGTGGGAAACTGTTTTCCGCGGGAAACTTCGCGATTTGGTGGTTCGTCGTCATCCCCGCAGTTGTCACTATCTTGCAACCGAGTTAAGAGAAAACTGAGATTACGTAGCAATATGCAATAATATGTCATGTATGATATGACATTAGTCAATGCATTACGGCAATTTCGCATTGGTAAACAATCTAAACCAAAACAGTGCTAACAAGATGCGCCTGACAGCCTTGTCCGCGCGGTCACTAAAGGCGATACATAGATGACAGAATTAATCATCCTGATCACCAGCTTCCTGAAAGCGATCTGGAAATACCGTTGGCATGCGCTTCTGACGTCCGTGGTAATAGCGATTGTCGGGTGGATTTCCGCATACCGCATGCCCGACGACTACCAGGCTTCAGCACGGGTTTACGTCGACACCCAGAGCATCCTCGCCCCGCTGCTGGCCGGAATGACCACGGTGCCCAATGTCGAGCAGCAGGTCGGCTTCATGCGCCGCACCCTCATCAGCCGTCCGAACGTCGAGAAAGTCATCCGCATGGTCGATCTCGACATCAAGTCGAAGACGCCGAAGGAACACGAGGAAATGGTCGACAAGCTGATCAAAGACATCAGCATCACCGGCACCGAGCGTGACGACATTTACACGATCGCCTATAGTAACCCCAATCCGAAGGTCGGCAAGGACGTCGTCGCATCGCTGCTGACCCTGTTCGTCGAAGGCAGCTTCGGCGGCAAGAAGCAGGATTCGGACAAGGCGGTGCAGTTCATCGAAGACCAGATCAAGTCCTATGAAGAAAAGCTGACGACGGCCGAGAATACGCTGAAGGAATTCAAGATCAAGAACATCGGCATGTTGCCGCGACAGGGCGGCGGCGATTACAACACCGCAATGGGCGCGATCATCGACCAGCTCAGCGCGGCAAGGCTTGAGCTGACCGAGGCCGAACACGCCCGCGATGCCATCAAGCGCCAGATTGCCGGCGATACGCCGGTGCCGGTCGGCCTGCAGGAAACCGATATCGCCAATCCCGAGATCGATGGCAGGCTTGCGGAGCTGAGCAAGAATCTGGACGGCTTGCAGATGAAATATACCGACGAGCATCCCGATATCGCCGCGACCAAGCGCCTGATTGAGCAACTCGAGGAGCGCAAGCGCGAAGCGGCCAAGAAGATCAAGCGCAGCAATGATCCTGGCGCCAATTACAGCCCGATGCTGCAGCAGTTGAACGTCGCGCTGTCGGTCGAAGAAGCGCGCGTCGCGGCCCTCCGGGCGCGGGTCGGCGAATACAGCGCACGTGCCGCACGCCTGCGTTCCCAGAGCGCGCTGGCGCCGGACGTCGAGGCGCACCTGGCGCAGCTTAATCGCGACTACGAAATTAACAAGGAAAACTACGAGAAACTGGTGGGCCGGCGCGAGGCCGCCAAGTTGTCGGGCGAGCTCAGCTCGGCAACCGATACCTTGGTGTTCCGGGTGATCGATCCGCCGACGGTACCATCGACGCCGGCTGGACCGAATCGTCCGCGCCTGTTCACGCTGGTGTTTCTGGGCGCGCTGCTGGCCGGTCTCGGCGTCGCTCTCCTGATGAGCCAGATCCGTCCGACCTTCATGAGCCAGGCCAAGCTGCGCGAAGTCACGGCCCTGCCTATCCTTGGCAGCATCAGTATGAACTGGACCGACGAGCAGAAAATCAAGCGCACCAAGCGAACCTACGCGTTCGGCGCGGCCGTCGTGGCCCTGTTCGGCGCCTATGGCGCCGTGATAGCGGTCCTCGTCATCCAACCATCGCTGTAATCGCGTTCACTGGAGAACTTGCGTGAGCATTATTGAAAAAGCCGCAAAGCGGATTAGCACCAAGCAGGACGAGGACGCCGCCTTCATGCCGGTTGCCGCGTCCATCACCCTGGATGCACCGGCGCCAGCGCCAGTACCAGTCAGCGCCGCGCTGCCGCCGGTCGAGACCGCGGCAGCCGTATCGGCGCAGCCTCAGCGTAACGGCCGCGAAGTCGAACTCGACCTGCAGCGCATGCAGACCATGGGCCTGATCACCCCCGGTGGCGGACGCACCACCCTGCTCGAAGACTTCCGCATCATCAAGCGCCCGCTGCTCAGGCGCGCCTTTGGCGAGCCGGTCGCTGGCGAAATGCCGGGCAACCTGATCATGGTCACCAGTTCGCTGCCGGGTGAAGGCAAGACCTTCTGCGCGATCAACCTGGCGATGAGCATCGCGATGGAACTGGATCACACCGTGCTGCTGATCGATGCCGACGTCGCGCGTCCGTCCGTGCTGAACACCCTCGGGCTGCCCGCCGAGCGTGGCCTGATGGACGTCCTGCTCGACGATAATCTCGACGTAGCCGACGTGCTGTTGCGCACCAACGTGAATACCTTGTCGATTCTGCCAGCGGGCACCAGCAACCCGCGCGCCACCGAACTGCTGGCCAGCCAGGCTATGAGCAGCCTGGTCTCCGAGATCGCCAACCGTTATCCCGACCGGATCGTGATCTTCGATTCGCCGCCGCTGCTGCTGACCAGCGAAGCGCACGTGCTGGCATCGCACATGGGCCAGATCGTGGTCGTGGTTGAGGCCGAAGTAACAACCCAGCAAGCCGTCACGGTGGCAGTGGCCCAGCTGCAAGGCATGCCAAACGTCAACCTCATCTACAACAAGACGCGCGCGTTTCCAGGTACGGAAACCTATGACTATCACTATGGCTAAGCACCGGCGCGCAGCATGTGCGTTGGCGCCGCTGGTGTTGTTGTTGACGCCGTCCGCGCAGGCGAACTGGAAATTTTCTCCCCTGCTCAATGTCCGTGAAATCTACTCCGACAACCTCGACCTGCGCCCGCGCGGCCAGGAAGAGGGCGGCTGGCGCAGCGAGATCGCGCCTGGTTTCAGGCTGAGCAACCAGGGACGCCGTTTCAGTTTCGACGCCACTTACCAATACCGTTATTTCACCAACGTCAGCGAGTTCGACCAGCGCGGCGAGCGGATCGACCGCGGCCAGTCCGAGCTTGGCGCCAACCTGAGAGCGAAACTGGTCGAGAACCTGTTCTACTTCGACGCGGCCGCCAACATCACGCAGCAGCCGATTTCGGCGTTCGACCCCCTGCCGAGCGACACCGCGTTGGGGGGCAACCGCTCCGAAGTGCGCAGCTACCGCGCCACGCCGTCGCTGCGTCACAGTTTTGGCAATACCGCGACGGTGGATTTGGGCTACACCCACGACGTCGTGGATACCGGTACGCGCGCGGTCGGCTCCAGTGAGGGCAGCACCATCGCCTTCAGCCTCGCCAGCGGCTCGCGGTTTACCTCGGTGGGCTGGGACATCCAGGCCGTGCAGCAGCAGGTCTCCTACGATTTCGCGCCGGACGTCACCTCGAAGAACGCCTCGGTCGGACTCAGTTATGCGCTGAGCCGGGCCTTCAAGCTGACCTCGCGCGTTGGTTATGACGACTACGATTACGCGGCGCTGGGCGGCTCGACGGGCGGGCGCTCATGGTCGGCCGGCTTCCAGTGGGCGCCAAGCGCGCGCACCCGGGTCGACGCGGCCGTGGGCAAGCGCTACTACGGTTCCAGCTATTACCTGAATGCCTCGCACCGCACGCGCCGCATGGTGTTTGACCTGCGCTACAACGACGCTGTCACCAGCACGCGCAACGAGTTCGTGCTGCCCTCGGCGGTGAGCACGGCGGAAATGCTAGATGGATTGTTTGCGGCGACGATTTTCGACCCGGTCGCACGCCAGCGCGCGGTCGAGAACTATATTCGCGCGAGCGGCCTTCCGCCTACCTTGGCTAACAATATCAATTATTTCAGCAACCGGTATTTCCTGCAGCGCGAACTGCAGGCCTCGGCCGGTCTGCGCGGTACCCGCAGCAACCTGCTGTTGTCGGCCTTCGCGGTGCGCCGCATCGCGTTGTCGAACGTCGACACCGATAGCGAGCTGCTGGGTCCCAATTCGAGTTCGCTCAATGATTCGAACCGGCAGGTCGGGGCCAACGTCCTGTGGAACTTGCGGTTGAATCCGAGCAATGAACTCAACACGATCGCGCAGGTGACGCGCGTCAGGTCGGACGCCACAGGCATTGAAGCCACCCACAAGTCGGCCAGCGTGTCGCTGCAGCACCGCTTCGACCGCCGGTTTACCGGAATCGCCGAACTGCGCCGCCAGACCGGCCCAAACGGCCCGAACGGTCCCGGCTATGTCGAGAATGCTGTGTCCGCGTCCGTCAACATGCTGTTCTGAGAAGCGAGTACTGCAATGTATGAATCCTATTACGGTCTCAGCGACAAGCCATTCCGGCTGAGGCCAGACCCGCACTTCTACTACGGCAGCAAGGGCCACAAGCGCGCTATGTCCTACCTCGAGTACGGTCTGTCGCACGGCGAGGGCTTCATCGTGATCACCGGTGAAGTCGGGGCCGGCAAGACCACGCTGGTGCGCAACCTGTTCAACAAGATTCCGTCCGACAAGATTGTCGCGGCCCACATCGTCAACACCCATCTCGACGCCGATGACACCCTGCGCACCGTGGTGGCAGCGTTCGGCCTGGATTACGAAAACGCCAGCAAGACGGCGATGCTGGCGCGCCTCGAGCATTTCCTGCGCGCCAGCGACGAGCAAGGCAAGCGTGCGCTGCTGGTGGTCGACGAAGCCCAGAACCTGACCTCGCGCGCGGTCGAGGAGCTGCGCATGCTGTCGAACTTCCAGACCGACGACAAATCGCTGCTGCAGACCTTCCTGCTGGGACAGCCAGAATTCCGAACCACCTTGCACAGCGCTGGCATGCAGCAACTGCGCCAGCGCGTGACCGCCAGCTACCATCTCGGCCCGATGGATGCGGAAGAAACCCGCGCCTACATCGAGCACCGGCTGCACACGGTCGGCTGGCACGATGACCCGACCTTCAGCGACAACGCCTATGCCGCGATCTTCGATTATTCGGGCGGCATCCCGCGCAAGGTGAATGCCCTGTGCGACCGCCTGCTGCTGATGGGCTATCTGGAAGAGCTGCACGCGCTCAAGGAAAAGGACGTCGAGGCAGTGATCAGCGACATCGCCGAAGAATACCAGCTGCCGCCGGGCGCCGCGCCAGCCATGGGCGCCAGCATCCAGGGCGCCGCCGCAGGCGCGCCCAATATGGACAACTCGGGCTTCATGGACGAGCGCATGATGAAAATGGAGAAATCCATGTCGTCGGTCCTGTCAATCCTGAAAAAGATCGTCAGTTCGCTGCCTGCCTCCCAGCAATCGACCAATCAGAGGCAGGAATGAACGACCGCCTGCACCCAACCGCCGTTGCCGCGACCGAGATCCGTAATGCGATGACGATCGACGTGGAAGATTACTTCCAGGTGTCGGCGTTCGCCCCGGTGATCGCGCGCGACACCTGGGATAGCCTGGAATGCCGCGTCGAACGCAATGTCGGGCGCATCCTCGCGATTCTTGCCAGCGGCAACGTCAAGGCGACCTTCTTCGTGCTGGGCTGGGTGGCGGAACGCTATCCGGCGCTGGTGCGCAGCATTGTCGCCGGCGGCCACGAAGTGGCCAGCCATGGCTATGGCCACTTGCGCGCGTCCGACCAGAGCCGCGCCGAATTCGCCGACGACATCCAGCGCAGCAAGGCGATCCTGGAAGACATCGGCGGCCAGGCCGTGCTTGGCTACCGCGCCCCGAGCTTTTCGATCGGCACCGCCAACCTGTGGGCGCTCGACGTGCTGCAGGAAGCCGGCTACCGCTACAGCTCAAGCATCTATCCGATCCAGCATGACCACTACGGCATGCCGGAGGCGCCGCGCTTCGCCTTCTACCCGGACGGCCCGGGCGGCCTGCTGGAAGTCCCGATCACCACCGTGCAAGTGGGCCAGCGCAAGCTGCCGGCCGGCGGCGGCGGCTACTTCCGCCTTCTGCCGTACGCGCTGTCGCGCTGGATGATGGAACGGGTCAACCGGGTCGACCAGCAAAGCGCCATCTTTTACTTCCACCCATGGGAAATCGACCCTGGCCAGCCACGCCCGCCGGGCGCCAGCGCCAAGAGCCGGTTCCGCCACTACGTGAACCTCGGCCGCATGGAAGGGCGCATCGCCCAGCTGACGCGCGACTTCAAGTGGGACCGCATGGACAGGATTTTTTTAGGTAAATAATGAGTTCGATCATCGAAGCGGTACAAACCAAACGCGCGGCCGCCAGCATCGCCGCCAACCGTCCCGCCCTGCAGTTGCTGAAACCGGCCGATTACGCGCGCTGGGATGCGTTCGTCGCATCCTGCCCCGAGGCCACGTTCTTCCACCGCGCCGGCTGGCAAACCGTGATCGAACGGGCCTACGGCCACCAGACCTGGTTCTATTATGTCGAGCAGGATGGCAAGATCATCGGCATCCTGCCGCTCGCCGAAATCAAGAGCCGCATGTTCGGCCACTCGCTCGGTTCGCTGCCGTTTTGCGTGCTGGGCGGCGTCGTCGCCACAGTGGACGCGGCGCGCGGCATGCTCGATGACGCCGCCGACGCGCTGGCGCGCGAACTGAAGGTCGGCCATCTCGAATACCGCTACCTGGTCGCCCGCCACGCTGGCGATCCGAACTGGTACCAGAAAGAGCTCTACGTCACCTTCCGCAAGGAGATCGGCGCCGACGACGAGGCCAACATGAACGCTATCCCGCGCAAGCAGCGCGCGATGGTACGCAAGGGCATCAAGCTGGGCCTGGCCGCCGAGATCGACCAGGATGTCGAGCGCTTTTTCCTCGCCTATTCGACCAGCGTGCACCGGCTCGGCACCCCGGTCTTTCCGAAGTCGTACTTCCGTGTGATCAAGGAAGTGTTCGGCGACGACTGCGAAATCCGCGTCATCGTGCGCGGCGGCGAAGTGATCGCCGCGGTGCTGTCGTTCTACTTCCGCGACGAAGTGCTGCCTTACTACGGCGGCGGCATGCCGGCCGCGCGCGAATGCGCGGGCAACGACTACATGTACTGGAACCTGATGCAGGCGGCCGCCGCGCGCGGCTGCCGCGTGTTCGATTTCGGCCGCAGCAAGCTGGGCACCGGCGCCTTCGACTTCAAGAAGAACTGGGGGTTCGAGCCGACCCCGCTGGCCTATGAATACCGCCTGTACGAATCGACCGAGCTGCCCGACAACAATCCGCTGAATCCGAAGTACCAGCTATTCATCAAGCTGTGGCAAAAGATGCCGATCGGCCTGGCCAACTTCCTTGGCCCGTACGTGGTCAGGAACCTGGGATAACCCGATGGACGACCTGCTCCTGCTGGTGCACCGGATGCCGTATCCGCCCAACAAGGGCGACAAAATCCGCTCCTACTACCTGCTCAAGCACCTGAGCCAGCGCTACCGCGTCCACCTATCGACCTTCGTCGACGATGCCGACGACTGGCAGCATGTGCCGACGGTGAGGGCGCTGTGCGCTAGCAGCCATTTCGCGCCGCTCGATCCGCGCATGGCGCGGGTGCGCAGCCTGGCCGCGTTGGCCACCAACGAATCGCTGTCGCTGCGCTACTACCGCGACGCCACCGTGCAGCGCTGGGTGGCCGACACCATGGCGGCCCATCCGATCGCCCGCATCGTCGTGTTCTCTTCGCCGATGGCGCAGTATGCCGAGCCTTACCGCGATGCGCGCAGGGTGGTGGACTTCTGCGACGTCGATTCGGATAAATGGCGCCAGTACGCCGACGGCAAGAAGTGGCCGATGAGCGCGCTGTATGCGCACGAGGCGCGCCAGCTGCTGCGCTACGAGCGCAAGGTCGCTTCCGAGTCCGACGCCGCGCTGTTCGTGTCGGCGCCCGAGGCCGACCTGTTCCGCCAGCTGGCCCCGGAGAGCGACGCCAAGATCGGCTTTTTCAACAACGGCGTCGATACCGAGTACTTTACCCCGCAGGGCGCGTACGACAATCCGTACCGGGTGGGCGAGCAGGCGCTGGTGTTTACCGGCGCCATGGATTACTGGCCGAATGTCGACGCCGTGCAGTGGTTCGCCGCCGAGGTGTTCCCGCGCCTGCTGGACGCGGCGCCGCAACTGCGTTTCTACATCGTCGGCGCCCGTCCTTCCTCGCCGGTGCAGCAATTGGCGCGCCTGCCAGGCGTCGTCGTCACCGGCACGGTCCCGGACGTTCGCCCTTACATCGCCCACGCGACCGTCTCGGTCGCGCCGCTGCGGGTGGCGCGCGGGATCCAGAACAAGGTGCTCGAAGCGATGGCCATGGCGCGCCCGGTGGTGGTGTCGCCGCAGGCGCTGGAAGGCATCGAGGCCGCGCCTGGCAGTGACCTGCTCCTTGCCGAAGGCGCCGAGCAATTCATCAGCGCCATAACCACTCTCTTGCACCAGGACGATGCCGCCCTCGGGCCGTCGGCGCGCGCCGCCGTCGTCTCGCGCTATAGCTGGCCAAGCAACCTGGCGCGCATCGATGCGAGGCTTGAATGTACCTGACACCGCCGCCGGCCGTCATGAATGCCCAGCGAGGCGCCTTGTCCGTCGGCGCATGGCTGCTGATCGCGCTCGCCGTGCTGGCGCCGTTCGCCATGTACTTCGACACGGCGCGCTCGATTGTCGAGATCTGGAACCGTTCCGGCACCTACGCCCACGGTTACGCGATCCTGCCGATCTCCCTGTGGCTGATCTGGGGCCGGCGCGAGCAGGTGCGCGGCCTGCCGGTGACGCTGTGCCTGCCGGCGCTGGTCCCGCTGGCGCTGTGCGGCGTGGCCTGGCTGATGGCCGAGCTGGCCGAAGTCCAGGTGGTGCGCCAGTATGCATTCGCCGCCATGCTGCCGCTAAGCGCATTGGCGATACTCGGCGTGCCGATCGCCCGCCGGCTGGCCTTTCCGCTGCTGTTCATCCTGTTTGCGGTGCCGTTCGGCGACGTCTTCATCGACCCGCTGATCAATGTGACCGCCGACTTTACGGTCCGCGCGGTACAGGCGACCGGCATCCCGATTTACCGGGAAGGCAATAACTTTTCTCTGCCGAGCGGTAACTGGTCGGTGGTCGAAGCCTGCAGCGGCGTGCGCTACCTGATTTCCTCGGTCACCCTCGGCAGCGTGTATGCCTACCTGACTTTCCGCTCCGCGGGCCGGCGCGCACTGTTCGTGTTGACGTCGATCATCGTGCCGATCGTCGCCAATGGCTTGCGCGCCTACATCATCGTCATGATCGGCCACCTGAGTGGCATGACGATGGCAGTCGGCGTCGACCACCTGATCTACGGTTGGCTGTTCTTCGGCCTGGTCATGTTCTTGCTGTTCTGGATTGGCTCGCTGTGGCGTGAAGACGACAAGGTCGCTCCGGCCAGCGCCGCGCAGCAAGGACCGATCCTGACGGCAGGCGCCAGCGGCGTGCGCCTGGCCCTCGCGGCGCTGGCGGTGGTGGTCGTGGCAGGTATCTGGCCGGCCTACAACTACGCGCTGCTACAGGATACCGCGCCGGCCGCGCCGGTCGAGCTGAACCAGTTGACGCTGGCCTCGCCGACAGCGGCCCGGGCCACCGGCTGGCGCTCCGCCTTCCCGGCGGCGGCTGGCGAGCTGTACCGCAGCTACGACATCGGTGGACGTACCGTCGACCTGGAATTGCGCTACTACCGCCAGCCGCCGGAAGGCACCAAGCTGATCAGCACCAGCAACCGCATGGCCGCCACCTCCGGCGATTCGCTGTGGCGGCCGCGCAGCATGCAGCTCCGCGACGAAAACATTGGTGGCCGCGCACTGCGTGTGCGCGAGAGCGTGATTGCCGGGCTGGGCGGACACGTGCTGACGTGGCATTGGTACTGGATCGACGGCACCAACACCAGCAATGACTATCACGGCAAGCTGTTGCAGCTGCGCGAGAAGCTGACCCATTCGTCCGACGATGGCGCCGTGCTGATGTTCGCCGCCGCCTATGATGAAGACCGCGAGCAGGCCCGGGCCGCGATGCGCGCGTTGCTGGCACGCGACCTGGCCGCGATCGAAGCGGTGCTGGCGGCAAACAGTGGACGCTGAGCACGGTGCGGTCATGGATGAGATTCCGCTCGTCGTCCACCTGATTTACCGGCTCGACTTCGGCGGGCTGGAAACGTTGCTGGTCGAACGCATCAACCGCATGCCGGCCGAGCGCTACCGCCATGCGGTAGTCTGCCTGACCGACTACACCGACTTCGCGAAAAAAATCACCAAGCCGGGCGTGGGGCTGTATGCGCTGCACAAGCGCCCGGGCCAGTCGCTGGGCACCCACGCCGACCTGTGGAAGCTGCTGCGCCGCCTGAAACCGACCATCGTCCACAGCTACAACCTGGCCGCGGTCGAATACGGGCCGGCCGCGCTGCTGGCCGGCGTGCCGGTGCGCGTCAACGGCATGCACGGACGCGACGCGGCCGATCCGGAAGGCCGCAACCGCAAGCACAACCTGCTGCGCCGCCTGATGCTGCCGTTCTACGACGTCTGCTACGCCAATTCCCTGCAGATGCTGACCTGGGGCCGCGAGGTGCTCGGGCTACCGGAACACAAGAGCTGCGTGCTGGCCAACGGCATCGACCTCGACAAGTTCGACCGCGCGGGCGGCGAAGTGCTGCCGTTCGACGCCGACGCCTTTGTCGTCGGCTGCGTCGGCCGGATGGATGATGTGAAGGACCACGCGACGCTGGTGCGCGCCTTCGTGGCCCTGCGCGAGCGCATGCCGGAACTGCGGCCGCGCCTGCGCCTCGCGATCGTCGGCGGCGGCCCGCTGCTACCGGCCATCCGCGCCCAGGCCGAACAGGCCGGCATCGCCGATGTTTGCTGGTTCCCTGGCTCGCGTACCGATATCGCCGACATCCTGCGCGGCTTCGACGTGTTTGTGCTGTCCTCGATCGCCGAGGGCACGCCCGGCTCCGCGCTCGAAGCGATGGCCAGCAGCCTGCCGGTGGTGGGCACGCGCGTCGGCGGCATCCCCGAAGTGGTGGAAGATGGCGTGACCGGCACCCTGGTGCCGCCGCGCGATCCGCAGGCCATGGCCGCGGCTCTGGCGGCCTACGCGGCGGCGCCGGCGCTGGCAGGCGCGCACGGTAGAGCAGGGCGCGAGCGCGTCATGCGCCACTATAATATGCCGGCCATGGTGGCCGCGTACCAAGCGCTCTACGACACGTTGTGCGAACGTAAAAAACAATCTAGGAAAGTAGTGAAATCATGTGTGGAATAGTCGGGATTTTTGATACGCGCGGCGCGCGCGCGATCGACGCGGAGCTGGTCAGGCGCATGAACGAAACCCAGCACCATCGTGGTCCGGACGAGGGCGATGTCTACACCGAGCCGGGAGTGGGCTTCGGCCACCGCCGCCTGTCGGTGATCGACATCCTGAGCGGCCAGCAGCCAATGTTCAACGCCGAAGGCAATGTCGGCGTCGTGTTCAACGGCGAGATCTACAACTATCCCGAGCTGACGGAGGAGCTGCAGCAGCTGGGCTACGTGTTTCGCACCAGGAGCGACACCGAAACGATCGTCCACGCCTGGGAAGCCTGGGGCGAGGAATGCGTCCACCGCTTGCGCGGCATGTTTGCCATCGCCGTCTGGGACCGCACCAAACAGACCATGTTCATGGCACGCGATCGCATGGGCGTCAAACCGTTCTTCTACGCCGAACTGCCGGACGGGATGTTCATCTTCGGCTCCGAGCTGAAGTCCTTACGCGCCCACCCGGGCCTGCCGCACGCGATAGACCCGCAGGCGGTCGAAGAATACTTCGCCTATGGCTATGTCCCGGAACCAAAAACCATTTACGCCGGCGCCAAAAAACTCGCGCCAGGCTACTGCCTGACAGTCAAAATCGGCCAGCCGGTGCCGCAGCCAAGGCAGTTCTGGGATGTGCCGTTCAAGCGGCACCACGCGATGACCGAATGGGACGCCAAGGGCGAGCTGGTCGAGCGCCTGCGCGAGGCGGTCAAGATCCGCCTGAAGGCCGAAGTGCCGCTGGGCGCCTTCCTGTCGGGCGGCGTCGATTCGAGCGCGGTGGTGGCGATGATGGCTGGCCTGAACAAGGACCCGGTCAACACCTGCTCGATCGCGTTCCAGGAAAAGGCCTTCGATGAGTCGCAGTATGCCGAACAGGTCGCGAAGCAGTACAAGACCGACCACGTGACCGAAACCGTCGACACCGACGACTACGCGCTGCTCGACACTCTGGCCGACCTGTACGACGAGCCGTATGCAGACAGTTCGGCGATCCCGACCTACCGCGTGTGCCAGCTGGCGAGGAAGCGCGTGACCGTCGCGCTGTCCGGCGACGGCGGCGACGAGAATCTGGCAGGCTACCGCCGTTACCGCTATGCGATGGCCGAAGAGAATGTCCGCTCGCGCATTCCTGAAGGGATGCGCAAGATGGTGTTTGGCCCGCTCGGCAAATATTATCCGAAGGCTGACTGGGCGCCGCGCGTGTTTCGTGCCAAAACCACCTTCGAAGCGCTGTCGCGCGACCTTACCGAAGGCTACTTCCATGGCGTGTCGCTGATGTCGGACGCTATGCGCGCGCGCCTGTTCTCGGACCGCTTCAAGGCCAGTCTGCAGGGCTATGGCGCGGTGGAAGTCATGAAGGCCCACGCTGCCAGGTCGCCGACCGACGATCCGCTGTCGATGGTGCAGTACCTCGACATGAAGACCTACCTGCCGGGCGATATCCTGACCAAGGTCGACCGCGCCAGCATGGCGCACGCGCTGGAAGTGCGCGTGCCGCTGCTGGACCACAAGCTGGTCGAGTGGATCTCCGGCCTGCCGCCCGAGATGAAACTCAAAGGCAACGAAGGCAAGTACATCTTCAAGAAATCGATGGAGCCCTACCTGTCGGAAGAGATTTTGTACCGCAAGAAGATGGGCTTCGCGGTACCGTTGGCCGAATGGTTCCGCGGCCCGCTGCGCCAGCGCGTGCGCGAATCGCTGCTCGGTTCGACCCTGGCCGACACCGGCATCTTCAACACCGCTTTCCTCGCCGAGATGGTCGAACACCACCACAGCGGACGGCGCGACTACAGCGCCCCGATCTGGTCGGTGCTGATGTTCGAAGCCTTCCTGCGCAAGGAAATGGAAGGGGCCGCCGCATGAACGCGGTCGCCGACCGCCTGCCGCAGCAAGCGGCGCTGCGCGTGCTGCACGTGCTGGACCACTCGATCCCGCTGCACAGCGGCTACACCTTCCGCAACCGCGCCATCCTGCAGCGGCAGCGCGCGCTTTGCTGGCAGACCTTCCACATCACCGGACCGAAGCAGGGCGTGCCGAACGCGCCGTACGAAGACGTCGACGGGCTGGGCTTCCACCGCACCGCCGCGTCCAGCGGCATGCTGGCGCGCTTGCCGATGTTCGACCAGTTGGCCGTCATCGATGAGCTGCCGGCGCGCCTGCACGAGGTTGCGCTGGCGGTGAAGCCGGATGTGATCCACACACACTCGCCGGTCCTCAATGCGATGGCCGCGTTGCGCGTTGGCAAGCGCTTCGGCATTCCGGTGGTGTATGAAATACGCGCCTTCTGGGAAGACGCGGCGGCCGACCACGGCACCAGCCGCGAATGGGGCCTGCGCTACCGCCTGACCCGCGCGATGGAAACCCACGCGCTCAGGCGGGTGGACGCCGCGACCACCATTTGCGAAGGATTGCGCGCCGAGATCTTCGGCCGCGGCATTCCCGCCGCCAAGGTGATGGTGATCCCGAACGCCGTCAATGTGGCCGACTTCCAGACCGGCGGCACGCGCGACGAGGCGCTGGCCGCGCAGCTCGGCCTGCAAGGCAAGCAGGTGCTCGGCTTCATCGGTTCGTTCTACGCCTACGAGGGCCTGAACATCCTGCTCGACGCGATGCCGGCGATGCTGGCCGCGAACCCGGACATCCGCCTGCTGCTGGTCGGCGGCGGGGTGCAGGACGCCGCGCTGAAGAAGCAGGCCGCGCAGCTCGGCGTGGCCGACAAGGTGGTGTTCACCGGACGTGTGCCGCACGCGGATGTGCAGCGCTACTACGACCTGGTCGACGTACTGGTCTATCCGCGCCTGAAGTTGCGCCTGACCGACCTGGTCACGCCGCTCAAGCCGCTCGAAGCGATGGCCCAGGGCCGACTGGTGGCGGCCTCGGACGTCGGCGGCCACCAGGAATTGATAGAAGACGGCAAGACCGGCATCCTGTTCGGCGCCGACGACCCGCAGGCGCTGGCGCGCAAGGTGCTGGCGCTGCTGGCCGCGCCGGAACGATGGCAGGCGTTGCGCGACAGCGGCCGCGCCTTTGTCGAGAACGAGCGCAACTGGGTAAACAGCGTAGCGCGCTATAAGGCCGTGTATGGGGCGCTGCCGAAGGCGCTCGCATGACGGCCACCGCTGCCCGTTCCATCGGGCTGGTGGGACCGCTGCCGCCGCCGTCGGGCGGGATGGCCTACCAGACTTTGCAGCTGGCGACCCTGCTTCGTGGGGAAGGCATGGCGGTTGAAGTGGTCCAGGTCAACGCGCCGATCCGGCCGTCCTGGGCAGCTAATTTGCGCGGCGTGCGCGCCGTGTTTCGCCTGGTTCCGTATCTTTTGCAGCTGTGGCGCACCGCAGGACGGGTCCAGTTGTTTCATGTGATGGCCAATTCGGGCTGGTCGTGGCACCTGTACGCGGCGCCGGCCGTCTGGATCGGCTGGATGCGCGGTCGCCCGGTCGTGATCAATTACCGGGGCGGTGAAGCCGACGCTTTCCTGGGCAAATCGCTGGCCTGGGTCCGGCCGACGCTTCAGCGCGCCAGTGCCGTCATCGTCCCTTCCGGTTTCCTGGAAGCCGTGTTTGCCAAATACGGGGTGCGCACGACCGTGGTGCCGAACATTATCAACCTCAAGCGGTTCTCGGCCGCGCCAGGCGCCACGCTCGCCCCGACCATCCTGGTGGCGCGCAACCTCGAGCCGATCTACGACAATGCCAGCGCGCTGCGCGCCTTCGCCATCGTGCTGGCAAGCCATCCAGAGGCCCGGCTGGTGGTGGCCGGCTCGGGCCCGTTGCGCGACTCGCTTGGCCAGCTGGCCGTCGAACTGGCGATCAGCCACGCGGTGACGTTTACCGGCCGCGTCGACAACATGGAAATGGCCGCGCTGTACCGCGCCGCCGCCATCATGCTCAATCCGAGCACTGTCGACAACATGCCCAACTCGGTGCTCGAAGCGCTCGCCTGCGGGATACCGGTGGTCAGCACCAACGTCGGCGGCGTGCCGTTCTTTGTTGAGCATGAGACGACCGCGCTGCTGGTGCCGCCAGGCGTGCCGCAGGCGATAGCCGCGGCGATCCTGCGGCTGCTCGATGAACCGGGACTGGCCGCCAGGCTGCGCCAGGCCGGACTGAGCTACGTGCAGCAGTATGCGTGGCCGGAAGTGCGCCCGCGCTTGCTCAAGGTCTACCGCGACGTGCTCAACCCAGGACTGAATGTCAAGAATGCTGAAGAAGTGAGCCACCCATGAGCAATCGTCAAGCGCCCCGGACCGGCTTGTATACTTCCGTCGTTTCCAACCTGCTGTTCCCTTTCCACGAACGCATGAAGCGCCATACCACCGTGGCGCTGCGCAAACAGATGGAAGAATCGCAATGGTGGCCGGAAGCGCAACTGCAGGCCCTGCAGTTGCGGCGCCTGAAGCAATTGCTGGCGCGTGTACAGGCCAGCGTGCCGTATTACCGCGACCTGTTCGCCGAGCTCCAGTTCGATCCGGCGCGCGACGTGCAGGCGCTGGCCGACCTGGCGCGCCTGCCGCTGCTCGACAAAGCCATCATCCGCGCCAATACCGAGCGCCTGAAGGCGGACGCTGCGAAAGGGCTGGCCCGGTTCAATACCGGCGGCTCCAGCGGAGAACCACTGATTTTCTTCATCGGCAAGGAGCGGGTCAGCCATGACGTCGCCGCCAAGTGGCGCGCCACGCGCTGGTGGAATGTCGATATCGGCGATCCGGAAATCGTCGTGTGGGGTTCGCCGATCGAACTGGGCGCGCAAGACAATGTCCGCGCCGTGCGCGACCGCATCCTGCGCACGTCGCTGCTGCCGGCGTTCGCAATGTCCGATGCCAAGCTCGATAGCTTCCTTGAACGCATACGCGCGGTGCGCCCGCGCATGTTGTTCGGCTACCCGTCGGCCTTGTCGCACATCGCGCGCCATGCGCAGGCGAAGGGACAGCGCATGGACGACCTGGGCATCCGGGTCGCGTTTGTCACCTCCGAGCGCCTGTATGACGAACAGCGCGAGCAGATTGCCAGCACCTTCGGCTGCCCGGTGGCTAACGGCTACGGGGGGCGCGACGCGGGCTTTATCGCACACCAGTGTCCGGCCGGCGGCATGCACCTGACGGCCGAGGACATCATCGTTGAGATTCTCGACGGCGCCGGCCAGCCGGTGCCGCGCGGCGAATCGGGTGAGATCGTCGTCACCCACCTGGGCACCGGCGATTTCCCATTCATCCGCTATCGCACCGGCGACATCGGCGTGCTCGACACAAAACTTTGCAGTTGCGGCCGCGGCCTACCGTTGTTGAAAGAGATCCAGGGGCGCAGCACCGATTTCCTGATCGCCAGCGACGGTACCGTCATGCATGGCCTGGCGCTGGTGTACATCCTGCGCGACCTGCCACAAGTGAAGAGCTTCAGGATTGTGCAGGAAACGATGTCCCTCACCGCCGTCCAGGTGGTGCTGGACAGCGCGCTGGACGATCCGTTGCGCAGCAAGATCGTGCAAGGCTTCAAAGGCAGGCTGGGCCAGCAGGTGGACATCGCGGTCGAGCAGGTCGAGGCAATCCTGCCCGAGAAGTCGGGCAAGTTCCGCTACGTCGTCAGCAAGCTCGATGCCGCGCACCGGGGGCAGTGATGAGCGATCCTGTCGTTTCGGTCATCATTCCCTGCTACAACGCCGAGCGCTACATCGGCGCGACGATCCGGTCGGTACTGGCGCAAGATCAGGCCGGGATGGAAATCATCGTCATCGACGACGGCTCGTCGGACGGCACGGTAGAACTGGTGCGGCGCGAGTTTCCCCAGGTGCGGGTAGAGCAGCAGGCCAATGCCGGCGTGGCGGCAGCGCGCAATCGCGGCATTGCGCTGGCGCGCGGGCAGTGGGTCGCCTTCGTCGATGCCGATGACATCTGGCTACCGGGCAAGCTCGCGGCCCAGTTCGATGCAATGGCCGACGTGCCGAGCTGCCGCATGAGCTACACGGCGTGGAAAGTATGGCCCAGCGTCGACCCCTTGCCCACCGAAGCCTTACTCGCGGAGCTGGAAAAAGACGCCGCCGACATCACAAAATGGCAGGGTCCCAGCGGCTGGATTTATCCCGAGCTGCTGGTCGACTGCGAGGTCTGGACCTCGACTGTACTGGCTCATCGCACGCTGTTCGAGGAGATCGGCCGCTTCGACACCACCTTGCGCGTGGGCGAGGATTATGACCTGTGGTTGCGGACCTCGCGTGTCACGCCGATCCACCGCGTGGCGTACCCCTATGCGCTGTACCGTATGCATCCCAACAGCATCACCCATAGCATGCCTACTGACAATTACCGCGCCAAAGTCCTGGGGCGTGCGATCGCCAGTTGGGGCATGCGTTCGCCCGACGGACGCGAAGCGGACCACGCTGCCGTGCGTCGCCTGCTGTCGAAGAGCTGGTGCGAATACGCCAGCGCGCACCTGCAGGGTGGCAGTCTGGTCAAGGCGCGCAGCGCCGGCTGGGCCGCTCTACGTGCCGATCCTGGCCATGCGTACGGATGGAAGGTCCTGATCAAGTCCATCATCAAATCGGTGGCACGGTTTCAAGCCAAGCAACGCGGGTGATGCTGTCCCCGCCTAGTAAAGAAAAAATGAAAAAAGTTCTCGTCATTGCGTTCCTGTATCCTCCAATCTTTAACTCCGGTACTCGCCGCAGCCTGGAATTCGTCAACCACCTGCCCGACAATGGCTGGGAGCCTACCGTGTTGACGGTGGCTGACCCGCCACCGTCCGAGTGCGACCCGACCCTGCTGGACGAAGTGCGCCCAGGTACCCGCATCGTTCGGGTGCCGTTCTGGGACGCCGACATTGGCAGCAAGCTCGATGCCGCATTCGGATTCTTGTTCGGCGCGCAGCGCATCTCAGCAGCGCTGCACTGGCGCATTCGTCGCTATTGGAGCGTGCCCGACGATGCCGCCAGCTGGATTCCGACAGCAGTGGCGGCGATTCGCAAGCTGCACGCGGAAACCCCGTTCGATGTCATTTACGCCAGCGGTTCGCCATGGTCGTCGTTTCTGGTGGCAGAGCGCGCCAGCAAGCTGACCGGCGTGCCCTTCGTGGTCGATTACCGCGACTTGTGGATGCCGTCTGATGTGGCATGGGATCAGCATACGCCGCAACAGCGCAAGCACAATCCCGGGCTCGAACGGCGCGTGCTGAGCGCCGCCCACGGCGTGATCGCCACCACCGCCACCTTCCTGACCATGTTGCCACAGGACCTGCTCGGTCCAAACCGCTTCGCAATCACCAACGGCTTCGACCCGGCCGACTTCCCGCCGGCGGACGTCCCGCAGGATGACAAGGTCCGCATCGTCTACACCGGCGTGTGGCGGCCTGGCTATGGACCAGACGACCTGTTTGCCGCGGTACGTTTGCTGAAGGAACGAGGCGCGCCGTCACTCGGCCGCTTGCAGCTGGCGGTGGCCGGCTTCGGGCAGGGACGCGCTGCCGAGTACGGCATCGCCGACCTGGTCGAGGAACACGGCCGCGTCACCCACGCCGAGGCGCTCGCATTGATGATGGGCGCCAGTGCCGTCTACCTGCCGGTGTCGCAGGGTTTCTACGAGCATGCGAGCATTCCTGGCAAGCTTTTCGAATACCTTGGCAGCGGTCGCCCAGTGCTGGCGTCGGCCCAGCCGGTTAGCGAGGTGGCGCGCGTGCTGGAAGGCGTCGGCGGGGCCCGCCGCGTCGATCCTGGCGATATTGAAGCGCTGGCGCGGGCGATCGAGCAAATGTGCGAGGGGCAGGGAGATGGCGCATTCTCGCCGCGCGTGCCGGCCGAGCTGGCCAAATATACGCGCGCCAGCCTGACCGCTAGGCTGGCGAGGGCGTTCGAAACCGTGACGGGATTGACCAGCGATACCAGACAGGCGGCCACTTCATGACCATAGTGCGCAAAGCGCTTGTCTTTTCCTTTCTCGAGAGCTATCTCGGTATCGCCCTAAGCCTGGTCTCCTTCATCCTGCTTGCACGCATGTTGACGCCGGCGCAGGTAGGCTTGTTTTCAGTGGCGCTGGCCATCATCACCATCACGCAAGTCATACGCGACTTTGGCTTGGTGAGCTTCCTGATCCAGAAAAAAGATCTGGGCCCGGAGCATATTTCCACCGCGTGGGGGATGGCGCTGATCCTTGGGGGCGCGCTGTTCGTGCTGGTCCAACTGGGGGCGCCGTTCATCGGTGCCTTCTACAATGACGACAGCCTGACCTCGATCTCCCGCATCGTGGCGTTGAACTTCCTTATCCTGCCTTTTAATTCGGTCTGCCTTGCGCTGTTGCGCAGGGAGATGAAGTTCCAAGTGGTGATGCGGATTAACCTGGCAGGGGCCTTCTTGTCGACGCTGGCGACGCTGATGCTGGCCTGGCTGGGCGCTGGCGCTTATTCGCTGGCGCTGGGATCTGTGCTCAACAACGCCATGATCGGTGGGGGCCTGTTGGCCATCGGCGGGGCCGGCCACCTGCTCAAGCCGTCGCTCGCCACTTGGCGCGAAATCCTTCGCTTTGGTGGCCCGTTGACGGCTGCCAACGTGATCACTTCGATCACGATGGATATCAATGACCTTGCGGTCGGAAAGATCATGGGCTTTAACGCGGTGGCGATCGCCAGCCGTGCGCAGGGATTGATGAACCTGTTCCACCGCGATTTCATGGGCGCGGTGCGCAACGTCGCCTACCCAGCCTTCTCCAAGGCTTATCGCAACAATGAACCAGTCGATGCCAAGTTTGTCGAAAGCGTGATCAACGTCAGCGCGATCGCGTGGACTTTTTATGGTTTTGCCGGGCTGTTCCCGCTGGAAGTGCTGCGCCTGATGTTCGGTCCCCAGTGGGACCAGTCGGCACCCCTCGTGCCGCTGTTCTGCATTGCCGGCGCCGCCAGCGCGCTGATCAACCTGGTCCCGACCGCGCTGCTGGCGGCGGGTCATTCAAGGCAGGTAGCAACTGCGGAGCTGATCATACAGCCGATCCGCGCGGCGACCCTGTGCACGCTCGTTTTTTACTACCGCAACCTTTACTATTTTGCCGCCGGCTTCATGATGGTTGCCCTGTTCAGCGTACCTTACTGGTACGTGGTCAAGCAGCGCTGCATGCCGACCGCCTTTGGTGCGCTGGGGCGCGGGCTGGGGCTCAATGGCCTCGTTACCGCGCTGGCGCTGGCGCCAGCGCTGGTGATCGTGTACTTCATGCGGCCGCCGCACGGCGCACTGCCTTACCCGCTGTTCTTCGCCTGCGCCGGCCTGACCTGCGTGGCCTGGGCTGCCAGCCTGTGGGCGCTGCGCCACCCCCTGTTCCACGAGTTCACCTCGATACTCGCTGCACGTGTCGGCGCCAAAGCGCAGACCGCTTAAGTTGGCCCGTCCCCTCACCGGGGGCGTACGCGATTTGATAACGCGTCCGGATGTTAGTGAATCAAATCGCCTTTCATTAATTGAACAGTAATAGCTCAAGCATTAATAACAATATTAATGTTTTAGATCCGCACGAACAAAGTGTTTAACTAGTGCATTAATTCCGTGTAGAATTTGTGCTCTTCAAGAAAATATTTGTCTTGAATACACTTTCTAAATATTTATTGGAACTATTGCAACCTGACTGTTATTTACATCTGCTTACACTCTGCATTTGGTCATCGCATATTAGCGGTCTTCCACTCTGTATTACCCAATAATAATAACGCGCTGCGGGAATCCCGCTGACGTCGTTACGACCTATTTACCCGATGGAAACGGCAGCTTTGCTGCTCAAGAAGATCATCGCCATCCACGGGATAAAGGGATCTGCATGATCATTGCGGGTTTGTTCATGCCTATTGCCTCCTAGGTAATCACCGCTGCCAAATCACTAATTAGCTATATCAATCGATTAACACGTCGTGCGTTTTATGCATGAGTGTGATCGGTAGGAATGCTTGCCACTGCGCAAGAAAAGTCAGGAATTTGTTGTTTTGCGGCATTTTATTGCTGTACGGATATTTTAACTGCTCATTCATTTCGCTAGAATGGATTAAAAGGTGCCACAAGGCATTAAAAGAGGCTGATTGGAATTTCCCGTATTAAACGCATGTTCCTGACGCCGTGTCTTGCAGATCGACCCCGTGGTGCAGCCAGATCGACGCATAAGTTCGCGCATCCAGTCGGTCATTACTTACTTACTGAGATATTAACAATGATCAACACTAAACGCCGCGTATTCCTCCGTAACTCATCCGCCCTGGCCGCCACTGGCGCCCTGACCGCCTGCGGCGGTGGGGGTGGTACCGAAGAAGCGCTGGGCGATCGGTTCGCCGCTTCAATTAAAAGTGAAGGCGCGAGGAATGTCGCCGCCCCACCGCGCGCGCCGGCGTCGCCTGCAGCGCTGATCCCCGGCGCGCGCTTCATAGTCTCGAGCACCCTGGGCAGCGAAACCGCGCCGTACTCTCTTGGATTCGCGTTCAAGAAGGGCGAGGTGGTCGCCGGCCGTACCGTGCTGGCTGACGCAGGCACCATGCAAGTAACCGTGAAGAACCGCTGGCCTGATGGCTCGCTCAAGTTCGCAATCCTGTCGGGCCAGCTCTCTGTGCCAGCCAACGGCAGCGTCACCGTCAACCTCAGCTCGGCGACGGACAGCGCCGTCAATTTATCGCCGGTCGCCCCATCGCGCCTGCGCTCCAGCGGCGCCGTCGCTGAAGTGAGCTGCGGCAGTTTCGGTGCCGCCCTGTGGCAGGCGACAGACTGGGATACGCCTTTCCAGACCTGGATTGCCGGCCCTGCCATGTCGTCGTGGATCTACCGCAAGCCGGTCGGCAGCGACAAGCACCTGGTGGCTTGGCTTGAAGTACGCATGTGGGCCAACGGCGCCATCGAAATGCTGCCATGGATCGAAAACGGCTTCCTGCGCGTCGCCGCCCCGTCTAACAAGGCGGCCACCTTCGGTTTCACCCTGAACCGCAGCCAGCGCATGTCGGCCGCGATCGACCTCAAGCACCACCAGCGTACTCCGCTGATCAGCGGCACCGCGCTGTCGTATTGGGCTGCCCAAGATTTGGGTGTGGCCGCCCGCCAGGACACTGCTTACCTCCAGGCGACCGAGCTGGTTCCGTCGTATATGAGCCATTTGTCGTCAGGCACCGCATTAAGCAGCCTGGTGTCGTCCTACCAGCCGCTGCAGGCAGGTAACTTCAAGTACGATCAGGACAACATGGCGTCGTCCGGCTATCAGGATCCGATCGGCCTGCTGCCACAGCACGACGTCGTCCACTTGATCGCCAACTCGGTCGCCACCTATGGCGCCGTGGTGCGCAACGGTTTCAGCGCCGGCCGCTGGGCCATCCATTACCGCGACGAGACCACCAACCGTCCGCCACGATTCAGTACCTACCCGACGCTGAACATCGGCGACGGCCAAGGTTTCAAGGACAATGGCGGCTCGACCAACAACATGTACACGCCGACACCGACCGGCGGCAATCCACCGGGCTGGGACGTGGCGCACAGTCCGTCGGTCGGCTACCTGGCTTACCTGGTGACGGGCCGCTGGTACTTCATGGAAGAAGTCCAGTTCGCCACCACCGCCAACTACCTCGGCAACGGCGATAACATCTATTTGCGCACCGGCAGCAAGGGACTGGTCCAGTCCTGCACCGGCGCCTGGCAGACCCGCAGCTGCGCATGGGATTGGCGCGCCCGCGTCCAAGCGCTGTGCGTCACCCCTGACGACGATACGGCCCTGCGCGCCGAGTTCATAGCGTCGGTCGAAGCCAACATCGAGCACTTCCACGGTCGCTATGTTGCCCAGAAAAATAACCCATACGGCTGGATCAAGCCGGGCGAGGGCTACGACGGCACCATCCGCCTCGCCTCGCCATGGCAGCAGGATTTCGTCACTGCAGTGTTCGGTTGGTCCGTATCGATGGGCCTGCCGATTTCCAGCACCGCGAGCACCAAGCTGGGCGCGTTCTTCGCATGGAAGGCACGCAGCGTGATCCACCGCCTGGGCACCAAAGACGGTTTCTGGTACATCAACGCCGCTCCATACGTCATGGCGATTTCGCCAAGCAGCAGCCCGAATTATGAAAACGGCACCGGCCCGTGGTACGCCACCGATGCGGAAGTGTATGCCGCCTCGTTCGCCGTAGCGCCATCCTGGCTCGGCCGCACTGAAGGCGTGCTGGCCGCCGAATATTCGTCGGACAGCTGGGGCAATTCGATGTGGGGCAACCTGATGCCGGCGATCGCGTACGCGGTGCAGCATGGCGTGGCCGGCGCGGCCGAAGGCTACAACCGCGTCGTCAATGCTTCCAACTTCAATGCTTTGACGTCGACCTTCGAAGGCCGTCCGGTATGGGCCGTCAAGCCGGCGCGCTATGTCGCACCGGTGCCGGTGGTCCCGGTCGCTCCTGTGGCCCTGGCCGAGCCGGAACAAGTCGCTCCAGGCGATCCCGCATGGATGGCCGGTTCGGCCCTGAACCAGTGGATCGAGATTCCTGGCACCTCCGGTGCTGCTGGTGCGGCCCTGGCGTCGTATAGTGGCTTTGCGTACCGGGAAGATACCAACGAAATCCTGATTGCCGCTGCAGGCGGCCACGGCGACGGGTGGGATAACCGTGTGGTATCGTTGAAGCTGACCGCTAGTGCGCCGTCGTGGAGACTGCGCCACGCTTCAAGCGCCCTGGCGTCGGTCCAACGGGACGTTGCTTATTATGCCGATGGCAAGCCAAGCTCACGCCACTTGTATAGCAGCACGTTTTTCGTTCCCGAGGTAAATCGGCTGATGCTGTTTGGTGCAAGTGCCGTCCATGGTGCCGGGATTAGCTTGCCCACGGTCGACGGCTTCAATCTTGATACCAACACATGGGATCCTGCAGGTACCTGGGCGAATCTGCTGGCTGGCGATATGTACGGTGTTGTCAAAATCAGGAGTACCGGCCAGGTATTCAGTAGCGGACTGGCAGTTTGGTCACCGCAGACCAAAGCCTGGACCCGGCCGATCACCACCCGTACCAACGACCAGGTGCGCTTCCCGATCGCACACGACTCGCACCGCAATCAGTTGTTCACGCTGAACTTCGGCGACGGGCAGGGTTATGGGGGAGGGGGAGTGTACGCAAGCCGCATTCCGCTCAACGGTTCGCAGCAGATCTCGGTCGGCTTCAACCCCAGTGCGGCAGTGATCAGCTTCATGGCCGACAAGCCGGAGTATGCGGGGATGGACTACGATCCGGTCAACGATTGCTTCATGTTCTACTGCGGTCAGGGGGCCGGGGCTGGACGCGTCTATGTCATCAAGCCGAATGTCACCAACACCTGGGACATGAGCATCCTGCCACTGGCCGGCACCAAGCGTCCGCCGGCAACCCCGAACGACGGCGTGCATAACCGCTTCCGGTACATTCCTGCGCTGCGTGGTTTCCTGCTGATGCCGTCGCCGTTTTCGAACTTGTTCTTCATGCGTACATCGGCTTGATCGGTCACCCGGGCGGCGGCGCGCAAGCGCCGTCGCTCCGGCTCGACCAGTTTTTGCCAACGGCGGACGGGCTTCACCAGCCGTCCAGCCGCTCTCCCTTCCAGTCAAAAATTGTGATCCGCGTGCCCGCAACTGGCGCAGTCGACGGCGGATAATTATGTGAAACGCAATTGCAGTACCGCAAAGTTGATGAATTGCTGTGGTACGATATTTCTCCACATGTCATGGTCTCTTCGACACCCTGCGCAGGGCGACACTTAGGTTCAATTTTCTGCTCTCAAGGGCTATGCGAAAACAACTTCAACAAACGGTGCGGCAGATCGGCTGGGTCAACTGTGGTTGGTACGCTCTGTCACGCTTGCTCGCACTTAGCACTGCCGGCCGCGTCAAGCTGTTCAGGTATTACATCACGGCACAGCCGGTGACGGCGATCCCTTTCAGCAAAGGCCGCGGCGCGGCGATCAATGTGCGCGAGGTCATGGAAGGCGAACTCGACGCGAGCCAGTTCGACCGCCCGGCCGCCGTCATTGCTGAACGCTTCCGTCGCGGCGCGCGCTGCCTGGCCGCGTACAAAGGCAACAACTTGCTAGGCTACCTGTGGTTCACCCTTGGCGACTATCATGAGGATGAGGTGAGGGCGGTGTTCTCGCCGGACGATAGCGCGGCCTGGGACTTCGACGTGCAAATTTTTCCGCAATATCAGCTCACCATGGCGTTCCCGCGCCTGTGGGACAGCGCCAACGTGTTGCTGCACAGCTTGGGCGTGCGCTGGTCGTGCAGCCGTATCTCGGCCTTCAACGCCGCTTCCGGCGCAGCCCACCGGCGCATGGGCGCCGAACGGATTGCCACTGCGGTGTTCCTGGTAGCTGGCAATTGGCAATTGACGCTGGCAACCCAAATGCCCTTCGTACAGCTGTCGGGCAGCGACTCGGGCGCCCCGGTTTTCCGCCTTGCACCTGCCTTCGCGAAGCCGGGCGGTGTGACGACGGAAACTGCAGCCGGCAACTGAACCCCGCAATGAGCGGCGCCCGCAGGTGTCGCCCTGTTGCCGGCCGCCGGTCAGCCCTGCTGCGTTTCGTGCTGGCGGAACCACTGCTCCATCATCATCAGCACCCAGACCATGGTGCCGTGGTAGCCGGCGTGCTCGTTCAGGTGCTGGCCGATCAGCTTGTCGATGAATTCCGGGCGCACGATGCCGCGCGCCTTGAGGTCGGTCAGGCTGTCGAGCGCCAGATCCTGCAACGGCTTGTGCCTCTGCAGCCAGACCCCGAACGGCAGCCCGAATCCATGTTTCTGTTTGGTGATGATTTCGTTCGGCAGGAAGTCGCGCAGCGCCTCCTTGAAGAACCAGCGCAGCTGGGTGCCGTTGAGTTTCTGCTTGGCCGTCAACTGCGCCGAGAACGCCACCATGTCGTCGGACAGGAACGGGAACGCCGCTTGCATCGCCGCCGCTTCGCAGGCCTTGACCACTTTCGGCAGGTCGTTGTCGGCCAGGGTGACCTTCAGGTCAAACGCCAGCATGCGGTTGATGAAGCTGTCGGCGTTGTTTTGGGCGTAAGTATTGACCAGGCCGGCGAGCGGCGCGCCAGTGTCGGTGCTGGCCAGGAAGTCGTCGGTAAATACCTTCTGTGGGCCAAAGCGCCCCAGCAGGTTGTAGGTCTCGAGCCGGTCCGGCATTTTCAGCGAGGCCTGTTTGATGTAGCTGCGCGCCTTGCGGATCAGCTTGATGTGTTCGCCGCCCGGGAAGTTGAACACGGCCGGTTCCAGCAGGGCCTTGCGCAGCAGGCCCGGCACCTGCTCGTAGCGCGCGAAGACGTGCTGCTTGGAATAGCGCTCGTTGCCGCCGAACAGTTCGTCGCCGCCGTCGCCGCCCAGCATGCGCGTGACGCCATCATGTTTCGCCATCTTCGCGCAGTAGAACGCCGGTACCGCCGAGGCGTTGCCGAAGGGCTGGTCGAACACCGCGGCAATGCGCGGGATCGCGTCGACGACGTCGTCCGGGGTCACATAGTATTCGTGGTGGCTGGTGCCGAAATGGCGCGATGCCAGGCGCGCATACGACATCTCGTCGTAGCCTTCGGCCTCGAAGCCGATCGAATAGGTATCGGCCGGCTTGCCGCCCACTTCGGTCAGGATACCGGCGATGGTCGAACTGTCGGTGCCGCCGCTGAGGAAGGCGCCGACCTTCTGGTCGCCCGCCGCCTCACGCACGCTGGAGCGCAGCACGTCGCGGAACTGGGCCTTGAGCGCGGTCTCGTCGCGTCCCGGCTGTTCGTCGAACGCCATGCGCCAGTAGGCGCGCTTGTCGACCGCGCCGTTGCGGAAGCGCAGGTATTCGCCCGGCAGCAGGCGCTGCTGGCCGCGGTACACCGTGCCTGGGGCGGGTACCATGTGCGAGAAGACATAGTTGTACAGGCCCTGCGGGTCGATTACGCCAGGGGTCAGCGGATGGCGCACCAGCGCATCCGACGAGGAGCCGAACACCAGCGCGCCGGCGGCATGCTGGTAAATCATCGGCTGGGTGCCCATGCGGTCGATTGCCAGCAGCGCCTCGCCTTTGGCTTCATCCAGGATGCACAGTGAGTACGCGCCGCTCAGCATGGCGCACACCGCATCCGGGTCGCGCCGCCAGGCGTTGGCCAGCGCTGCGGCACGGCCGGCGCCGGGCGCCTGGTCCTGCGCCAGCGTAGCCTGGCCCCACAGCGCGACCATCAGGCCGTCGTTCTGGTACAGCGCGGCGCTGTCGTCCAGCGCCGCCACCGCGGCGGCGGCGTGCACGCCCTGCACCGTCTGCAGCGGGCTGGCGTCGAACGCCGTCAGCGGCGCCGCCATTCTTTCGATCAGCGCGCGGTTATCCGCGGCGCTGGTCCCATTGCCGATCCAGCCGCACAAGCCGCTCACTGCGGCAACCCTGTCAATTCAGTCATGACTTTCCTCGCGTATTTGCTATATGTGTTCAGACGACGACTTCGACCGGCGCCGGGTGGCTCAGGAACGCCAGCGGGCTGGCCGTCAGGCCGTAGGCGCCGGACTGGAATACCACCACCAGGTCGCCCGGTTCGGCTTTGGCCAGTTCCATCTGGTCGGCCAGCAGGTCGAGCGGCGTGCACAGCGGGCCCACCACGGAGGCCGTTTCGCGCTCGCCGCCATGGACGCGGTTGCCGATCGCCACCGGGTAATTCTTGCGGATCACCTGGCCGAAATTGCCCGAGGCCGCCAGGTGGTGGTGCAGGCCGCCGTCGGTCACGACAAAGACCTGGCCGCGCGAGACCTTGCGTTCGATGACGCGGCTGACGTAGACGCCTGCTTCGGCCACCAGGTAGCGTCCCAGTTCGAGGTGGATTTCGGTATCGGGCAGGTGCTCGCGCACGCCCGGCAGGATGCGTTTCAGGTTGGCGCCGACCGCTTCCAGGTCGAGCCTGCCTTCGCCAGGGAAGTAGGGAATGCCGAAACCGCCGCCGATATTGAGCTGGTGGAGCGGACCGTCCCAGTGCTGCGCCAGGCGGATCGCCAGCGCAAAGGTTTTTTCATGCGCTTCCTGGATCGATTCGGCCTTCAGGTTCTGCGAGCCGCTGTAGATGTGGAAGCCGCGGAAGTCCAGGTCGAGCGCGGCCGCGCGCGCCAGCATCTCGGGCACGCGCTCGGCGTCGACGCCAAACTGCTTGGGACCACCGCCCATCTTCATGCCGGACGATTTCAGCTCGAAGTCGGGGTTGACGCGAATCGCCACTTTCGGACGGATGCCGAGGCGCATGGCAGCCACGGCGATGCGCTCCATTTCGCCTTCCGATTCCATGTTGAGCACCACGCCGGCCGCGATCGCGCAGCTCAGGTCGCTGTCGCTCTTGCCGGGGCCGGCAAAGCTGATCAGGGCCGGGTCCATCGGGGTGTCCAGCGCGACGCGCTGTTCGCCGCCGGAGGCGATGTCGATGCCATCGACCAGGGTGGCCATGTGCTGCACCACCGCCGGCATCGGGTTCGCCTTCATCGCGTAATGCAGGTGGATTTCTTCCGGCAGGTGCTGGCGCAGCAGCGCCACGCGCTCGCTCAATTTGCTGCGGTCGTAGGCGTAGAAGGGCGTGCGCCCGACCCGTTCGGCCAGCCGGGTCAGCGGCATGCCGCCGACCTGCAGGCAATCGTCGATGACCTCGAACTGCTCAAGGGCTGCGTGTTTCGGGCGCGGTGCGCTCATTCTGACTCCATGAACAGGTTTTCCATCTGCGTGCTGAGCAGCTTGCGGTCGATCTTGCCGTTCGGATTGCGCGGCAAGCTGGCCTCGGAGATGATGATTTTTGCGGGCAGCATATAGGCTGGCAGGTGCGGTTTGCAGGCGGCCATCAGGCCGGCCGCATCCAGCGCCGACCCCTCGGCGGCGCAGGCGACGACCACGATGGCCTGGCCCAGCGTCGGGTGTTTCAGGCCGATCGCGGCCGCTTCGGCCACGCCGTCGCGGGCGTAGATGACTTCTTCGACCTCGGACGGGCTGACCCGGTAGCCCGAGGTCTTGATCATCTCGTCGTTGCGGCTGATGAAGTACAGGAAGCCTTCCTCATCCTTGCGCACGGTGTCGCCCGACCAGACCGCCATTTCAGTCAGCATCAGGCCGCGGTGGACCGACACGTGCGGCTTGAAGCGCTCGGCGGTCTTGGCGGCGTCATTCCAGTAGCCCAGCGAGACCAGCGCGCCGCGGTGGACCAGCTCGCCCGGTTCGCCCGGTTCGCATTCGCTGCCGTCCGGGCGCAGCACCATCACTTCGGCATTCGGGATCGCCTTGCCCATCGAATCAGGACGGCGCTCCAGCTCGGACGGCGGCAGGTAGGTCGAGCGGAACGCCTCGGTCAGGCCGTACATCAGGAACGGTTTGGCGTTCGGCAGCGCGCGGCGCAGCGCGTCCAGGGTGGGGCGCTGCATGGCGCCGCCGGAATTGGTCAGGTAGCGCAAGGTGCAGTCGGCCGGCCACGGCAGGCCGGCGACCTGGATCCACAGCGGCGGCACCGCGGCCAGGCCGGTGATGCGTTCGGCCACCACGGCGTTGAGGATGTCGCGCGCCAGCAGGTGGTTGATCAGGACCGCGGTCGCGCCCACGCGGAACGCGGTCGTCAGCTGGCTCAGGCCGTAGTCGAAGCTCAGCGGGAGCACCGCCAGCAGGCGGTCGGCCGGGGTGTTTTCAAGGTAGGTCGAGACGCTGATCGCGCCGGCGACCATGTTACGGTGAGACAACACAACGCCTTTTGGCTTGCCGGTGCTGCCTGATGTATACAAGATCGCGGCCATGTCGGCGTCGATGCAGCACTGGGCCGCGGCGGTATCGCCGGCGCCGGCTTGCATCGCCGCCTCCCAGCCGATCACGCGCAGGCGGCCAAGGTCAGGCAATGCCGCGTTGTTTCCTGTCACAATCACCGTGTGCAGGTCCGGGCAGGCGGCCAGCGCCGGGCCGAGCTGGCGCAGGCGGTCGCCCGAGGTGACCAGGACGCGGACGTTGCAGTCGACCAGGATATAGCTGACCTGTTCGGGTTTGAGCAGGGGGTTGACCGGGACAAACACGCCGCCAGCGGTCGCCGCGCCGAACATGGCGGCGACGTTTTCGACGTTCTTTTCCAGGTAGACCGCCAGCCGTTCACCGCGTGCCAGGCCGAGTTCGCCAAGGGCGCCGGCCACCTGCAGCACCATGTCCGCGAGCCTGGCGTAATCGAGACGGCTTGTACCATAGACAAGCGCTTCGGCTGTCGGGCTGCGGCGCGCCGACTCAAAGATAAAGTCCTGTATCAATTCGCTCATTAATTTCTGCCATGTGATGCCGTGTCAAGCTGTGCCAGAAGGTCCCAGCACACGCGCGAACGCAGCGATTAATTTGTGTCAAATTAACGTATCGACACCTTGCATTCTTGTAAATTTCACTATCGAATCTTAACACTTGGGCATTACAATAGGCAAATACGTGTTGCTAATCGAATTCCCTTCAGTACACAATGCAATTTGCAGTCCAGTACCACTGCGTCCTTCAGGATCTCCATGCGCGACATCATCATCACGCTGATCGTTTTCAGCTCGCTTCCTTTTATCCTGAAGCGCCCGTACATCGGCGTCCTTATGTGGGTGTGGGTCAGCGTCATGAACCCGCACCGTCTCGGCTGGGGTTTCGCCTACGATTTCCCGTTTGCCGCGATTATCGCCGGCACGACGCTGTTGGCGCTTCTCATCACCCGAGACCCGAAAAAACTGCCTTCCACCCCGATTGTCTGGACGCTCGGGGCATTCATGGCGTGGATGGGCATCACGACCCTGTTTGCGATATGGCCGGAACCGTCGCTCGTCATGCTGGAAAAAGTCAGCAAGATCCTGCTGATGACTGCCGTGACCATGATGCTCATTAAGACCAAGGAACATATTAACTGGCTGGTGTGGGCATTGGTGTTGTCACTGGGCTACTTCGGCACAAAAGGGGGGCTGTTTACGCTCACCAGTGGCGGCAATGACATCGTTTGGGGTCCGCCGGGCAGCTATATTGAGGGCAACAACGAAGTGGCCCTGGCCTTCATCACCATCATTCCGATCATGTACTACCTGTTCCTTAGCGCTGAAAAAAGCTTCGTCCGCTGGGGCATGGCCGCCGCGATTATACTGTGTGCCTTCGCCGCCCTTGGCTCGTACTCGCGCGGCGCGCTGGTCGGCATCGCCGCCATGGTGTTTTTCCTTTGGCTGAAGAGCCCCAGAAAGATGCTTACCGGTACCGTTCTAGCGATGCTGATACCGGTGGCATTTCTGTTCATGCCAGAACAATGGTTCTCGCGGATGGACACCATCCAGACCTACGAGCAGGATGCCTCGGCGATGGGGCGCCTGAATGCGTGGGAGATGGCGTATAACCTGGCCTGCGACCGCTTCTTCGGCGGCGGTTTCGAAATTTATGACCGCACCGTGTTTGCACTTTACGCGCCCGTGCCGGAAGACGTGCACGCCGCCCACAGTATTTATTTCCAAGCGCTTGGCGAGCATGGCTTCGTCGGACTCGGCCTGTACCTGCTGCTGGCGGTGCTGACCTGGCGCAAGGCCGCCTGGATCCTGAAGGCCACCAAGGGTATGGACGAGCTCAAGTGGGCGGCCAACCTGGCGCGCATGATCCAGGTCAGCATGGTCGGCTTCGCCGTCGGAGGCGCCTTCCTCAGCCTGCTGTATTACGATGTACCGTATTACCTGATCGCGATTGTGGTATCGACCGCGGTGCTGGTCGAAAAAGCATTGGCCAGCAAGGCCCTGGAGAACAGCCCGGCCCCGGCTGAGCGGGGTGCGCGCGCCGGCCAGCACACCGTACCCGTTGGGGCCGCGAGCCGCGCAAGGAGTTCGCATGTCGCATAACAAGGAGTTCGCATGTCGCATAATATTATTCGCGCCGCCCACGGGCAGGGCGGGGCGCCCGGCGCCGGGTTTGCCTCGCTGGGCTATGGTGCGCTTGCGCGCATGGGTTTTGTCGGCAACGGCGCCAACCGCCTGTCGATTCTGATCTTCCACCGCGTGCTGGCCGAGCCCGATCCCCTCATGCCTTACGAGGTCGACGCGCGCCGCTTCGATGCGCTGCTTGCCTTGCTCGGCCACTGCTTCAACGTGATTTCGCTGGGCGAGGGCGTACGCGCCATGCGCGAGGGCAGGTTGCCGCCCCGCGCGGCTTGCATCACCTTCGACGACGGCTATGCCGACAATGCCGAAGTGGCGCTGCCCATCCTGCAAAAGCACGGCATGTCGGCGACCTTTTTTGTCGCTACCGGCTTTCTCGATGGCGGCCGGATGTGGAACGATACCGTCATCGAGCTGGTGCGGGCTGCGCCTGCCGAGTTCAACCTCAGTACGCTGGGCCATGGGCGCTTCGCCCTTCATACCCTGGCCGACCGCCAGGCGGCGATTGGCGCGCTGCTGGGCAGCCTGAAATACCTGCCGCTGGACGAACGGCTCGATGCCGTCGCCGCCATTGGCGAGCATGTGTTGGCGCCCCTGCCGGAGAACCTGATGATGCGCTCGGAGCAGGTGCGCGGCCTGCGCGCGGCCGGCATGGAAATCGGCGGGCATACCGTCAACCATCCGATCCTTGCGCGTATGGATGCGGTCGGCGCCAGACGTGAAATGGCCGACGGCAAACATGCACTGGAAGCGATCATCGGGGCGCCAGTGCGGCTGTTCGCCTATCCGAACGGTAAGCCGGGCCAGGACTACTTGGCCGAGCATGCGGCAATGGCGCGCGAAATCGGATTCGAGGCCGCCGTTTCCACCTCATGGGGCAGTGCCCGCCTGGCCAGCGATACGTTCCAGTTACCACGCTTTACGCCATGGGACCGCCACCCAATGGCATTCCTGCTGCGTATGATCCAGAACGCGCGTCGCGACGGCGACACAGCTTAGCGTGTGCGGTCCGGTGTAGCCGGACGACATGCTACCATGTCACTTTATTATCTTTCGAAATGTGCAATCGCTATGTATTTGAACGACGTTAAGACTATCTTGATCGACGTGCTCAGCCTGGGAGAATCCGCCCAGCACCTGACGGCCGAGTCCGCCCTGCTCGGCAGCATTCCTGAGCTGGACTCCATGGCCGTGGTCAATCTGCTGGCCGCGCTCGAAGAGCATTTCGGCTTCAGCATTGATGACGACGAGATTAGCGCATCCACATTCGAGACCCTCGGTAGCCTGAACGCGTTCGTCGAGCAAAAACTGGCCTGATCATGCGTCCCGCGCACCTGCGTGCCCAGCCCCACTTTCTGCCGGCCGCGCCGGGACAGCGCTTTAGCCTGTTCCATCCGGCGGCATGGGAGCGCTGCCGCGGCGCCATCCTGTATGTCCACCCGTTCGGCGAAGAAATGAACAAGTCGCGCCGCGCGGCGGCGCTGCAGGCGCGCGCGCTGGCCGACGCCGGCTTCGCCGTGCTGCAGGTCGACCTGCATGGCTGCGGCGACAGCAGCGGCGACTTCCGCGACGCCCGCTGGGCGCTGTGGAAGGCCGACCTGGACATCGCCTGCGCGTGGTTGGCACAGCGTACCGGCCAGCCGGTTACCCTGTGGGGCTTGCGCCTGGGCGCGCTTCTGGCGCTCGACTACGCGCAAACGGCCAGCCATCCGGTCGCGCGCATGGTCCTGTGGCAGCCGGTCCAGAGCGGCAGCCAGTACCTGACCCAGTTCCTGCGCCTGCTGAGCGCGAGGACGATGATCGAAGGCAGCGCCGGGCGTGCCAATGGCGCGCTGCGCGAAGCCTTGCTTGGCGGCGAAATGATGGAAGTGGCCGGCTACGAGCTGGCGCCGGAACTGGGCGCCGGCATCGACGGTGCCGACATGGCGCGTCTCGCGGCGCCGTCCTGCCCGGTCGACTGGTTCGACTGCGCCGTCTCAAGCGAGCGGCCGTTGACGCCGGCGGTCGCGCGCCAGGTCGCGGCCTGGCGCGCGGCCGGTACCGACGTGCAGGTGCACCAGGTGGCGTGCGCGCCGTTCTGGAGCAGCCAGGAAATCGACGAGGCGGCAGCGCTGGTGGCCGCCACGTCCGCCCTCAACTGGATACGAACCGATGAATTACCAAGAAAAAGCGCTTAGTTTCAGTTGCGGGGGAGACGGCCTGTTCGGCATCCTGAGTGTGCCAGAACGGCCGCGCCCGCGCGGCGTACTGGTGGTGGTCGGCGGACCACAATACCGCGTCGGCAGCCATCGCCAGTTCACTGAGCTGGCGCGCATGCTGGCGACCGACGGCACTGCCGCGATGCGCTTTGATTACCGCGGCATGGGCGATAGCGAAGGCGAGGCGCGCAATTTTGAAGCGGTCGACGAGGACCTGCGCGCCGCCATCGATGCGTTTTGCCAGGCGGTGCCGGACCTGCGTGAGGTGGTGATCTGGGGCCTGTGCGACGGCGCCTCAGCGGCCATGTTCTACGCGTCGCTCGATGCGCGCGTGACCGGGCTGGTGCTGCTCAATCCGTGGGCACGCACCGCGGACGGGCTGGCCAAGGCCACGCTCAAGCACTATTACCGCGCGCGCCTGCTCGATCCGGCGCTGTGGAAGAAGATTGCGGGCGGGCAGTTCAACTACCGGGCGGCGTTCGCGTCGCTTGGCCGGATCCTGCGTTCCGCGCGCGGCGCTGGCGTGCCGCAAGCGCCCAGCCAGGCCGCGCAAGGCGAGCCGGCGGGCAAGCCAGCAGCGCTGCCACTGCCCGAACGCATGTATGCTGGACTGTCCGCATTCAAGGGAAAGGTGCTGATGATCTTCAGCGAGCCCGACCTGACGGCGCAGGAATTCCTCGGCCTGGCCCAGGGAACGCCGCGCTGGCGCAAGCTGGTCGGTTCGCCGAGCGTGCAGCAGCTGAGATTGGCGGACGCGGATCACACGTTTTCACGCCGTACCTGGAAAGACCAGGTCGGCCGGTGGACCGCCGAATGGGTGGTATCGTGGTAAACATGGACGGCATGTCTGCTCGACAAAGGGAGTTATGATGAAAAAGATTGTCTACCCGCTGGCCGCTGCGCTATTGCTGCTGTCCGGCGCCGCCTACGCGCAAAAACGCATCCAGTATTGCGGCGATCTGACGACCCACTATGGTCCTTACGATTACCGCACTGAGAGCAACGCCAGACTGATGCTGGTGGAGAACGCACACTTTACCCCGGAGGTGGAAGCGGGCTTAAGAGGGAAAACCACTGAGATTGGCGGCGACCTTGATTACACGCTGCATGCATTTCCCAACCATGCCCGCGCGCTCGCGACGTTGGCCAAGGTCGGCCTGCGCGACAAGAGTTTGCATCTGAAGACGGCAAAATATCCGGTGGAATGCTACTTTGACCGTGCGATTCGGTTTGCTCCGGACGACGCGATCGTAAAGGCAGTCTACGGCAACTACCTGTTTGCGCTGGGGCGTACCGATGAGGCCCTGAACATGTTCAAGACCGCAAGCGAGATGATGCCGGCCGACCCGACGATCAGTTACAACACCGGATTGGCCTATTTCAAGAAAAAGGACTACGCCAACGCGCGCCGCCACGCCAAACTGGCCTACGACCTGGGCTTCCCGCTGCCGGGCTTGAAGAACAAACTGGCGGCGGTCGGCCAGTGGACGCAGGGCGCCGAATAAGCGCCCGTTCCGACACGGCTCAGCGCCGCAATTTGCTGCGCCGGATAAATATCAATCCGGCCGCGCCCAGGCCCAGCAGGGCCACGGAGCCGGGTTCTGGCACCTCGCCGTCCGGGTCGCCATTGCCGTTGCCCACGCGATCGAACGCCACTTCGCCGATCGCGCATTCGACAAAATCTTCCCCGTCGGGCTGCGGACAGCTCGACATTTCGAAGCGGATATACCTCAAGCTGGTCGGACCGAAGCTGAAGACGTCGGGACCATACGTCTCGTTCAACGGATTGTTGGTAGGCAGCAGTCCGGCCGCGATCAAGGTGAAATCCGTGCCGTTGAGCGAACCGAACAAATCCAGCTGGCCGATGCCCGAGTCGTCCTCGTTCCACAAGGCCAAGGCCTGGATGGTGAACGCTGCACCGAGGTCATAGGTCACGACGGCCGACGAGAAACCGGTCTCGCTGATCCATTCTCCGGTGAATTCAGGTGAGTGCTGGGGATCGGACGCGATGTAGGTGGCGAAATCGGTCACCCCGGGAATGTATGGGGTCAGTAGCCCCGATTGGTTAAAGCTGTTCTCGATCGGCGTGATGCCCGGCCCGCCAGCGTTGACAACCGCACTGGTGGCCGTAATGATGGTGCCAGCGCTCGCCCCCGTGCTGATTGCGACTGCCAGGATTGCAACCAAGACATGCTTTAGCATTTTTCTTCTCCTTTTAGTGTGATTTAGACGACTTGAAGAGCGATGCAAGAAATGGGCCAACGCTGTTCGCTGCTCAGCTTTACGGGCGCGCACTCACGCGCGGCGGTCGTCACTGCGGCTCGCAGTGACTGTCCTGTAAAGAACACCGACAATCGCCCGACGCCAAGCCCTATCGCTTAGCTCTCCACTGGATTGAGCGAATGGCGGGCCGTCAGGTCGTACAAGGTGGGACGGCTGACGCCGAGCATTTCGGCGGCTCGCAGGATGTTGCCGTCCGAGCGGGCCAGGGCCTTGAGCAAGGCCCCATATTCCGCTTCCTCGCGCACCTAGCGCAGGTTGATCGGCTGCTCGACCTGGTCGGTATCGCCCAGTTCGAGATCCTCGACGGTGATCTGGGGACCGTCGGCCATGATGATCGCGCGCTTGATGCAGTTTTCCATTTTCCCTCACGTTGCCCGGCCACGGATGGGCCTCAATCACCGCCAGCGCGTCGGGGCTGAAGTGCACCTTGCCGCGCGATTCGGCGGCGCTGAATTTGTTCTTGAAGTGGTGGGCCAGCAGGGCCGCGTCGCCGGTGCGCGCACGCAGCGGCGGGATGGTCACCACGATCTCGGACAGGCGGTAATACAAGTCCTCGCGGAAGCGTCCGGTCGTTGTCAGCTGCTTGAGGTTCTGGTGGGTCGCGCAGACGATACGCACGTCGACCGGGATTTCCTCATGGCCGCCGACCCGCTCGATCACGCGCTCCTGCAGGAAGCGCAGCAGCTTGGCCTGCAGCGACATCGGCAAGTCGCCGACCTCGTCGAGGAAGAAAGTGCCTTTGTGGGCCAGTTCGACCTGCCCTTGGTCTGCTTGGCGGCGCCGGTGAAGGCGCCTTTTTCATAGCCGAACAGCTCGCTCTCGAGCAGGTTTCCCGGAATTGCCGCGCAGTTGATCGCCATGAAGCGGTTGGCTGCGCGCGGCCCGTTGCAGCACCATGCCGAGCGTTTCGGGATCGCACGGCTTCTGCTGGAAATCGTAGGCGCCCATGGCGATCGCCTTGACCGCGTTGACCCGGTCCTGGCTGCCGGTCAGGACGATGACGCGGGTGTCCGGCGCCAGCGCCAGGATCTGCTGCAGTGTGGCCAGCCCTTCGGTGGCGCCGTCCGGGTCGGGCGGCAGGCCGAGGTCCATCGTCACCACCGGCGGTTCGTGGCAGCGGATCTGCGCCAGTGCGCTCTCGCGGTCGCCGGCGACGATCACGTCATACGAATCGAAGCTCCAGCGCAGTTGCATTTGCAGGCCCGGGTCGTCTTCGATAATCAATAGTTTCTGCTTGGTTTGGGTCACAACAATCCTCTTGCACTACGCGGCGATATCGATGCTGGCCGCTTCGACGCGGTATAGCGGCAACAATATCGTGAAAGTGGTTCCGCCCGGCCGGCTGCTCGTGACGTCAAGCTTGCCGCCCAGTTCGGAAATATATTCGCGGCTTTCGAACACCCCGATGCCCATGCCTGCCGACTTGGTCGACTCGAACGGCTGGAACAGCCGGTCGCGGATGAATTCTGCGCTCATGCCCGAGCCGCTGTCGCTGATCAGGACCTGAGCGGCGTCGCCGACCCGGTTGACCTTGATCGCAACAAAGCCGTCGCGGGCCGTCGCTTCGAGCGCGTTCTGGACCAGGTGCCCGATCACGCGCTCGAGGCATTCGCGGTCGGCCACTACCTTCAGCCCGGCATCCTTGATGTCGATCTGTGGACGCGGTTCGAACGCCGCCTTGCCGGCGACTGCCTGGCGCAGCACCTGGTCGAGGTGCAGCGGCGACGGGTGCTCCGGCGCCGCGCTGCGGCTGAGGCGCTGCAGCAGCAGGCGCATTTTCTGCACCGAGAAGTCGAGCGTCTCGAGCATGTCGCGCTGGAACTCCGGATTGTCCTTATGCTTTTTCCGCATTCGACGTCAGCAGCGACAGTTGCAACACCAGGTTCTTCAAATCGTGCACCACGAAGGTCGACATCCGGTTGAACGACTCGAACTGGCGCGCCACCATCAGGGCATTCGCCCCATCCTGTTGGGCCAAATAGCTGGCTGCCTGGCTGCCGGCGATTTTGAGCAGGTCGATTACTTCCCAATTCAGCTTGATCTTGCCGCGCGGTTGCTGCAGCACGACGAAGCCGAACAGCTTGCCCTGCAAGATCAAGGGCACCACCAGCCAGACGCGCGGGAAAGCGCGCAGCCAGTCCGGCAGCGCCACATCATTGTACTTCTCGGGCTCCTCGTCGTACTCGTCGTCGTTGATGCGGCGACCGACCAGGATCACCTGCGGGTGGTAGCCGACCATTTCGGCCTTGTGCGTCAGGTAGTAAGGATCGACGCCGATGCAGTGGTCGCCCGCCAGGCCAGGGCGGAACGGCAGGAAGCTCCACTTGGTGCCGGCCGCCTTCAGGACTTCCAGCGTGTCGATGCCGATCTTTTCGAAGATGATTGCCAGTTCGTTCATCAGCGCAATGTTCAGGTCGCACTGGGTGTTTTCGATGACCTTGGCCGCTTCGGCGACCTTGATGCTCGAAGCGCGGTAGACGCCGGCGGTGATCACCGACTCATACAGCTTGGCGATCTTGTCGAGGGTCTCGGCGTCGGCGCCAGAGACCAATTCCAAAATCGTCGTCAGGGTGTGTTCCTCGTGGCCCGGGTTGATCCGTTCGGGCAAGAAGCCGACGTGGAAGTCGACCTTCCATTTCAGGCCGGAATGCTCTCCAGGATAGGAATACAGACTTCTTCGGTGGCGCCTGGATACACGGTGGACTCGAAGATGACGATCGCGCCCTTCCCATGTTCTGGCCGACGGTCTTGCTGGCGCCGGCGAGCGGCGTGAAGTCCGGGTTATGGGCGATGTCGACCGGGGTCGGCACGGCCACGACGATGTAGGTCGCGTTTTCAGCACCGACGGATCGGTGCTGACCGTCAGGTGGCGGGCAACCTTCAGGTGCTCTGTATCCAGTTCGCCAGTCGGGTCGATATGCTTGCGATAGCTCTCGATCTTGGATTCGGACAGGTCGAAGCCGATAGTGGAGCTTTTCTTGCCACAACTCAACTGCCAAAGGCAGACCCACGTAGTCCAGTCCAACGACTGCGATGACGTCATCAGCTTGTATAATTGTTTCCGTTACAAGATAAAATTTTGACAATAATGAAATTACAACTTTACCACAAGCATTGGCGTTCAAACACCAAACCGTGAATTTCTGCACCAAGAGAAATAATATTTTTATCTCAGCAACACTATACTATCTGCCTTAACAAATACTGTTGACTCTGTTAAACAAGCGTGTCGTATGCGCGGTACAACACAGTACGTGTTGCAATGAATTAGCGGTGGTGAGGCGGGCTCAGCCACATGCGCGATGTAACAGGGTTGTTATATTATTAATCTCCACGTTTGAATTATTTTTTTGGCTCAATCGTGCGCGGGAGCGTGGCGCGTTGCCCACAGCCGCTACTGAATTCGGCTTGTTCGTGAACATTTTGTCTAGTAATATTGGCCAATGAAAAATCTTTCCCAACGACATTTTGCATTCGGGGCTTTCGATGACACCGACCTGGTCAGGCGAGCCGTGTCCGGATGCTGAACGTTTTTTTCACGGTTGATGTGGAGCTCTGGTGCGACGGCTGGCAAGACATTGACGAGAAATTTTCATTGGCCTACCAGCGCTACATCGTGGGAAACACCCCTGAGGGCGCGTATGGCCTGCCCTACCAGCTTGCCTTGCTGCGCGATCATGGACTCCCGGGCGTGTTCTTTGTCGAACCGCTGTTCGCGACCCGTTTTGGCCAGCAAGCGCTGGCCGATATCACCGGCATGGTGCGTGACGCGGGACATGAAGTTCAATTGCACCTGCACACCGAGTGGGTCGATGAGGCGCGCACGTCCTTGCTGCCAGGCCTACAGCGCAAGCGGCAGCACCTGCGCGAGTTTGCGCTGGACGAGCAGACCACGCTCATCAAAGCAGGTGTCGACATGATCGCCGCGACTGGCGGCCCGCGGCCCAATGCCTTCCGCGCGGGCAGCTTCGGCTTCAATCGCGACACCATGGATGCGCTGGCGGCCAACGGCATCGCGTTTGACAGCAGCTATAACGCCACCATGTTCGGACCCGACAGTGGGGTGTTGCCCGGCCAGGTTGCCACTGAGCCTTTCGAGTGCGCCGGCGTGTGGGAATACCCCATGACCGTGTACCACGAGGGCACGGGCAAACAGCGCCATGCCCAGCTGACCGCATGCTCGTCCGGCGAAATGGAAAGCTTGCTGTGGCAGGCGCTGGAAAAGGGGCGCTCGACCTTTGTCATCCTGTCGCACAGTGTTGAATTGTTGAACGACCAGCGCACCCGGCGCGACGCGATCGTCGTCAAGCGTTTCCAGAAACTCTGTGCTTTCCTCGACAAGCATCGCGATTCGTTCCGCACGTGCGGCTTTGCGGGTCTGGCGCCGCCCGCGGCGGTGGCCCAACCGCCGTTGCTGGTGTCGCCAATGTGGCGCACCGGCCATCGTGTTGCCGAACAGGTAGTCCGGAGGTTCCTTTGAGTCAGTGGCAGTGCAAGCGCGTCCCCTTTACATTCCAGCTGAGCGACCTGACGCTGTTCAGCATCGGGATCACCCTGCAGATGCGCAACGACGAGCTGGCGGACAATACCGCCGCAGTCGCGTCGCCGCGCGTCCCCGAACAGCCGCTTGCCAGCGGCAGCCAGGGCTTCGTTATCCGCGGCATGCCGGTCGAGGGGGCTTTGCCGGTACTCGCGCGCGTCGATGGCTATTTCCGCTACGTGCCACGCCAGTATCAGCATTGCCACATCGACCTTGGCCAGACCTTCGACGCCTACCAGAAAAAGTTCTCGTCCAAAACCCGCTCGACCATCAACCGCAAGATCAAGAAATTCACCGATCATTGCGGCGGCACCTTGCAGTGGCGGATGTACAAGGATTCAGTCGACATGCGCGAGTACTTCCGGCTGGCGCGCCAAGTGTCGAAGCGGACCTACCAGGAACGCTTGCTCGATTCCGGCCTGCCCGACTCGCCGGAGTTTTTCGCCGAGGCCGAACAATGGGCCGGCGAAGACCGCGTGCGGGCCTACATCCTGTTTGACGGCGAGCGGCCGGTTTCGTATCTGTATTGCCCGGTCACCGACGGCGTGCTCAGCTACTCTTATGTCGGGTACGATCCGGACTACATGGACAAGTCGGTCGGCATGGTGCTGCAGTGGCTGGCGGTCGAACAGCTATTTTCGGAGGGTAAGTTCCGCTACTTCGATTTCACCGAGGGAGCGTCCGATCACAAACGCCTGTTTTCCACGCATCAGCGGCATTGCGCCAATGTGTACTTCGTCCGGCGCGGCCTGCGCAATGGCGCGATCCTGCACGCGCACGCCGCGATGGACCGGCTGTCGGCATGGATTGGCAATGTGTTGACCCGCTACGGGCTCAAGGCCCGCCTGAAGCGCGTGTTGCGCTTTGCCCAGTTGCGGCCGGGAGCTTGACGTGAAGCAGTTCGCGAAAGCGCTGCTGCGCCTAGTGTTCCGCGATTATTCGCTCTACCGCATCTACACCTGCGCCACCACGGCGCCGGTGGCGCCTCGCACGGCCAGGAGTGCGACACTGATGGTGCGCGAGGTTGGCCCGGCCGACCTGGCCGCGAGCGGCGACGCGGAAATTGCCGAGCAGTCCGGCTACCTGGGCGCGGGATCGAATGCCTTTGCCTGCTTCGACGGCGCGCGCATCGTGGGGCTATGCTTCTACTGGCACGGCACCCGCTACCTGGAACGCAATTTCTGGCCACTGCAAGCCGGTCAGGCGAAACTGGTCCACATCATGACATTGCCGGAGATGCGCGGGCGCGAGGTGGCCACGACGCTGATCGCCGAGTCGTGCAGGGCGATGGCGGCCCATGGCTTCGACCGCAACTACGCCCGCATCTGGCACTCGAACACGCCATCGATCCGTGCCTTTACGCGTGCGGGATGGCAGAGCGTGGCGACCGTAGTCGAGGTCCAGCCTGCGGGCATGCGGCGCAACCTGCGCTTTACCTTCAAGCGTTAGCTGTCAGTCCTTCCCGCGCAGCCTGCCCAGAAGGCTGGCGACATCGTCGCTGACCGGCGTGCCCAGACGGCGCAGCAACTGGACATGCAATACCAAGTTTTCAAGGACCAGTTTCGCCGAAACAGCCAGCAAGGTCATCAGCCGGTCTTCGGTACTGAAGTTCTCCATCGCCGCAGCCATTTCACACAGATGGGTCGCCACCAGCGCACGCAGTTCATCTTCGGGAAATGGAAGGTCGGCAAAATCGATCGGATCTTCCTGTTCGACTTCCGCCATCAGGGCGGCAAGCTGGTCGGGCTGGATAGGCATGTGAACTCCCAGGGTCGTCTGGAGTCCATTCTAGGCCAGCGGCGGGCGTCAGAACCACGGAATTGCTAGTAGCGGCCCCGGCCATGCCGGCATAGAATGCCATTTCACAGTAGAAATGATGAGCGTGGACGATGGCCCGGCTGTTCTTTACCCAGCAATTGTCGCGCTTCACCAGCGTGCCGCAAGTCGACACCACCGCGGGCGTGCTGCGTGCCGGGCTGGACGACGCCTTCGCCATCAATCCGCTGCTGCGCGGCTACGTGCTCGACGACCAGGGCCGGCTGCGCGCCAACGTGACGATCTTTATCGACGGCCGGCGCTGCCGCGACACGGTGCGCCTGGACGACCCGTTGCAGCCTGGCAGCCAGGTCTACGTGCTGCAGGCACTTTCCGGAGGCTGAAGCATGAACGAGCGTGCATACCTGTCGACCCGCAAGGGCCTATTCGAACTGCGCAAGGAAAACGGCCGCTGGGACTTCGGCCCGGTCCATTTCCTTGGCGAGCCGGTGTCGATGGCACTGCCTGATACGCGCGACGGCACCCTGTATGCGGCCCTGAACCTGGGCCACTTCGGAGTCAAGCTGCACCGCCGCCGTCCTGGGGTCGAAACCTGGACCGAACTGCCGGCGCCGAGCTACCCACCCAAGCCGGAAGAGAGCGAGGACAAGGTCGACTGGAACAACCGCATGATCTGGGCGCTGGAGGCGGGCCATGCCAGCCAGCCCGGCCTGCTGTGGGCGGGCACGCTGCCCGGCGGCCTGTTCGTCTCGCGCGACCACGGCGACTCGTGGCAACTGGTGCGCTCGCTGTGGGACGTGCCGCAGCGCGCCAACTGGTTCGGCGGCGGCTACGACGTGCCGGGCATTCACAGCATCAGCACCGATCCGCGTGATGCCAATCAGGTGCTCGTGGGCGTGTCCTGCGGCGGCGCTTGGCGCAGTGAGGACGGCGGCGACAGCTGGACCGTCAGTTCGACCGGCATGCGCGCCGACTACATGCCGCCCGAGATGAACGAGAACGAGGAAATCCAGGACCCGCACCGCATCGTGCGCTGCCCAGGGCAGCCCGATGTGCTCTGGTGCCAGCACCACAACGGCATGTGGCGCTCGCTCGATGGCGGCCGGCGCTGGCAGGAGATCACGACGGCGCCGGTGTCGCGCTTCGGCTTTGCGGTGGCGGTCCATCCGCTTGATGCCGACACGGCCTGGTTCGTGCCACTGGAGGCGGACCAGCGCCGCATCCCGGTGGGCGCCTCGCTGGCGGTGCTGCGCACCCGCGACGGCGGCAAGAGCTTCGAGGTGCTGCGCCATGGCCTGCCGCAGGAGCACTGCTACGACGTGGTCTACCGCCACGGGCTGGCGGTGAGCGGCGACGGCCGTACCCTGTTGATGGGGTCGACGTCGGGTGGCGTGTGGATCTCGGAGAACGGCGGCGACAGCTGGCGGACTTTGTCCACCACGCTGCCGCCGGTGTATGCGGTGAGCTTCGGTTAACGAAGCTCACCCTTCGGCTAGAAGCTCACCGAGGGCTTACATATTGCGGCGGTACTGCCCGCCAACCTCGAACAGCGCGGTCGTGATCTGCCCCAGCGAGCAGACGCGTACCGCGTCCATCAGCCGGGCGAACACGTTCTCGTTGTCGATCGCCGCCTGCTGCAGCGCCGCCAGGGCGGCCGGGGCAGCGGAGGCATTGCGTGCGTGGAATGCTTCCAGGCGTGTCAGCTGCGATTGCTTTTCGTCGTCGGTCGACCGCGCCAGCTCGATCGTCGCCGGGGCGCCTAGAGCGTTCGGATTGCGGAAGGTGTTCACGCCGATGATCGGCAGGGTGCCGTCGTGCTTCTGGTGCTCGTACAGCATCGACTCTTCCTGGATCTTGCCGCGCTGGTAGCCGGTTTCCATCGCGCCCAGCACACCGCCACGCTCGGCGATGCGCTCGAATTCCTGCATCACCTGCTCTTCGACCAGGTCGGTCAGTTCGTCGATGATGAACGATCCCTGGTTCGGGTTCTCGTTCTTCGCAAGGCCCCATTCGCGGTTGATGATCAGCTGGATGGCCAGTGCGCGGCGGACGGATTCGTCGGTCGGCGTGGTGATTGCTTCGTCGTAGGCGTTGGTGTGCAGCGAGTTGCAGTTGTCGTAGATCGCGATCAGCGCCTGCAGCGTGGTGCGGATGTCGTTGAAGTCGATCTCCTGCGCGTGCAGCGAGCGGCCCGAGGTCTGGATGTGGTATTTCAGCTTCTGGCTACGCTCGTTGGCGCCGTACTTGTCGCGCATGGCGACGGCCCAGATGCGGCGCGCCACGCGGCCCAGCACCGTGTATTCCGGGTCCATGCCGTTCGAGAAGAAGAAGGACAGGTTGGGGGCGAAATCGTCGATGTGCATGCCGCGCGCCAGGTAGGCTTCCACGAAGGTGAAGCCGTTCGACAGCGTGAAGGCGAGCTGCGAGATCGGGTTCGCGCCGGCTTCGGCGATGTGGTAGCCCGAGATCGACACCGAGTAGAAATTGCGCACCTGGTGGTGGACGAAATATTCCTGGATGTCGCCCATCACCTTCAGCGAGAATTCGGTGCTGAAGATGCAGGTGTTCTGGCCCTGGTCTTCCTTCAGGATGTCGGCCTGCACGGTGCCGCGCACGTTCATCAGGACCCAGTCCTTGATCTTGGCCGCTTCGTCGTCGGTCGGCTGGCGGCCGTTGTCCGCCACGAACTTGTCGATCTGCTGGTCGATGGCGGTGTTCATGAACATCGCCAGGATGGTCGGGGCCGGGCCGTTGATGGTCATCGACACCGAAGTCGACGGGCTGCACAGGTCAAAACCGTCGTACAGCACCTTCATGTCGTCCAGGGTCGCGATCGAGACGCCCGAGTTGCCGACCTTGCCGTAGATGTCCGGGCGCAGCGCCGGGTCGGCGCCATACAGGGTCACCGAGTCGAAGGCGGTCGACAGGCGCTTGGCGTCCATGCCGGTCGACACCAGCTTGAAACGGCGGTTGGTGCGGAAGGCGTCGCCTTCGCCCGCGAACATGCGGGTCGGGTCTTCGCCTTCGCGCTTGAAGGCGAACACGCCGGCCGTGTAGGGGAAGGAGCCGGGCACGTTTTCCAGCATCAGGAAGCGCAGCACCTCGCCATGGTCTTCGAATTTCGGCAGTGCCACCTTGCGGATCGGGTTGCCCGACAGGGTCTTCGAGACCAGGCGGGTACGGATTTCCTTGTCGCGGATTTTCACGACATAGTCGTCTCCCGCGTAGGCGGCCTGCATGTCCGGCCACATGGCCAGCAGCTTTTTCGCGCCGCCTTCCATGGCGTTCTCGCGCTCGGTAATCAGGTCATCGAGCACCGCTTCCCGATTGGCCGCAGCCAGCATGCGCCTGGTTTCGCTCAAGTGCTGGCGCTCGCGGGCGAGGTTCACCTGTTTGCGCACGTTGCGGTGGTAGCCGCGCACGGTGTCGGCGATTTCGGCCAGGTAGCGGGCACGGGCTGGCGGAACGATCACGTTCTTGCCGCTCGAGTATTTTTGCGAAGGCGCAGCCAGGCGGCTTGCCTCGACCTGAAGCCCCAGTTCCGCCAGCTTCGGCAGCAGACCGTGGTACAGGGCCGTCACGCCGTCGTCGTTGAAGCGCGACGCCTGGGTGCCGTACACCGGCATCTCGTCAGGCTGGCGGCTCCACATCTCGCGGTTGCGCTGGTACTGCTTGGCGACGTCGCGCAGTGCATCCTGGGCGCCCTTGCGGTCGAATTTATTAATCGCGATGAAGTCGGCGAAGTCGAGCATGTCGATCTTCTCGAGCTGCGAGGCGGCGCCGAATTCCGGGGTCATCACGTACATCGAGGTGTCGACGTGCGGCACGATGGCCGCATCGCCCTGTCCGATGCCCGAGGTCTCGACGATGACGAGATCGAAGCCGGTGACCTTGCAGGCGGCAATGACATCGGGCAGGGCCTGCGAGATCTCGGAACCGGCATCGCGGGTGGCGAGCGAGCGCATGAACACACGCGCCCGCATTTCTCCCTGATTGTTCCATGGGTTGATCGCGTTCATGCGGATGCGGTCGCCCAGCAGGGCGCCGCCCGACTTGCGGCGCGACGGGTCGATCGAGATGACCGCGATGTTGAGGCGGTCGCCCTGGTCGAGGCGAATGCGGCGGATCAGTTCATCGGTCAGCGAGGACTTGCCTGCGCCGCCGGTGCCGGTGATGCCGAGGACCGGGGTCTTGACGGTATCGGCGGCTTCGACGATCTGCTTGCGCAGGCCATCATCGAGCTTGCCGTTTTCCAGCGCGGTGATCAGCTGGGCCAGCGGGCGGTGGCGCTCGGCGATGTCGCCCGCGCGCAGGCCATCGATGGTCGTGGGCGCATAGGACGACAGGTCGACGTCGCAGGTCTCCAGCATCGAACGGATCATGCCGACCAGGCCCATGCGCTGGCCGTCTTCCGGGCTGAAGATGCGGGTGACGCCATAGGCGTGCAGTTCTTCGATCTCGCTCGGGACGATCACGCCGCCGCCGCCGCCGAACACCTTGATGTGGGCGCCGCCGCGCTGGCGCAGCAGGTCGATCATGTACTTGAAATATTCGACGTGGCCGCCCTGGTAGCTCGAGATGGCGATGCCTTGCACGTCTTCGCTGAGTGCCGCAGTGACGACTTCGTCGACCGAGCGGTTGTGGCCGAGGTGGATCACTTCGGCGCCGTTCGACTGCAGGATGCGGCGCATGATGTTGATCGAGGCGTCATGGCCGTCGAACAGGGATGCGGCGGTGACGAAGCGCACCTTGTTGGCCAGCTTCGGCTGCTCCGGCAGGTCGAGTTTCGCGGCGGTGGTGATGTCGTTCATTGGGTATGGTCCTTGGGAGTTCGGGAGGACAGAGGTATCTCGGTACGGTATATGACGTTAACGTTAACGTCAAGCTGGGTACAGGTATAGCGGGGTGGGCCTTGGCCCACCCGGGCAAATTACGCCGCGCGGCGCTTAATGTTGCCGGAGAGCAGTTCCGCCTTGCGCGCACGGAATTCGGCCACCGCCTTTTCCTTCACGTGGCCGAAGCCGCGGATCTGTTCCGGCAGCGCGGCCAGTTCGACCGCCTCCGCATGGTTGGCCGCGTCCAGCCCGGCGATCAGGCCTTCCACCAACTCGCGGTATTCGCCAATCAGGGCGCGTTCCATCCTGCGCTCGGCGGTGCGGCCGAACACGTCGAAGGCGCCGCCGCGCAGGCCTTTCATCTTCGCCAGCAGCTTGAAGGCGCCGAACATCCATGCGCCGTACTGCGCCTTGACCATCTGGCCCTTGGCGTCCTTCCTGGCGAACAGCGGTGGCGCCAGGTTGAACTTGAGCTTGACGTCGCCCTCGAACTGGCTCTTGAGCTGTTCGACGAAGCGGCCATCGGTGTACAGGCGCGCCACTTCGTATTCGTCCTTGTAGGCCATCAGCTTGGCGTAGTTCTTCGCCACTGCCATTGTCAGCTTGCTGCCCAGGCCCCTGGCGGTCTCGATCTCGCGCACGCGCTCCACCAGCTTCCGGTAGACCTCCGCATAGGCGGCGTCCTGGTAGCCGGTCAGGTGCTCGACACGCTTCTTGATCACGCTGTCCAGGCTTTGCGGCATCTGGATCACGACGGTCTGGCCCGGCGTCGCCTGCTTCTCGACGCGCTTGCAGTCCACCGCGGCGCGGCGGCCCCACAGGAAGCTCATCTTGTTGGACGCGACGGCCACGCCATTGAGCTCGATCGCGCGCAGCAGCGCGGCTTCCGACAGCGGGATTCGGCCCTTCTGCCAGGCGTAACCCATCAGGAACAAGTTGGTGGCGATCGAGTCGCCCATCAGCGCGGTGGCCAGCCTGGTGGCGTCGACGAAATCCACGCCGGACGCGCCGCCCACCGCTTCCAGGATCAGCGCACGCACGTCGCCCGAGGGGAATTCCCAGTCGCGTTGCTGCGCAAAAGTGCCGGTCGGCTGCTCGTGCAGGTTGACGATGGCCAGGGTGCGGCCCGGGCGCATTTTCGAGACCGCGTCGGCGGCGCCGGTGGTCAGGATGTCGCAGCCCAGGATCAGGTCCGCTTCTCCGGTGGCGATGCGCTGCGCGCGCAGGCGGTCCGGGGTCGCTGCAATCTTCACGTGCGAGGTCACCGAGCCGTTCTTCTGGCTCATGCCGGTCATGTCCAGCACCGACGCGCCTTTGCCTTCCAGGTGGGCCGCCATGCCCATCAGCGCGCCGACGGTGATGACGCCGGTGCCGCCGATACCGTTGATCAGGATGTTGTACGGATGCTCGATGCCCGGCAGCGTCGGTTCCGGCAGCGAGCCCCAACCGTCATCGGCGCCTTGCTTCGATACGCCGGCCTTGCTCTTCTTGAGCGTGCCGCCTTCGACGGTGACGAAGCTCGGGCAGAAGCCCTTGGCGCAGGAGTAGTCTTTATTGCACGAGGACTGGTCGATCTGGCGCTTGCGGCCGAATTCCGTTTCCTTCGGCAGGATCGAGACGCAGTTCGACTGGATGCCGCAGTCGCCGCAGCCTTCGCACACGGCTTCATTGATCACCATGCGCTGGTTCGGGTCGGGGAATTCATTCTTTTTACGACGGCGGCGCTTCTCGGCGGCGCAGGTCTGGTCGTAGATGATGACGGTCACGCCCGGCAGTTCGCGCAGTTCGCGCTGGATGTCGTCCATGTGCTTGCGGTCGTGCAGGGTGACGACTGCCGGCAGGTTCGAGCGGTCCGCGTAGCGCGACAGGTCTTCGGTCACCAGCGCGATGCGTTTCACGCCCTCGGCCGCCATCTGCTGGGCGATGTGCGGCACGGACGTGGTGCCGTCGACCGGCTGGCCGCCGGTCATCGCGACCGCGTCGTTGTACAGGATCTTGTAGGTGATGTTGACCTTGGCCGACACGGCGGCACGGATCGCCAGGTAGCCCGAGTGGAAGTAGGTGCCGTCGCCCAGGTTCTGGAACACGTGCGGCACCTTCGAGAACGCGGCCTGGCCGATCCAGGGCGCGCCTTCGCCGCCCATGTGGGTGGTCAGCTTGTTCATCTCCGGGTAGATCGAGGTCGCCATCACGTGGCAGCCGATGCCGGCCAGCGCGAAGGAGCCTTCCGGCACCTTGGTCGAGCTGTTGTGCGGGCAGCCCGAGCAATAAAAGGCCGGGCGGAAGGGCGTGGTGATCGCCTTCTGCAACACGGCGTCCTTCGCTTCCAGGAAGGACAGGCGCGCCTTGATCAGGTCACGCGTCGCTTCGTCGCTGACCAGGCGCGCAATGCGGCCCGCAATTACGCGCGCGACTTGCGCCACCGAGAAGTCGGCCTTGGGCGGCAGCAGCCAGTCGCCGCGCGGCGCGACCCACTCGCCCTTGTCGTCGAACTTGCCGACGATGTGCGGGCGCACGTCATCGCGCCAGTTGTACAGCTGTTCCTTCAGTTGGTACTCGACCACCTGGCGCTTCTCTTCGACCACCAGGATTTCCTCCAGGCCCTGGGCGAATTCGCGCACGCCTTCCGGCTCCAGCGGCCAGATCATCGCGACCTTGTACAGGCGCAGGCCGATTTTGGCGGCCATGGCTTCGTCGATGCCCAGCTCTTCCAGTGCTTCCAGCACGTCGAGATAGGACTTGCCGGAAGCGATGATGCCGAGTTTCGCGTCCGGGCTGTCGATGGTGGTGCGATTGAGCTTGTTTTCGCGGGCGTAGGCCAGCGCTGCGTAGATCTTGTAGTCCTGCATCAGCGCTTCCTGGGCGCGCGCCTGCTGGCCCAGCGGCACCGACGACAGCTTCGTATTCAGCCCGCCTTCGGGCATCGCGAAGTCCTGCGGCAGCTTGACGTCGACGCGGAAGGGATTGGCGTCGACCGAGGCGCTCGATTCGACCGTGTCGGCCAGCGCCTTGAAGGCGACTGCGCAGCCCGAGAAGCGCGACATGGCCCAGCCGTGCACGCCGAGGTCCAGGTATTCCTGCACGTTGCAGGGGTAGAGCACCGGGATCATGCAGGCCGAGAAGATATGGTCGGACTGGTGCGGCAGGGTCGAGGAGTACGCCCCGTGATCGTCGCCGGCCACCAGCAGCACGCCGCCATGTTTCGCGGTGCCGGCGTGGTTCATGTGCTTGAAGACGTCGCCGCAGCGGTCCACGCCCGGGCCTTTGCCATACCACATGGCGAACACGCCGTCGTACTTGGCGGGTCCGATCAGGTCGACGGTCTGGGTGCCCCAGACGGCGGTGGCGGCCAGGTCTTCGTTCACGCCGGGCACGAACTGGATGTGGTTCGCTTCCAGGTGATGTTTCGCCTTCCACAGGGTCTCGTCGAGGCCGCCGAGCGGCGAACCGCGGTAGCCGGACACGAAGCCGGCGGTGTCCAGGCCGGCGGCGGCGTCGCGCTCGCGCTGGATCATCGGCAGGCGCACCAGGGCCTGGATCCCGGACAGGAAGATGTTGCCGGTCCTGGCGGTGTACTTGTCGTCGAGGGTAACGGTGGTCAGGCGGGACGAATAGTCCGGCGTCGCCGCTTGTGGCGTGACGGTATCTGGCATGGTGTCTCCATTGTGTGGTTCGTGCTGTTGCGCCGCCGCCGGGTAGGCAGGGGCGCATTTTTAAGCGCTGGAGTGTAGGGACTCAGGCCAGCCAGGGCCAATAGGGAATGCGGATAGGGGTATAAGAAAAACTGATGACCGTTATATGGTCAACGCGCGCTCAGCCGCGCACCCGGCCAGGCGCCGCGCGCGCACAGGTCCTCGGTGACCTCGCGTACCAGCTTCGCGATCGCTGCGGAAGCATTCGTGAGCGGGATGTTCCGCGAAGCGCACAGGGTCACATGGCGCGTCACGGCCGGGCCGCCCACCGGCCAGGCGGCCATCGCGCCGCGCTCGATATCGGCCAGCAGGGGCGCGACCGGAAGCAGGGTGGCGCCCAGGTCCGCCAGCAGGGCGGAACGCAGGATGGCCAGCGAGTTGATCTCGAGGATGTGGCCGAGCGCCAGGCCGGCTCCGTGCGCCACCTGTTCGACCAGCGGCCGCACGCCGTGCTGGCGCGCCGGCAGGATCAGGGTGCTCGCCAGCGCTTCCTGCAGGCTCAAGCGTGCTGTGCCCGGGGCAAAAGCAGAGCCGGCGCGGCAGATGAACATCAGGTCTTCCTCGACAAGTGGCGTCGCGTTGAAGTGCCCGGCCGGGACTTCGTCGAACAGCACCGCCAGGTTGAGGCGCCCCGACTTCAGCTGCTCGGTGAGGCTGCCCGAAATCTCTTCGGTCAGTTGCAAGGTGATTTCCGGGTACCTGGCGCGGCTCTCCTTCAGCAAGGGCAACGCCAGCGCACCCGATATGCTGTGCGGCAGGCCGAGCGACACGCTGCCCGAGGGCCGCGTGGTGGACTGGACCACCGCCGAACGTGCATCGGCCACCTGCTTGAGGATCGCCTGCGCATGCTCGTAGAAGATCTTGCCCGCATCGGTACTGACGACCCCGTGGGCCGAGCGGTGCACCAGCTGCGCCCCCAGTTCTTCCTCGAGCTGGCGCAACTGCTGCGTCAATGCCGGCTGCGCCACATGCAGGACCAGCGCGGCGCGCGACAGCGAACCGTGGTCAACGATGGCAACGAAATAGCGGAGCTGGCGAAGTTCCATTCGAGGTTGTGTTTGTGGTGCAACAAATGATGATATGCAGTAATTTCTCGGTAACAATCTTGCTATACTGCATGTTCGCGAAATGGCGCCAATATTATTACAGAGCAGAGAAGAGACATGTTGAAGAAGGTGGACGCGTCACAGCTGAAGATCGGGATGTTCATCCACGACCTCGATTGCGGCTGGATGGAACATCCGTTCGTACGCAACCGTTTCGTGCTGACGACCGAGGACGAGATCTACAAGATCCGCAACGCCAAGATCCGCGGCGTCGTCATCGATTGCAGCAAGGGCCTGGACGTGAACGACGCGCCGACCCTGGCGCAGGCCGAAGCCGCCACCGAAGCGGAGGTGACCGCGATTGCCACCACACCGCGGATCGTCACCCGGGTGTCGCTGGGCGAGGAGCTCCAGCGCGCCGCCCAGATCCGCAAGCAGGCCGCCGGCCTGGTGCGCACCGTGATGGCCGACGCCCGGCTTGGCAAGGCGGTCGAGCTGGACAAGGTGGGGCCGGTGGTCGAAAGCGTGACCGAATCGATCCTGCGTAATTCCGGCGCCCTGCTGGGCCTCCTGCGCATCAAGAACAAGGACGATTACACCTTCCTGCATTCGGTCAGCGTGTGCGCGCTGCTGGTCGCGTTCTGCCGTTCGCGCAACATGGACGAGGACACGATCTACCAGGCCGGCCTGGGCGGCCTGCTGCACGACACCGGCAAGGCGCTGGTGCCGGACGCTATCCTGAACAAGCAGGGGCGCCTGACCGACGAGGAATTCGACGTCATCAAGCGCCATCCGCGCGACGGCTACGACATCCTGGTCAAGACGCCGGAGATCGGCGCGATCCCGCTCGACATCACGCTGCACCACCATGAGCGGCGCGACGGCACCGGCTATCCGGACAAGCAGGACGAGGGCCGCATCAGCGAGCTGGCGCAGATGGCGGCGATCGTCGACGTCTACGACGCCATCACCTCGGACCGCTGCTACCACAAGGGCATGCCGGCGGCCGAAGCGCTGCGCAAGATCTACGAGTGGAGCAAATTCCACTTCAACCCGACCCTGGCCCAGGAGTTCATGCGCTGCGTCGGCATCTACCCGGTCGGCACGCTGGTGCTGCTGGAATCCGGCCGCCTCGGCGTGGTGATCGAGCCGCACGAGACCAGCCTGCTTACGCCGAAGGTCAACGTGTTCTTCAGTACCAAGAGCCAGGGCTATATCAAGCCGCAGACTCTCGACCTGTCCAAGGCGCTGGGCTTTGGCGGCGGCGACAAGATCCTGCGCCACGAGTCGGCCGAGAAGTGGAACGTCAACCCGCTGCAGTTCATGAACATCGCCTGATGTCCAGGCGCTGCGCGCCGCGGCTTACAGCCCGCCGGCGCAGCGCAAGGTCGTCCCGGTGACGTAGGAGGCGGCGGGCGACAGCATCCACAGTACCGCTTCCGCGATCTCGTCCGGCGTGGCCAGACGCCCCATCGGGATGGCCGGCGCCACGCGCAAGGGCCGGTCCGGCTCTCCCGCCGCGGCATGGATGCCGGTCAGCGTCGACCCCGGCGCCACGGCGCACACCCGGATGCCTTCCGGCGCCATTTCGCGCGCCAGTCCCAGCGTAAACGCCTCGATTGCCGCCTTGCTGGCGGCGTAGTGCACATACTCGCGCGGGCTGCCGGTACTGGCCGCGATCGAGGACAGGTTGACGATCACGCCGCGCGTACCCTTGCGCCGGAATGCGTCGATCGCCGCGCGGCAGCAATGCATGCTGCCGTACACGTTGGTGCGGAATACCGCCTCGATGGTGGCGGGCGAGGTCGTCATGAAGGGCGCGATGCGTCCGGTGATGCCGGCATTGTTGACCAGCGCGGCCGGCGCGCCGAGTTCAGCCTCCGTGCGCGCGAACAGCCGCGCAACCTCCGCTTCGACCGCGACGTCGGCCTGGATCGCGGCGGCTTGCCCGCCAGCCTCGCGGATGGCCGCCACCAGCGCCTGCGCCGCCACTGCGTCGCTTCGGTAGTTGACCGCCACCGCATGGCCGGCGGCCGCGGCCTGCCTGGCGATGGCGGCGCCGATTCCGCGTCCGGCGCCCGTCACGATCAATACCTTGTCCATTGCCCGATTCCTCCGATTGTCGTGCTCAGCCTTTGGCTGCATACTCATCGAACACTATACCGAACAAGCGAGACAAGCAGCCATGCATCCACCCATCGAATTCTGGTTCGAGTTCGGGAGCAACTACAGCTACCTGTCGCTGATGCGAATCGAGGCGCTCGCAGCGCGCGCCGGCGTGCCGCTGCACTGGAAACCCTTCCTGCTGGGGCCGATCTTCCGCGAGCTCGGCTGGCAAAGCTCGCCCTTCGCGGAACAGAAGGAGAAAGGCGAGTACGTCTGGCGCGACATGGCGCGGCGCGCCACGAAATACGGCATCCCCTTCACGCGGCCCTCCAGTTTCCCGCGCCGGGCCGTGTTGCCGATGCGGGTCGCGCTGCTCGGTGCGCAACAAATCTGGATGGGGGAATTCTGCCGCCGCATCATGCTGCGCAACTGGTCGCAGGACGCGGGGATCGATGACGCGGACAGCGTGCTGGCCGCCCTCGAAGGCTTGGTGGCGGATCCGGCGGCGGTCCTGCGCGTAGCGGAAGGGGAGGGCAACAAGGCGGCGCTGCGCGCCCAGACCGCGGCCGCGCGTGCATGCGGCATCTTCGGTGCGCCTACCTTCATCGTGGCGGGAGAGATGTTCTGGGGCGACGACCGCCTGGAAGACGCCCTGGAATTCGCGCAGGCCCGGCAGGCCCCAGGCAATTAGAAAAATTCGGCGGTGTCGTTGGTGGCGATGGTTTGCAGCAGGCCGCTGGCCACCAGCTCTTCGTAGAGGCAGGCGCGGTTGCGGCCATTGGCCTTGGCGAAGTAGAGCGCCTGGTCCGCATGGCCGAGCGTCACAACCGGCGAATCGGCCGCGCTGATGCTGGTGAAGCCGACGCTCACGGTCACCTGTCCCACCTGCGGGAACACGTGCGTCTCGACGTTAATGCGGAAGCGGTCGATGATCTTGCGCGCATTCTCCAGCGTGGTCGAGCGCAGCAGCACCACGAACTCTTCGCCGCCGAAGCGAAACACCCGGTCCTGCGAACGGAACGAGGACTGCAGCAGATTGGCGACCAGGATCAGCACTTCGTCACCGTACAGGTGGCCGAAGCGGTCGTTCACGCCCTTGAAATGGTCGACGTCGACCACGGCCAGCCACTGCTTTTCTTCGGCCCCGTGCTGGCGGCGTTCAGGCTGGCCGGGCACCAGCGGCTCGGCGTCGGCGCAATGCAGCATGCGCGCCAGCTGGTCGTCGAAGGTCTTGCGGTTCAGCAGACCCGTGAGGGAGTCGCGCTCGCTGTAGTCGAGCAGGTTCTGGAAGTTGCGGTAGACGCTGACGATGCCGCTGATCATGTGGATCGACTCGGCGGTGAAGCCGCGCTCGTGCGTGATCTCGAGGCAGGTGTGGGTCTGGTCGCCGAACCAGATCGGCAGCCACAGGCGGCGCAGGCCATCGGCGCCCACGCCTTCGGCGCGCGAATCGTGGTGCTCGAGGCAGTGCGCCAGCTCGGGAAAGGCCGTGATCGGTTCGCCTGGACTGGCGCCGTCATGGACTTCTTCGGGACATGCCACCCCGCCGGCCTGGATGCAGGCGCGCGAGCGGACGAATTTCTGGCCGCAGACCGTGGTGATGCTCAAGACACGGCTTTGCAGCGCACCCGCCAGTTCCTGTACCGCTGAAATCACGGAGATGTCGAGCATCGTGTGATCGCGGTGGCCAGTCATGTCCACCATGTGTCGCAGCAGGGAATCCATGTCGGTTTTTCAGAAACTGAGTGGAACTGAGTCAGGCGAGGGCACGGCCGCTTACTGATGCCGGTGCCGCTTTTTTAAGCGAGCAAGCGAAACAGCATAATGTGTTTTTGTACGATAGGCAACTATTCTTAACAATATTTATCTTTTTTGATAACGGAACGAGCACGGCGGTTTGCGTGCACGCAAACGCATACCGACCCGATCGTTTCCGTATGGAAAACTTGCCCGGCATCAACTTGCTGCAGGGCACTATTCGGTACAGTGAACTCACTGACAGACGCAGTCGAAAGCAGCAGAAGACGGGGCCCCGTCTGTCAGTAAGACCCTGAAGCAAAGTCCTATCAACCACCATAAGGAGTTCATCATGAGCACCATCACCAACGCCATCAAAACGTTCATTGCTGACGAAGACGGTGTGACGGCAATCGAATACGGCCTGCTCGCAGCGCTGGTCGGCGTTGCGATCGTCGGGGCAGCCAGTGCCTTGGGCACTGGCCTGAGCGATCTGTTCACCGGTATTGTCGCGGAATTCGCCAAGTTCTAAGCTTTGCTGGTGCCCCCAGGACCACTCGGCCCTGGGGGCTTTTTTTTTTCTTGGGGAGCCGGTCATGCTTGTCGCACCCTATCTCGACACCTGCTTGCTGTTATTGGTGACCGCCGCCGCGGTCAACGATCTCGCAAGCCGACGAATCCCGAACCTGCTGCTGTTGACGGCCCTTGTGGCCGCCTTGTCGCTGCACGCGGTGTCGCCGGAACCCGGCGCGGCGCTGCTGGCCTGCGTTGCCGGCGCCGCCGTCGGGCTGCTGATATTTCTTCCTTTCTACCTGGTCCGCGGGATGGCTGCCGGCGATGTGAAGATGATGGCAACGGTGGGCGCGTTCACCGGCCCGGCCGCCGCACTGCACATCGGGGTCCTGGCCTGGTGTGCCGGCGGTGTGATGGCCCTCGTCCTCGTCCTGTTCCGCGGCCGCTTCCGGCTCGCGCTGGTGAGCATGCGAGACATCGTATGGCAAGCCGCGTTACGACGTCCTCCCATGCGCGACGTAAAGCCGGCAAGTGCCGGTTCGATGCCCTACGGCGTGGCGATCGCAGCCGCCACGATCTACGTCCTGGCAACCCGCTACACCTGAACTTTCTGTCAAGTCCGCTTCCTTGCCGGAGGTCAAACGGGGGGGGAGGGGCGATGGTTAGAATCAATTTAACAAATGTAAGAAATATCCGCACCTCATCAGGAGGTTTCCTTATGGAAGTGTTTTTAGCACCTAGATCAAGTGCCTCGGCCACCGGTCCAATGTCCGCCGAAGCAGGCGGAGGAGGAACTGGGGATGAGCCGGCCTCCATCCTGCCGCGTCAGCCGCGCAACGTACGCGATACCGGCCTTGAAGCGCGCCTGGTCACCGCACTCACCGTCAAGATCATGCATGCCAGCGGCAAGATTCCGCTGTCGCTGCTGACCGGACGCCTGCGCCTGGCGGTGAGCGTGGTGCGCGAAGTACTGCAAGGGCTGGTCGCGGAGCAGTTGGCCGAGGTGGCATGGCAAGGCGATTCCGACATCGATGTGCAGTACCAGCTGACCGGGTTCGGACAGCGCGCCGCTGCCGAGTACCTGGCCGAATCACGCTACATCGGACCGGCGCCGGTCACGCTCGACGCCTACCGCCGTATCGTGGAACAGCAGTCGCTGCGCCAGCCCGACGCCGCCCGCGTCACACCCGCAGAGCTGCAGGCGAACCTGGCGGAAGACGGCATCGACCCCGCGGTGCGCGACCTGATCGGTGCGGCGCTGCATTCGAACCGCCCGCTGATGTTGTATGGGCCATCCGGCAGCGGCAAGACGACGCTGGCGCGCAAGTTCGCGCGGCTGCGCCAGGAGCCGGTGGCGATTCCCTACGCGGTGCTGGTCAACCACGAGATCGTGCAGATCTACGATCCGGAGTTGCATCCTGCGCCGCTGCAGCCGCGCACCCTGGATGACCGGCGCAGCTGCGACGCGCGCTGGACGCTGTGCCAGCGCCCGCTGGTGCACGTCGGTGCCGAACTGACGGGCGACATGCTGGACATGCGCACCGACGCCGCCAACGGGGTGCTGCGCGCGCCGCCGCATCTGCTGGCCAACAACGGCCTGCTGGTGCTCGACGACATCGGCCGGCAGCGGGTTCCGGCTTCCGAGGTGCTGCACCGCTGGCTGGGCGCGCTCGAGAGCGGCGCCGACCATGTGGCGGTACCTGGTGGGGCCAGCCATGCCTTGCCATTCGACGTGTCCCTGGTGCTGGTCACGAGCCTGGCGCCGCAGGCAGTGCTGGATGAATCCTGCATGCGCCGTGTCGGTTACCGGATTCCGGTGGGCCCGCTCTCCGAAGCAGGCTACCGCGCGCAACTGTGGCGCCAGTGCCGGCTGCGCGGCATCGACGCCGACGAAGGCGCGATCGATTACCTGATCAACGAACTGCACCGCCGCACCCGGCGTCCTTTGCTGGCAGCCTGGCCGCATGAGCTGCTGGGCCGGATTGCCGACTTCGCCGGGTTCGCCGGCCACGCGCCACGTCTCGATGTGAACAGCGTGGCCCAGGCGTGGAGCAGCCTGTTCGGTTCTTGCGCGGCGCTCGAACCCGGTAACCTGGGAGATGCCCGATGAAAAACAAGCGTGCCGTGATCGTGATGGCGCTCGCGATCGTGTTCGGCGTGGCCGCCGTCCTGCTGGCCTCGAGCTGGCTGCTGAAACAGCCGTCGAAAAGCTCCGGCCGCATCGTGGTGGCGGGGGCCGACATCGCCATTGGCCAGCGCCTGACACCGGAGATGCTCAAGCTGGTCGAATGGCCGGCCCACAGCGTGCCGAAAACTGCGTTCGACGATCCGCAGAAACTCGGTGGCCGGGTGCTCAAGTCCAGCATCCTGATGGGCGAGCCGCTGAGCGAGGCCAAGCTGGCGCCAGCCGGCACAGTGGGCGGTCTGTCGGCACTGATCACCGAGGGCAAGCGTGCCATCACGGTGCGTGTCAACGACGTGATCGGCGTAGCCGGCTTCGCGCTGCCTGGTAATTTTGTCGACATCATCGTCAGCACCGAGACCGACGCGCAGGCACAGGATGGCCGGCCGCGCGAGCAGAACATCTCCAAGATCGTGCTGGAACGGATCCTGGTGCTGGCGGTGGCACAGGAAGTCAATCGCGACGAAACCAAACCCAAGGTCGTGAATGCCGTCACGCTCGAAGTCACGCCCGAGCAGGCCGAAAAGCTCGACCTGGCGCGCAGTGTCGGCACCCTGTCGCTGGCGCTGCGCAACCAGGTCGACCCGGCCCCGGCCCAGACCCTGGGCGCTACCAAGCAGAACCTGCTGCCGGCACCGGCGCCCCAGGTGCGGCAGGTGGCCATGCCGGTGCGTACGCCACGGCCGCAGGCGCAGGCGCCGCGGCCGGCCCCTGCAGCGGCGCCGCGGCGCGACTGCATCAAGGTCATCAATGGCCTGCACGCTTCCCAGGAATGCTTCTGACCTTTACCGATCCGGATGGATGCCATGAATAGACGCCTTAATTTCGCAAGGTTTGCCGCTGGCCTGGCGCTGGCCGCCACCGCGCCTTCCCATGCCGCCCCTGCAGCCGCAGGCGCACCCGCAAAAGCAGAAGGCGCTGCTTCCGCCAAGCCGGCGCGCACGGCACCCGCCAAATCGCAGGAGGCGCGCTCCCAGTCGCCAATGGGTTGTACCGGCGAAGCCGCACGCCCCGCCACGATGGCGCTCAACATGGGCAAGTCCACCTTGCTGCGCCTGCCCGAGCGGGTGGTCAACCGCAGCGTGGGCAACCCCGCGATCGTGCAGGCGATGCTGGTATCGCCCGACACGCTGTATATCGCCGGGGTCGACGTGGGCAGCACCAACATGATCGTGCAGGGAAAAAGTGGCCTTTGCAGCGTGGTCGACATCGTCGTCGCAATGGATCCGGCCGTGCTGCAGGCGACCCTGGCCGCCGCCATGCCCGAGGAAAAGGACATCCGGGTGATGGCTGCCGCCGATTCACTGGTGCTGACCGGTACCGTCAGCGACGCCGGGGCGATGGCGCGTGCGGTGGAGCTGGCCGGCGCCTATGTGCGGCGGCCGCTGCGCCAGCTGCCGTCCGCTGCCAAGGACAACGAAACCGACGGCGTGGTTCCCCTCGCTAACAACGGCGCCAGCAGCGGCGGCAATGCCTCGGCCGCGTCGACCCGGGTGGTCAACCTGCTCAATGTCAGCGCGCCCCAGCAGGTGCAGCTCGAAGTCAAGATTGCCGAAGTGTCCAAGACCCTGCTCGAACGGCTCGAAGCCAGTACCCGCTTCAGTTTCGGCGGCGGCAGCTGGACCACGACGCTGGTATCGAACTTCCTCAGCGGCCGCACCCTGCCGGGCCAGGAGACCCTTACCACGCGGGGCGGCCGGCTGGTGGCCGACGCCAACAAGCAGGACGGCCTGGTGCGCATACTGGCCGAGCCGAACGTGCTCGCCATCAGCGGCCAGGAGGGTACCTTCCTCGCCGGCGGCAAGTTCTACATCCCGGTCGCCCAGGACAACAACAGGATCACACTCGAAGAGAAGGAATTCGGTGTCGGCCTGCGCTTTACTCCGACCGTGCTGGCGGGTGGGCGCATCAACCTGCAGGTGGCGCCTGAGGTGTCCGAACTGTCGCGCGAAGGGGTCGGCGTGTCGGCTGCCGGCATTACCGGCGCCGCGATCCTGCCCCTGGTGACCACACGCCGCGCCAGCACCACCGTGCAGCTGCACGACGGCCAGAGTTTCGCCATCGGCGGCCTGGTCAGGAACAACCTGGTGGCCAACCTGAAAGGACTGCCGATGCTGGGCGAGGTGCCGATCCTGGGCGCGCTGTTCCGCAGCACCGACTACCAGCAGGACCGCACCGAACTGGTGTTCGTGATCACCGCGCGCCTGGTCAAGCCGATCGCGGGCGCCGGCTACGCGCTGCCGACCGACAAGGTAGGCATTCCGTCACGCGGTCAAGTGCTGCTCGGCGGCCGCCTCGAAGGCGCAGCGCCGGCCTCGACCACGGCAGCCGCGTCCACACCGCAGGCCGCGCCGCCCGCCGCGCAGACCGCCGGCGGCTTCGAACTCAAATAGGAGGCTATCGTGACGACGATCCGCTCGATGTCGCTGGCGCTCGCGCTGGCATCCCTTGGCGCCGGTCTGCAAGGCTGCGCGTACACCACCCCGGAGTGGGACAGGCAGTTTGGCATGGCCACCCGCGCCAACCTGGCAGTCCAGGTGCTGGATCCCGCAGCGGCTGCCAACCAGAATCCCGCCACCGGTATGGACGGCCGTGCAGCCAAGGGCGCGCACGAGCGCTACCAGCGTAGTTTCGCGCAGCCGGAAACGGCGCCGGCGCCCCTCTTCATCACTGCCGGCAGCGCTCGATGAACGCCTGTCGCCACCATTGACACGATGCGCCAGCCACGAGGCCCACCATGAAAGCGTTACTCATCAGCCGCGACAGCCAGCTCTATGCGGAGATTGCCTCCCAGGGAGCTGCGCGTGTACCGCCGCTGAACCTGGGGGCTGTCCGCGCCAGCCTGCGCGATGCACTCGACCGGCCCGAAGCCGACAGCCCCCAGCTGGTCATCGTTGACGCTACCGAAACCGAGCCTTCCGAAGCCCCCTTGCTGGAGCGCCTCGGCCGCCAGTATCCCGAGGCTCACCTGATGCTGCTGACCGACCAGCACCATGCGGACCTCCTGATCCATGCCATGCGCGCCGGCGTGCGCGAAGTGTTGCAGCTGCCGCTGGTGCACCGCGCCTTTCACGAGTCGATGGACCGCATATCGACCGCTGCCGGGGTGTCCGGCCTGCGCGACGGGAAGATTCTCGCTTTCATCGCCTGCAAGGGCGGCAGCGGCGCCACCTTCATCTCGACCAATTTCGGCTATGCCCTCGCCACCCTGGCCGCCAAGAAGGTGCTGCTGATCGACCTGCATGGCCAGTTCGGCGACGCCGCACTGTACGTGTCCGACCAGAAGCCGACCATGACCCTGTCCGACGTCTGCGCGCAGATCGCCCGTGTGGATGGGCCGTTTCTCGACTCCTGCGTGGTGCATGTGACGCCGGGTTTCGGCGTGCTGGCCGCCGCCGACGATGCCGCCCATGCCAGGGAAGCGAAGCCGGAGCACATCGACACCATCCTGCGCGTCGCGCGCCAGCACTACGACTACGTGCTGCTCGACGTCGGCCGCCAGATCGACGCGGTGTCGCTGCGCGCGCTGGACGTCACCGACACCATTTATCCGGTGCTGCAGCTGGCGCTGCCCGACATCCGCGATGCGCGCCGCCTGCTCGACATTTTCCGCTCGCTCGGCTACGTGCTGGATCACATCCGTCTGATCGTCAACCGCTACGAAAAGGGCGGCAAGCTGCGCCTGCAAGACCTGCACGCGGCGCTCGGCTGCGAGGTGGTGCATACCTTCCCCAACGACTACGTCGCTGTCACCGATTCGGTCAACCAGGGGGTGCCGGTGCTGCAGCTGTCACGCTCGAGCGCTGCCGCGCGCAGCCTGGCCGACATGGTCGACCTGGTGACGACACGCCGCGTCCAGGAGAGCCGGGGGCTGCTCGACCGCCTGTTCGGCCGCGGCGAAGCCGACGACTGACTCACAGAAAACAGAACCATTCGGAGCCACCCATGTCCTTACGTGAACGCCTAGCGAGTTCCGGCCAGGAGCGGCAGTCCGGTGCAGTCGTGCCGGAAGTCGCTAACCACGCCTACCAGGAGCTCAAGAAACTGATGCACCAGATGATCCTGGACCGCATCGACCTCGAACGCCTCAAGCGTCTCACCGCCGAGCAGTTCAAGCACGAACTGGCTTTGCTGATCCAGCGCATCATCGAAGAGGAGCGCATCGTGCTGAACCAGCACGAGCGTCACCACCTGGTGCTCGACATCCAGCACGAAATGCTCGGCTTCGGCCCGCTCGAACCTTTGCTGACCGACCCGACCGTTTCCGACATCCTGGTCAATACCGCCAGCAAGGTGTATGTCGAACGGCGCGGCAAGCTCGAACTCACCGACATCACTTTCCACGACAATGCCCACCTGATCAAGATCATCGAGAAGATCGTTTCGCGCGTGGGGCGGCGCGTCGACGAGTCGAGTCCGATGGTCGACGCGCGCCTGCCGGATGGCTCGCGTGTCAATGCGATCATTCCCCCGCTGGCAGTGGACGGCCCGCTGCTCTCGATCCGCCGCTTCGGCTCCACGCCGCTGACGGTGCAGAACCTGCTCGACTACAAAAGCCTGACGCCTCCCATGCTGCGGGTGCTGGAGAGCCTCGGTGCGGCCAAGGTGAACATCCTGATCTCGGGCGGTACCGGCAGCGGCAAGACAACCTTGCTGAACCTGATCTCCGGCTTCATTCCGGCCACCGAGCGGGTGCTGACGATCGAGGACGCAGCCGAGCTGCAGCTGCGCCAGCCGCACGTGGTGCGCCTGGAAACCCGTCCGCCGAACATCGAAGGCAAGGGCGAGGTGACCCAGCGCGCCCTGGTCCGCAATGCACTGCGGATGCGGCCCGACCGCATCATCCTGGGCGAGGTGCGCGGCGCCGAGGCGCTCGACATGCTGCAGGCGATGAACACCGGCCATGAAGGCTCGCTCGCGACGATCCACTCGAATACCCCGCGCGACGCACTGGCGCGGCTGGAGAACATGGTCAGCATGGCCGGCGTGAGCCTGACCGCACGCGCAATCCGCCAGCAGATCGTGTCGGCCGTGACGGTGGTGGTGCAGGCGACGCGCCTGACCGACGGTACGCGCAAGGTGGTCAGCCTGCAGGAGATCACCGGCATGGAAGGAGAGATCATCTCGATGCAGGAAATCTTCCGTTTCGACCAAAAGGGCGTCGATGCGGACGGCAAGGTGATCGGCCGCTTCAGCGCCACAGGGGTCCGTCCGCGCTTCGCCGACCGCCTGAAGATGTATGGCGTACCGGTGCCGGAAGACGCCTTCGATCCTGACCGGACCTTCGACTGAGGAGGCAGCATGGATGCGCTGTTCTACGCTTTCGTAGTATTCCTGTTCGCGGCCGCGGTCCTCGCGATCGAGGGCACCTACCTGTGGTGGATGGGCACGCACGGCGCGGCGGCGCGCCGCATCGCCCACCGGCTGCAGGTGATGTCCGGCTCGTCCAGCCGTAGCGGCGAGCGGATCTCGATTCTCAAACAGCGTCCCTATAGTCGTAACGCGGCCTTCGACGTGATCCTGCACCGCATCCCGCTGGCGCACCGGGTCGATGCCCTGCTGGTGCAGTCGGGTACCGGCAACACGGTCGGGCAGTTCCTGGCGTGGTCGGTCGGCTGCATGGCGGCTACCGGCCTGGCGTCGTTCGGATGGCAGTTGCCGCTGGCGCTGCACGTGGCGGCGGCCCTGCTCGGCCTGTGTGTGCCGTGGATGCTGCTGCGCCGCGCACGCCAGCGGCGCCTGATCCGCATCGAGCAGCAGCTGCCCGATGCCGCCGATTTCATCGCACGCGCCCTGCGTGCCGGCCACTCGTTCAGCAACGTGCTCCAGATCGTCGGCAACGAACTGCCCGAGCCGCTCAGCGGCGAGTTCCGCATCGCCCGCGAGGAGATCAACTACGGCGTACCGATGAACGAGGCATTGCACGCCATGGCCGCCCGCATTCCGCTGACCGACCTGCGCTACCTGATCATCGCGGTCCTGATCCAGCGCGAATCGGGCGGCAACCTGGCTGAAATCCTGGGAAACATCAGCCAGATCATCCGTGCTCGCCTGAAACTGGTGGCGCACGTGCGGGTGCTGTCGGCGGAAGGGCGGATGTCGGCGGTCATCCTGACGCTGCTGCCGTTTGCCGTGCTGGCCATGATGATGCTGACGAATCCGAAGTACATCAACATGCTCACGAGCGACCCGAAAGGCATGCGCATGATCTGGTGTGGCCTTGGCCTGATGCTGATAGGGGTCCTCTGGATGCGCAAGATCATCCGGATCCGCATCTGAGCCCGGCCCGCATTCCATTCAGAGGTGACCATGACATCCTCCCAGCTGATTTTCCTGCTCGTCGTCCTGTGCGTCGTCTCCAGCCTGGCCTGGCTCGGCCTGGTGCTGTTCGCACCGCTGGCGCTGCGCGAGCGCCTGCGCCGGTTCCTGGGCAATGCAGAGCAGAGCCAGCTCGATGCCAGCGGCGGCTGGGTCGAACGCGTCGCCAGCGCGGCCAAGCCGCTGAGCAAGCTGTCGGTACCCGACGAGGGGTGGGAAAAATCCAGCTTGCGCACACGCTTCATGAACGCCGGCTGGCGCAACCCGTCCGCTCCGGCGCTGTATTTCGCGTCGAAGACCGCGCTGGCGCTGCTGCTGCCTGCTTTGATGACGCCGCTTGCCATCATCTATAGCAACGCGTTGTCCGGCTGGCGCCTGATGGCCCTGCTGTTGAGCATGGCCGCGCTCGGCTACTACCTGCCGAACATCGTCCTCGAACGCATCGTGCAACGTCGCCGCCGCGAGATTTTCGAAACCATCCCCGATGCGCTCGATCTGCTCACTGTATGCGTCGAAGCAGGCCTGAGCCTGGAGCGCGCGCTGGTCAAGGTGGCAGGCGAAATCCACATCAAGAGCGCGGTGCTGGCGCAGGAACTGCAGCTCGTCCTGATGGAAATTCGTGCCGGTTTCAGCAAGGAGAAAGCGCTGCGCAACTTCGCGCTGCGTTCGGGCGTCGAGGATGTCGACACGCTGGTGGCAATGCTGATCCAGTCCGAGCGCTTCGGCACCAGCGTCGGCGACTCGCTGCGCGTCCATTCCGACAGCCTGCGTCACAAGCGGCGCGTGGTGGCCGAAGAATGCGCGGCCCGCATCGGCCTGAAGCTGCTGTTTCCCCTGATTTTCTGCATCTTCCCGATGCTGATGATGGTCCTGCTCGGCCCGGCCGTCATCCAGATCTCGCGAACGCTGGGCAAAATGACCAGCGGGAATTGAACACGAAGGAGTTGATGATGCGAACCACTTTATTCAACCGCCTGGCGCTGCTGTGCGCCGCCGGCGCCGGCTTGACGGCATGCGCACCGTTCGGTGGCGGCCCCGCTTTCGACGGCGCCGCGCCGGTCGCGGACAACACCTACCTGGCCGGCCGCAACCATCACCTGGCACGCCGCTACGGCGAAGCGCGCGCCGCCTATCAGGCCGCATTGCAGACAGCGCCCGGACACGTGAACGCCCGCAACGGCCTGGCGACGCTGTATGCGGAGCAGCGCGAGTTCGACACCGCGATCGCGTTATGGCGCGCGCTGACGGAGTCGCTGACCCTGTCCTCCGGTCCGGGCAAGGCCTACCTGTTCAGCAACCTCGGGCATGCTTATTTCCTCAAAGGGGACTACGACAACGCGCTGGCCACGCTGGAGAAGGCCTGCCTGCTCGACCCGCTGAACCATCGCTCGTGGCAGCTGCTCGGCGAAACCCTGCGCAAGCTGGGACAGGAAGAACGCGCACAGCAGATGCTGAGCCAGGCCGAGGCCCTGCGCGCCAACGACCTGCGCGCTGACTATGCCGCCGCCGGCGGCCAGACCCGGGTCGCGGCGATCGACCGCGCCCTCAAGACGCCGGAACGCGAGGAAGGCGGCTGGCGCCAGGTGCAGTTGCATGTCGGGCGGGATGGGATGCTCGAGCTGCGGCATCCGCTGCCGGTGAGCGCGCCGGTGCCCAGGCCATTGCCGGCGCCGGTCATGCCGGGCGGCAGTACGCCGGTCCTCGCGCTCGTTGAAGTGCGTAATGGAAATGGTGTAACGGGCATGGCGCGCATGCTGGCGCGCCAGGTCGGTACGAGCGGGCTGAAAGTGGCGCGCCTGTCGAACCAGCCGGGCTTTGGCGTACGCCAGACCCGGATCGAATTCGAAGCAGCCCACCGCGAGGCCGCCGAACGCCTGGCGAGCCGCTTCGGCAGCGCGCAGCTGCAGGAAGTGGCCAGCTGCGCGCCTGCCAACCTGCGCGTGGTGCTAGGGCGTGACATCGCGCGGCGTGGGTTCGCGCTGCGGCCCGCGGCGGCGGATGCGGTCGCTCCGGTGCTGGCATTGAACCAACCTGATTAAAAAAAGGTCCGTTCGCACGTTTGGCCGGCATCAAACGCCATTGTGTGGCCCCCGGGAGAATCGGCTCATCTGCCTTCTCACGGGAGCTTTCCATGAATCTTTCCTACCGCATCCAACTGATCCTGCTCGGCGTCGTGCTGGCCATCCTCACCGCCTGCGCGCCTTCGGGAACGAGCCGCGGCACCGGCGAATACATCGACGATGCCGCCATCACCACCAGCGTCAAGACTGCGTTTGCCGCAGACCCGACGGTCAAGGCAACCGAAGTCCAGGTCGAGACCTACAAGGGAACCGTACAGCTCAGCGGCTTCGTCGACTCACCCGAGAGCGCTGCGCGGGCGGCGCAGCTGGCCCGCGAGGTGTCGGGGGTGAAGGAAGTGCGGAACAGCATGGTGGTCCGGGAACGCGTGAATCCCTAGGGCCTCGTTTCAGCTGAGTTTGCAGCTTTATTTCCAGCTGACCTTGCCCATACCGTTGGTGTTGGCGTTGCGGCTGCCCGGGTTGCCGTACACGGTGGCCGAGCCCATGCCGCTCAGGTCGACGTCGGCCGCACGGGTTGCGTGTACCGTCGCGCCACCGAGGCCGCTCATGTCGAGGTCGACCGATTCTGCGCGCAGGCCCTGTGCTTCCAGGCTGCCGACACCGGCCAGCTTGGCGCGCAGCAGTTTGCTCTCGCCGTTTACACTGATGCGGCCGGCGCCGCGCAGGCTGAGGTCGACGCGTTCGGCGCGCACCCCGTTCAGGGCGAGTCCGCCGACGCCGCCCAGGCGGGCATCGATGTTGCGATAATTGCTGTTCATGGTCACCGAACCGGCGCCGTCGAGGGCAACCTGGATCGAATTGCCCGAAAAGCCGCTGACAGTGCTCGCGCCCACGCCCTGCGACGTGAATTCGGCCAGGTTGGGCACGGTCAGTTCGGCGCGCAGCTTCTCATGCGTCTCGCCACGGCGGGTGTTGAAGGAATCGGTACCGATCTCCAGCGTGTCGCCGCGCTGCGAGGTCGTAATGCGTTGCACGAAGCGGCGGTCGCCCGACACGACGAGGGAAGGCGTATTACCCTGGCGCACGACGAGGTCGACAATGCCATCCAGCTTCACCTTGGTGATCTTGGCATCGACGCTGCGGTTTTCGCGGACGACATCATTGGCAAGGCCTGGGCTGGCGACCAGTGCGAGCGTGGCGGCGACGGCGGCGGCACTCAACAGTTTTTTCATGCTTGTTCTCCGGTAGTGTGGCGATGGAAGCACTATAGGCCGCTGTCGCCACGCACCTGGGGCGATTGCGATGAACTGCGCAATCCGCGGTCTGGAGCGTAAAAAGCCGGGATGGCGCGCATGGCCCGCGCCGCTTCCGTCTAGCGCAGGGGCGTGGCGCGCCGATAAACGCGAACATAGTCCACCAGCATCTGCTGGGGCAGTACCGTGCTGCTGTCCGGATTGCCGGGCCACTCACCGCCCACGGCCAGATTCAGCAGCACAAAGAAAGGATGCTCGAACACCCATTCGCCCTTGACCAGTTCCGGACGCGCCGTGTGGTACAGGATGCCGTCGCGATACCAGCGGATCTCACCGCGCTCCCATTCCACCGCATACACGTGGAAATCATCAGCGTAGATGCCGCTCGTCAAAGGCGAAGGAGCGCCGAAGGCCTTCTCGCCCGAGTAGCCCGGCCCATGCAGGGTGCCGTGCACGATGGACGGCTCCTTGCCGATGTTCTCCATGATGTCGATTTCGCCGCTGCGCGGCCAGCCGACCTGCTTGATATTCGCGCCCAGCATCCAGAACGCCGGCCAGATGCCCTGGCCCCGCGGCAGCTTGATGCGCGCCTCGAAGCGGCCGTGCATCTGCTCCATCAACCCGGCGGTCTTCAGGCGCGCGGACGTGTAGTCGCTGCCGCCGTAAGCTTCCCGTCGCGCTTCGATGACCAGCATCCCATCCAGCACCCGGGCGTTTTCCAGCCGATCGGTGTAATGCTGCAGCTCCTGGTTGCCCCAGCCATGTCCGCCGGTTTCGGCCACCCATTTCGTGCGATCGAGCTGGGCGTCGTCGAATTCATCGCTCCACGCCAGCGTCCAGCCGGCAGTGCCGGCGGGCGGCGTGGCGCAGCCGGTGGCGGCCAGCGCAAGCAAGGCGCAACAAGCGGTGGTGAAAGCGCGGATCGGTTTCATGGTTCTCCTTGTGGCGTCATGGGCCGCGGGGTGCGGCCTGCTGTTGCCTGACGTGTTGCATGATGTTGATGAAGGTATCGGTCCAGACCAGCTGGCGCTGGGCGGCCAGGAAACGCAGCAGTTCGTCGTGGGCCTGGGTAGACACGCCGAGGTAATCGCCGCCGATGCCGTGGAAGGTGAAGTTCACCATGGTCCCGCGCGCCATCGCCTGCCTGACGATGGCAATCAGCTCCGCGCCGCTGCTGCCGACTGGGGCCGCCACTGGTACCGCCAGCGGATCGAGGCTGCGCATCGCATCGATGACGCCCGTGCCTCCAGTGAGCTTGATCCCCACGAAGCTGGCGCCGACCGCAGGCAGGTAGTCACGTCCGCCGGCCAAGGTGTCGCCGCAGGGAACGGTGAAGGTGCGCTCGCGGCGCCCGTCGATCGCCGCCAGGATGGTATTGGCCAGCAGGACCTGGTCGCGCATCTGCTCCACGCTCGTGGTATCGAGGTTGCGGTGTGGCTCGACCCAGTCGCGTCCGGGTTTGCTGCGCGCGCATTGATGGAACAGGCTGTGGTTGCCGAGTTCGTGCCCGCGGCGCGCGGCCGCGCGCCATTCCTCCAGGCGCCGCGCCACCGCCGGATTCGACAGGGTCAGGTAGAAGCTGCCCTTGAGGCTGTATTTGTCGAGCGCGGGGATGGCATGGTCGAGCTGTGAATCGAGGGCGTCGTCATAGGCCAGGCTGACGGCGGCGCGTGCGCCCTGCGGCCAGGCGAATGCCGGGCCGGCTTTGGCTGTCTGGGCAGCGGCAGAGCCGGCATGCAGACCCAGGATCAGCACCAGACCAGCCAGGCCGGCGCGGCCAGCGTGACGCGCTCGTACCATCGCAATCCCCTTGATATTGGAAACGTTACCAGAATGTCAAGCCGACTATAGCATTGGCCAATTTTCGCTGTCAATCGCCCTGCATCCGAAGCACGCGAGCACGCGCCGCCTTACGGTCCCTCTGGCGCAACGCCGGTGTTGTAAATCAGCCGCATTTCGTCTCATACCTACATGGAATATTCCGTTGACAATTTTTTTTGCTAACCCTAATATTCAAACAACTTGCATGGAAACGTTTCCATAGGTCCGACAAATTGCTTGATCAACGAAGCATCGCGAGATGCGAGCCTGAGCGATTACCGATGAACAAGCGCGACGCGCAACGCTTTACCCGCTACCCGGCAGCGAGGACATCGGCACTGGCCGCATGCTCTCGCTACGCCGCGTGGCGCCGAGGAGGTGCCCAGACATAGGGACGACATCCGGGACAGCAGCATCGACGACAGCAGCATCAGGGACGGCAGGACAGGCAACAGGACGACAGCATGAGCGCCGGCAGCGCACAGCCTGGATTCAGCCGGCACAGGTAGTGGAGACACCGTTGGATTGGGTGACGGTCATTTTAAAAAAAACAGGAGAGCACCATGTATTACCCCAAGGCTAGACAGACATTGATGAGCCTGGCAGTCGCCAGCGCTTGCGCCGCATTCATCCCGGCGTACGCCCAGGAAGTCGCCTCGACCCCTGGGGCTGCCGCGAGCACCGACCCGGCAGCCATCACACCTCAAGAAGCCAGCACCCCATCCTCGCCGGCCGGCGTCCAGACCGTGGTCGTGACCGGCCTGCGCGCCAGCCTCGAATCGTCGATGGCCCTCAAGCGCAATGCGCAGGGCTTCGTCGACGGCATCGTCGCCGAAGACATCGGCAAGTTCCCGGATACCAACCTGGCCGAATCGTTGCAGCGCATCAGCGGCGTGTCGATCGACCGCAGCATCGGCGAAGGCTCGAAAGTGACCGTGCGCGGCGTCGGCCCCGACTTCAACCTGGTGCTGCTCAACGGCCGCCAGATGCCGACCTCGAGCCTGGGCGACCGTCCGGGCCGCGCCTACGACTTCGCCAACATCGCTTCGGAAGCGATCTCGCAGCTGCAGGTGTATAAATCGGCGCGTGCCGAGACCCCGACCGGCGGTATCGGCGCCACCATCAACGTGCTGACCGCGCGTCCGCTGTCGCGCCCGGGCCTGCAGGCCAGTATCGGCATCAAGGGCGTGCATGACCGGTCGGCCGAGAACTTGCCGGAAGACGTCCAGCGCGGCGGCAAGGTCACTCCCGAAGTGTCGGGCATCTACAGCAACACCTCGGCCGACGGCCGCTTCGGCATTGGCCTGTCGGCCAGCTACCAGGAGCGCAACCTGGGCTACAACGTGGCGTCCGTCGGCAACGGCTGGAAGGGCCCGTTCCGCGGCGACGAGAACAACTGGGGCACCATTCCGCAGCCAGGCACCCCGGGTTCCGAGAACATCACCAACCGCCCCGACCCGAGCGACCTGTACCAGGTGCCGCAGAACATGAACTACGCCATGAGCGGCATCCAGCGCCAGCGTACCAATGGCCAGCTGGTGTTCCAGTTCGCACCGACCAAGGCCCTGACCACCACCCTCGACTACACCTATTCGGAAAACAAGATCCAGACCCGCCGCCAGGACGTGTCGGCCTGGTTCAACTTCGGTCCGTCGAGCAGCAGCTGGACCGACGGTCCGGTCGCCGCGCCGTTGGTGTATACCGAGTTCATCCCGGGTAACAACAGCGACATCGCCATGGGCGGCGCCGACTTCGCCACCAAGACCGAGAACAAGTCGCTCGGCTTCAATGCCGCGTGGCGCGTCAACAGCGACCTTCGCTTCGAGCTCGACGCCCACAAGTCGACCGCAGAATCGATGCCGGACAGCCCGTTCGGCTCTTCCAACGTCCTGGGAACCGCCAGCTTCAGCCGCGGCGACACCAGCGTCGACTTCTCGCAGGATCTGCCGGTCCTGAGCATCAAGGGCGCCGACTTCGCCCGTGCGCCGCAGCAAGTCACCGGTTCGGTCTTCGAGAACGGCTATGTCAAGAGCGAAGTGAAGCAGGTCCAGACCCATGGCAGCTGGAAGATGCTGGAAGCCTCCGAACTGAAGTTCGGCCTGGGCCACACCGACGTCAGCAACCGCTCGGCCTTCTCGGTGCAGCAGCGCGATACCTGGGGCGGCGCCACCGTGCCGGCGGACTACCCGGCCAGCAACTTCCACGCCGAGAGCCTGCGCCAGTACTTCGATAACATCGACGGCAGCGACAACCCGAACCTGTTCAATACCTTCTATACCTTCAACTTCGACCAGGTGCGCCAGCTCGCGGCCAAGGCCTCGGGCCGTCCAGACCTGTACCTGCCGAAGACCACCTACGACACCGACCAGCGCACCCGCGAAAAGTCGAAGAGCCTGTACCTGCAGTTCAACACCGACTGGGATACGGCCCTGCCGATCCATACCTCGATCGGCGTGCGCTACGAGAAGACCGACGTCACCTCGACCGCGCTGGTGCCATCGGCAACCTCGATCAGCTGGGTCTCGCAGAACGAATTCCCGGTGGCCTTCGGCGCGCCGGCCTTCACCACCCTGACCGGCAAGTACAAGCACGTGCTGCCGAGCTTTGACGCCGACATCGACCTGCGTCCGGACATGAAGGGCCGCTTCAGCTACGGCGAAACCATCGGCCGCGCGCGCTACGACCAGCTGACCGGCGGCCAGGTGCTCGACACCCTGGCACGTGTCGAGGGCGGCACCGGCCGCCAGGGCAATCCGGGCCTGCTGCCGGTCAAGTCGAAGAACATCGACCTGGCCTGGGAGTGGTACTACAACAAGTCGAGCTTCGTCTCGCTCGGCCACTTCCGCAAGCGCCTTGAAAATTACGCCGGCCAGTCGCAGGTCGTCGCCCAGCCCTTCGGCCTGCGCACCCCGGTGGGCGGCGCCTACTGGAACGCGGCGCTGGCCAACGGCTGCGCAAGTGCCGACACCACCTGCATCCGCAACTACATCTTCCGCAACTTCGCCGGCCGTCCCGGCGTGACACGTGGCGCGGATGACGCGTCCGGCAACGCCACCGGCACCATCGTCGGCCAGCCGAACGATCCGGTCGCCAACTTCAGGATCACCAGCTACTCGAACCAGAAGCAGGCGCGCCTGCGCGGCCTCGAGCTGAACGTGCAGCATATGTTCGGCAGCAGCGGCTTCGGTGTCCAGGCGAACTACACCAAGGTCGATTCGGGACTGCAGTACAACAACGCCAGCATCGGCGAGCAGTTCGCCCTGGTCGGCCTGAGCGACTCGGCCAACCTGGTGGGTATCTTCGAGAACGACAAGTGGAATGTGCGCGCGGCCTACAACTGGCGCGACAAGTTCCTGTCGTCGACCTTCGACGGCGCCGGGCCGAACCCGAACTATGTCGAAGCCTACGGCCAGCTGGACCTGAGCATCGGCTATAACGTCAGCCGCAACATCAGCGTCCAGTTCGAAGGCATCAACCTGACCGACGAGATCCGGCGCGTGCATGGCCGTAACGAGCGCCAGGCGCTGTATGTGGAGCAGTCGGGTCCGCGCTACATGCTGTCGGCCCGCTACAAGTTCTGATCGAACCCCGGCGGATCGTGGGCTTCGCCACGGTCCGCTGGCGGCTTTTTCAGGTTAGACTGGCCTGTATTAGTTTTTTGCGGAAACAAATATGGTGAACGCCACCATCAGGCACGTCGTCGTCGTGGGCGGGGGATCGGCCGGCTGGCTGACGGCCGCCGTCCTTGCATCGAGCTTCCAGGCGCGCGAGGCCGGCGGACTGCGCGTGACGCTGGTCGAATCGCCCGATGTGCCGACGATCGGCGTCGGCGAGGGCACCTGGCCGACCATGCGCGACACCCTGCGCGCGGCCGGGCTGTCAGAATCCGCTTTCTTCCGCGAATGCGACGCGGCCTTCAAGCAGGGCTCGCGCTTCAACCGCTGGGTGACCGGCAGCGACAGCGACTATTATTTCCACCCCTTCGTGCTGCCCCAGGGCTGGGGCGATGCCGACGTCGCCGGCCGCTGGATCGAGCGCCACAGGGACGTTCCCTTCGCCGACCTGGTGAGCTCCCAGCCGCACCTGTGCGTGCACGGGCGCGCGCCCAAGCAGGCCGCCACACCCGAATTCGCCGCGGTGGCCAACTACGGCTACCACCTGGACGCCGGCAAGTTCGGCCTGTTTTTAAAGAAGCACTGCCTCGAACGCTTGGGTGTCCATTTTGTGCCGGACCACGTCACCGGCATCCGTTCTCACGACAACGGCGACATCGCCGCCCTGCACACCAAGGTGCACGGCGAACTGGCGGGTGACCTGTTCGTCGACTGCACCGGGATGCAGTCGCTGCTGCTCGGGAAGCACTACGATGTCCCCTTCCTTTCCCAGCGCGGCGTCCTGTTCAACGACAGCGCGTTAGCCAGCCAGGTCCCGTATGCCAACGAGGATGATCCGATCGCCTCGCAAACGACTTCCACTGCGCAGCAGGCCGGCTGGATCTGGGACATCGGCCTGCCGACCCGGCGCGGCATCGGCCACGTGTACTCGAGCGCACATACGGGCGACGAGGAAGCGGAACGTGCCTTGCGCGCCTATATCCGCGCCACCGGCGGTCCGGCGGACATCCCGACGCCGCGCAAGCTGTCTTTCCAGCCCGGCTACCGCGAGCGCTTCTGGCATCGCAACTGCGTCGCCATCGGTCTCTCGGCCGGCTTCATCGAGCCGCTGGAAGCGTCGGCGCTCGCCATGGTCGAACTGTCGGCCGCGATGCTGGCCGACGAGATGCCGGCCACGCGTGCGCAGATGGACATCTGCGCCGCTCGCTTCAACGAGACCTTCACCTACCGCTGGGAGCGGGTAATCGACTTCCTCAAGCTGCACTATGTGCTGAGCCGCCGCAGCGGCGCCGAAGACGTCGGCGGGTACTGGCGCGACAACCGCGGCAGCGATACCATTCCAGGGCGGCTGGCCGACCTGCTGGCGCTGTGGCAGCACCGCCCGCCCTCGCGCTACGATTTCAACCGCATCCAGGAAGTGTTCCCGGCCGCGAGCTACCAGTATGTCCTGTACGGGATGGGCTTCCAGCCCACGCCCGGGCCGGAACGCCGCGCCCGGCCCGGCGAGCCGGATGGCGCCATGGCGGACGGTTTCCTGCGCCAGGCGGCCGACCTGACCCGCAGATTGCTGCCCGCGCTGCCGGACAATCGCACGCTGATCGCGCACATCATGCGCCACGGGCTGCCGCGCGGCTGAGACGACAACGCAACAATACGATAACGAGAAGAGACAACGCCAATGGCCAATCCCGTACTGCTGAATAATATCGATCACAAGGACCTGCGCATCATCACCCGCCATGGCCGCGACATGGACGAACACCATGCCATCGTCCCGACCTTCCCGGCCGAGTTCCGCCTGCTGCAGGCCTACTACCCGATCATCTTCCGCAAGGAGAACGAGGCGCAGGCCTTCGAGCCGGTAGCCCTGCTCGGCTTCGAGGATGGCGAGAACCTGTTCGTGGACGAGGGCGGATGGAATGCCGCCACCATCCCGCTGCTGGTGGAACGCCTGCCTTTCCTGATCGGCCGCGAAGGCGACGAGCTGATGATCCACATCGACATCGACAGTCCGCGCGTGAGCACGAGCGAGGGCGAGCCGATCTTCCTGCCGCACGGCGGCATGAGCCCCTACCTCGAGAACATCAACTCGGTGCTGCTCACCATCCACGAAGGCATGGGATCCAACGCGGCCTTCATGGAAGCGCTGGTCGAGCACGAGCTGATCGAAGGCTTCTCGCTCGACATCACGCTCGACGACGGGTCGCAGAACCGCCTGGCCGGCTTCTACACCATCAATGAAGAGCGCCTGGCCGCACTTGGCACCGCGGCGCTCGAGCGCCTGCACAAGGCCGGGCACCTCGCCGCCATCTACTTCCAGATCGCGTCGCTGTCGAACTTCCGCACGCTGATCGACCGCAAGAATGCCCGCCGTGCCGCCCGCACCTAGACTGCCCGCAGCCCGGCCGATTCGCGAGCTCGCCGACCTGACGCCGCGCGACCTCGGTCCCGGCATACTCGCATCCACCGAACCGGTGGTGCTGCGTGGGCTGGTGGCGCAGTGGCCGATGGTGGCGGCGGCGCGCGAGTCGGCTGCCGCGGCCGACGCTTACCTGCGCCGCTTCTACCGCGACGCCAGCGTCAACGCCATGCTCGGCCCTCCCGAGATCGAAGGCCGCTTCTTCTACAACGAGGCCATGGACGGCTTCAATTTCGCGCCGGTGCGGGTGCGTCTCGACAAGGTGCTGGCCGAGCTCGAACGCTACCGCGGCGTCGACAAGCAGCCGGCAATCTACGTCGGCTCGACCACCATCGACACCTGCCTGCCGGGCTTCCACGACGAGAACCGCATCGACCTCGGCGGGCGCGATGCCCTGGGCTCCATCTGGATCGGCAACCGCACCCGCATCGCCGCCCACTACGACCTGCCCGACAACCTGGCCTGCGTCGTGGCCGGGCGGCGCCGCTTCACCCTGTTCCCGCCCGAACAGGTGGCCAACCTGTATATCGGCCCGCTCGACCTCACCCCGGCCGGGCAAGCCATCAGCCTGGTCGACTTCCTGAAGCCCGACCTCGAACGTTTCCCGCGCTTCGCGGCCGCGATGGAACACGCGCTGACGGTCGAGATGGAGGCGGGCGACGCGCTGTTCATCCCCAGCATGTGGTGGCACCACATCCAGGCGCTGGAAGATTTCAACGTGCTGGTGAATTACTGGTGGCGCCAGTCGCCCGACTACATGGACACGCCTATGAACGCCCTGATGCATGCATTGATGAGTGTGCGTGACCTGCCGCCCGAGCAGCGCAAGGCCTGGGCCGGGCTGTTCCATCACTACGTGTTCGACGCCGGCGAGGAGACCGCCGCCCATATTGCGCCGGCCGCGCGCCGCGCGCTGGCGCCGATGGATGGCGACAGCGTGCGCAGCATCCGCGCCCAACTACTGAAAAGAATGAACCGCTGAGGAGACAAGCATGGACAAGGGAGGAGAATCAATGAGCGGCATGGGCAAGCCCGTGCGCCGGGTCGTCATCGCGGGCGGCGGCACCGCCGGCTGGATGGCGGCGGCCTGCATATCGAAGGTGCTGGGCAAGCGGCTCGACATCACCCTGGTCGAATCCGACGAAATCGGCACCGTCGGCGTGGGCGAGGCGACTATCCCGACCCTGCTGAACTTCCATGGACTCCTCGAGATCAACGAGCAGGAATTCATGGCCGAAACCAAGGCCACCTTCAAGCTCGGCATCAGCTTCGAAAACTGGCGCAACGTGAACGAGGATTACATCCACTCGTTCGGCCTCACCGGCACCGACCACTGGACTGCCGGCTTCCAGCACTTCTGGCACAAAGGCCGCGAGCGCGGCCTGGCCGGCGAGTATGGCGACTACTGTCTGGAGCTGCGTGCCTCGCAAGAGAACAAGTTTGCGCATCTGCCGCGCAATGGCATGAACTACGCCTACCACCTCGATGCCAGCGCCTATGCGCGCTACCTGCGCAAGTTCAGCGAGCGTTTTGGCGTGCAGCGCATCGAAGGCAAGATCGTCGATGTCACGACCAGTGCAATGACGGGCCACGTACGCTCGATCACGCTCGATTCGGGCGCCGACATCGAGGGCGACCTGTTCATCGACTGCACGGGTTTCCGCGGCCTGCTGATCGGGCAGGCGCTGGGTGTCGAGTACGAGAACTGGTCGGAGTGGCTGTTCAACGACAGCGCCGCCGCCGTGCAAACCGCCTCTAGCGGTGACGCCGTGCCGCTCACCCGCTCGATCGCGCACCCTTTCGGCTGGCAGTGGCGCATCCCGCTGCAGCACCGCGTCGGCAACGGCATCGTGTTCTCGAGCCGCTACGTGCAAGAAGACGCGGCCATCGAGGCGCTGATGGGGAACATCGCCGGCGAACCCTTGATGAAACCGCGTGTCATCCGGTTCACGCCGGGCCAGCGCAGGCAGGTCTGGAAGAACAACGTGGTCGCGGTGGGCCTGTCGAGCGGCTTCCTCGAACCGATCGAATCGACCAGCATCCACCTGATCCAGCGCAGCATCATCCGCCTGATGCAGATGTTCCCGACCAGCGGCATCGTCGAGAGCGACGTGGCCGAGTACAACAAGCAGGCGGCGACCGAGATCGAACACATCCGCGACTTCATCATCCTGCACTACAAGGTCAACAACCGCGTCGACCCGTACTGGCGGGACGCGCGCAACATGGACGTGCCGGCCTCGCTGCAGCACCGCATCGACCTGTTCCGCGAAACCGGCCGCGTGTTCCGCGTCCCGAACGAACTGTTCGCCGAGAACTCGTGGATCCAGGTGATGCTGGGGCAGGGCATCATGCCTTACCGCCACCACCAGACGGCCGACCTGATGGGCGACGAGGAGCTGACGCAGTTCCTGGGCGCGATCAAGGGGCAGATCGACCGCACCGTGGCGGGCCTACCTGCGCACCAAGCCTATGTGGAGCGCTACTGCGCGGCGCCGAAGTAAGCCAGGAACATCGACACTGCCGCCTCGATGACGGGCCCCTGCTGCGCGCGAGCCAGCGGAGCGGCGCCCATCGCCACCTGCGGCCAGAAGGCAAAGGCCTTGAGCTGGCCCTGCAGCATGGTGGCGGCAAAGGCGGGGTCGCCCGGTTTCAGGCGGCCATCGGCCTGGGCCGCCCGGATCCAGGCCGTCACCCCTTCCTCGCGCTCGTTCAGGCGCGTGAACACCGGCAGCGCGCGCTCGGGCGCGTGAATCACCTCGGCGATCGCCACCCGCGCCAGGTCGAGGAAGTCGCGGTCTTCCAGGGTGCGCATTTTCAGGCGTAGCAGCTCGGTGAGCTGTTCGCGCAAGCCGACATCGCTGCGGTAGGGCAGTTCCAGCAGCGCCGCGCTGCTCTCGAACAGCTGCACGATGGTTTCCGCAAACAGCTCTTCCTTGCTGGGGAAATGGTTGTACACCGTCCGCTTCGACACGTTCGCCTCGAGGGCGATCTTGTCCATGCTGGTGGCTTCGAAGCCGTGGGCGCGGAACTGGGCCGCGGCAGCCGCGACGATGGCCTTGCGCTTGAGGTCGGTAAGGCGGAGAGCGTTCATGCGTAAATTTTACACTGACTGGTTTACTTTCTCAAAAATAGAAACTACACTGTGTAGTGTACATTTATTGAAAAAGCCAACATGCGCCTTCTTTTCGCCACCCTGATTCTTGGAGCCGCCGCCATCATGACCTATTGCAGCCTCGCTTTTGCGGCCCCGCCGCACACCGGTTCACCCCAGTTCGCGGACGGTAAGTTCCGCAACGCGATCAAGATGCGCGAATACAGCTTCGGCGAAATGGTGGGGCTGTGGTGGAACGCCATGCTCAACAAGCCGGCCGGCACCATGCCCAAGGGGGCGGTTCCGGTGCGCCCACTGACCCGGGCCGCGCTGCTGGCCGCGCCGGACAAGACCCTGTTCCGCCTCGGTCACTCGAGCATGCTGCTCAAGCTGGGCGGCGAGTTCTACCTCACGGATCCGGTGTTCTCCGAGCGTGCGTCGCCGTTCCAGTGGGCCGGCCCGAAGCGCTTCCATGCGCCGCCGATCAGCATCGCCGAGCTCCCGCCGATCAAGGCCGTGATCCTGTCGCACGACCATTACGACCACCTCGACCACGCCGCCATCATGGCCCTCAGCGCGAAAACCGGCCACTTCCTGGCGCCGCTCGGGGTGGGCGACCGCCTGGTCGAGTGGGGCATCGAGGGGAGCAAAGTGCGCCAGCTCGACTGGTGGCAGGAAGCGACAATCGACGGCGTGCGCTTCGTCGCCACCCCGGCCCAGCACTTCTCGGGCCGCACCCTGGGCGACCGCGACACGACCCTGTGGGCATCCTGGGTGATCCTGCACGACGAGCTGCGCCTGTTCTTCAGCGGCGACAGCGGCTACTTCAAGGGTTTCAGGGAGATCGGCGAGCGCTTCGGGCCGTTCGATGTCGCGATGGTGGAAACCGGCGCCTACGACAAGCAGTGGCCCGACGTGCACATGCAGCCGGAAGAAACCCTGCAAGCCTTCCTCGACCTGAAGGGCAAGTGGCTGCTGCCGGTCCATAACGGCACCTTCGACCTGGCGCTGCACCGCTGGCAGGATCCGCTGGAACGTATCGCCGCGCTGGCGGCAGCGAAAGGCGCGACCCTGACGACGCCGGAAATGGGCGAAGCCCTCGACCTGACCCAGCCGCATGCCGGCAAGCGGTGGTGGCGCGAGATCGAGTAGATGGCGCAACCTGAATGAATAATGCCCGCATCAGCGGGCATTATTTTTTTACCGGATGGTCAAACGTCAGGCGGCCACCGGCTGCTTGTGCAGGTTCGCATACTTCAGCCCGAAGTACAGGATGAACAGGTAGCACACGGCCGGCACCAGGAAGGACGGCTGCAGGCCGATGGTGTCGGCGAACATGCCCTGCACGAAAGGCACCACCGCGCCGCCGACGATGGCCATGCACAGGATGCCCGAGCCCTGGCCGGTGAACTTGCCCAGGCCGTGCAGCGCCAGGCTGAAGATGGTCGGGAACATGATCGAATTGCACAGGCCGACCGCGATGATCGCCCACATCGCCAGCGCGCCCTCGCCGAAGGTCGCGCTCAAGACCAGCGCGATCGAGCCGAGCGCCGTGACGGCCAGCGACTTGCCCGGGCTGACGTAGCGCATCACGGCGAAGCCGATGAAGCGGCCCACCAGCGCACCGCCCCAGTACAGGCTGACGTACTGCGCAGCGTCGGCGTGGCTCAGGCCCGCGATATTGCCCTCGCCGAGGAAGTTGATCAGGAAGCTGCCGATACTGACTTCCGCGCCCACGTACAGGAAGATCGCGACCGCGCCCAGTACCAGGTGGCGGTAGGCCATGGCGCCGCCCTTGCCGTCACTTGCCGGACTGCCGTCATCCGCATGGCTGATCTTCGGCAGCTTGGCCACCGCGAACAGCACCGCCAGCAGCGCCAGCGCCGCGGCCAGGCCCAGGTAGGGACCCTGCACGGCGGCCGCCTCTTGCGCCTTGTGCGCGGCCTGCTCGGCGGCCGGCAGTGCGGCCAGCTGGTCGGCGCCCAGCGCGACGGTCGACAGGATCAGGATGCCGCCCAGCGCCGGCGCCACCGTGGTGCCGAGCGAATTGAAGGCTTGGGTCAGCGTGAGGCGGCTCGAGGCGGTGCGCGCCGGCCCGAGCACGGTGACGAAGGGATTGGCCGCCACCTGCAGGATCGTGATGCCGCTCGCCAGCACGAAGAGGGCGAACAGGAACAGGCCGTAGCCGCCTTTTGAGGCCGGATAGAACAGGGCGCAGCCGGCGGCCGCGATCATCAGGCCGGTGACGGCACCGTTCTGGTAGCCGATCCTGCGGATCAGGGCGCCGGCCGGCAGCGACACGATGAAATAGGCGCCAAAGAAGCAGAACTGCACCAGCATCGCCTTCAGGTAGGTGAGCGAATAGATCGACTTCAGGTGCGGGATCAGCACGTCGTTGAGCGACGTGAGCAGGCCCCACATGAAGAACAGGATGGTGACGATGACGAGCGCGCCGGTATGCGGATTGCGCTCGGCATCGAGTGTTTGCGCCACTGGCGGGGCTGGATTGGGTGCCATGTTCTGCATGATGTCTCCGTTGTTAGTGCGGTGTCGCGAGGTTTTGCGCGATCCGATCCGACAGCATCGCGGACACGCCGCGCAGCGCCGGGTACTGCTCGGTGATGAGGTAAGTCGGGATGCGTGCGAGGTAGGGGCTCAGGCGGCCCTTGTCCTCGAAACGCGCGCGGAAGCTCGAATCGGTGAACAGCTTACCAAGCCGCGGCACGATACCGCCACCAATATACATGCCGCCGGTCGCGCCCAGGGTCAGCGCGACATTGCCGGCCACGCTGCCCAGCACCCCGCAGAAGGTCTCGACGGTCTTCGCGCAATCGGCGGAACTGCCGTCGAGCGCGGCCCCGGTGATGCCGGGCGCGTCGATGCGCTTGCCGGTGAGCGCCCAGTGAATCAGCTCCAGGCCCATCCCCGACAGCAGGCGCTCGGCCGACACGTGGCCGTATTCTCCCCACAGCGCTTCCAGGATCGCCACTTCTTCTTTCGTCGACGGTGCAAAGCTGACATGGCCGCCTTCACCGGCCAGTGCAATCCAGCGGTCTCCCGCGGGGATGACGCCGGAGACGCCGAGTCCCGTGCCTGGCCCGATCAGCCCGATCGGGCGGTTCTGCAGCTCGATGCCGCCGCCGATGCGCTCGCGTCCATCCGCCGCCAGGTGCGGCAGCGACATCGCCAGCGCGGCAAAGTCGTTCACCACCAGCGTGGTGTCCAGACCTTGCTGCCGGCGCAACTCCTCGATCGAGAAGCTCCAGTGGTGGTTGGTCATGCTGACCCGGTCTTCCTCGACCGGATTGGCGATCGCCAACGCCGCATGGCGCACACGTTCCACCGCCAGCCCGCGCCCGGCCGCCTTGCCGAGATAGGCCTGCATGGCCTCGCCCAGGCTGGGGTAGTCGGCACAGGCCAGCACTTCGATGTCATCGAAGCCCTCGCCCGACTGCAGGGCGAACCGGGCATTGGTGCCGCCGATGTCGGCCAGCAGCTTCATTGCAGTTCCCCGCAACGCACCGCATCCGCTTCGCCCGCGGCGCCGCCGGCGATCTCGATGTTGGTGAAGGCGGCGGCAAGGCCGGCGTCGCTGGTGACGCTGAACGGCGTGTCCACCTTGGTCAGGTCCGTGCCCTTGGCCTGGAAGCAGGCCAGCGGGATCTTGACGGTCTGCTTGCCCTTGCCGGCCAGGCGCATGTACAGGGCCGTGGTGTCGAGGGTGCCGGCGCCCATGCGCATCGTGACCTTGCCGGCCGGCGCAGCGGACACGATGGTGTCGAAGCGCAGCGCCGCGTTGGCGCCGGCGCTGGCCGGCAGCACCATCGGCCGGCTGCCCTTCGCCTCGACGATAGCGGGGCCGGTCCAGGTCACCAGCTTGGCATCCTGCTGGGTATTCACCTGCGACGTCTGCACGCTCACGCCGGGCAGGCTGAAGCTCGCATTGAGGTCGGCGCCCAGCACCAGTTGCTCTTGACCGCTGCGGATGACGAGCGGGAAGCTGGCGCGGTCGGCCTGGGTGAACACCGGGAAGGTATTGCTGATACCGCAGCCGCCCGCCGGATAGGTGGCGTCCAGCTTGCCGACCTTGGAACGGGTGGTGGCCTTGAGGCCATAGCCGTAGGCGAACAGCGGCGCATAGTTCTTGTCGCCGACATTGAGAATCGTCTGGCAGGCCGACTTCGGCCACGAGAACGGCAGCTTGCCGGTGAACTCATGGCGCTTGCTGCCTGCCACCAACAGGTCCGACACGCCCTTGCCCTCGGTGCCCGGCAGCCAGGCGGCCACGAAGACGTCCGACAGGTTGAGCAGGTCGTTCACGTACAGCGGGCGGCCCGAAACGAACACGGTCACCACCGGCTTGCCCTTGCCGGCGACGGCCTGCAGCACGGCGAGGTCTTCCGGATGGCGGCCGCTGTGGCGCAGGGTGCCGTTGGGGCCGATGTCGCCGTCGCCTTCCGCATACGGGCGCTCGCCGATCACGGCCACCACCACGTCGAACTTCGAGACGTCCACGTCCTTGGCATCGGCGCTGAACGTCACGTTGTCTTTTCCTGCGGCCTCGCGGATGCCCGCCAGCACGGTATCCGCATTCGGGAAGTCGGCATTGGTATTGGCCGTGCCCTGCCAGGTGATCGACCAGCCGCCGGACTGGTTCGACAGGTCGTTCGCGCTCTTGCCGACCACCAGGATCTTCTTGCCGCGCGCGATCGGCAGCACTGGCTGATCGTTCTTGAGCAGCACCAGCGATTCACGCACTGCACGGCGGGCCAGCTCGCGCGGCTGCATCACGTCGTCCTTGCCGGCGTAGGCGTTCTGGGCCGGGCTCTTGTCGAACAGGCCGGCGCGCAGCTTGACGCGGATGATGCGGCTCACCGCGTCGTCGATGCGCGACATTGGAATGGCGCCGCTTTCCACTTGCCTGATGGTGTTGGCGATGAACGCCTTCCAGTCGTCCGGCACCATGATCATGTCGTTGCCGGCATTGATCGCCGCGGCGCAGCTGTCGTTGCTGCAGCCCGGCACTTCGCCGTGGCCGTTCCAATCGGTGATGACGAAGCCGTCGAAGCCCATCTTCGTCTTGAGCACGTCGGTGAGCATGGCGCGGCTGCCGTGCATCTTGCCGTAGTTGGTGCCGCCGGCGACGTCGTTCCACGAATTGAACGAGGACATGACGGTCTGCACGCCCGCCTGCAGCGCCGGATAATAACCGGCGCCGTGGATGTTGATCATCTGCGACTTGCTCGACTTGTTGACGCCGCGGTCCTTGCCATGTTCGGTGCCGCCGTCGCCGATGAAGTGCTTGGCGGTGGCGATGGTGTTGGCGTCATCCTTCAGCATGCCCTGCATTCCGCGCACGTAGGCACCGGCGTAGCTGCTCACCACTTCCGGGTTTTCGGAATAGCTTTCGTAGGTGCGTCCCCAGCGGTCGTCGCGCACCACGGCCAGGGTCGGGCCGAATACCCAGGCGATGCCGCTCGCGCGCGTGGCTTTCGCGGTGGCCGCGCCGATTTCTTCCAGCAGCTTCGGATTGCGCGCCGCGCCCAGGCCGATGTTATGCGGGAAGAGGGTGGCGCCGAACACGTTGTTGTGGCCGTGGACCGCGTCCGTGCCCCACACCACCGGCACCTTGACCGCCATGTCTGTGGACATCGAGGCCTCGTGGTAGCGCTGCGCCAACGCCAGCCATTCGGCCGCCCTGGCGTGCTTGTTCCCGTTCGGCCAGCTGCCGCCGCCGTTGAGCACCGAGCCGAGGTAATAGCGCCGCACGTCTTCCGGCGTGGCGCTCTTGATCTCGGGCTGGGTCATCTGGCCGACCTTCTGCGCCAGCGTCATCCTGCCGACGATATCGCGCACGCGCTGCTCGAGTGCGGCATCCTTGGCGATGGCGCTGCGCACCGTTGGCCAGTCGGTCAGTGGCGCGGCGGTTGCCGAAGATGTGGCAGATAAGGCCAGGGCGATGGCAAGCGCCAGTGCCGGGTTGCGAAGCATGGGTTTCATTGGGTCGTCTCGCTGTTTTATAGGTGTCGTTTTACTCGTCGCGCAGGAAGGAGCGGTACCACTTGCCGCTGCCTTTCAGGAGTCGCTGCTGGGTCGTGTAATCGATGTGGGTCAGCCCGAAGCGCTTCAGGTAGCCTTCGGCCCACTCGAAGTTGTCGAGCAGGCTCCAGGCGAAATAGCCCTTCACCGGCACGCCGTCCTTGATGGCGGAGTTGAGCGAAGCCAGGTGGCGCATCAGGTAATGGCGGCGCTGCACATCGTCGATTTCGCCGTCCGCATTCACCTCGTCCGCATAGCAGGAGCCGTTTTCGGTGATGTACATCGGACCCGGACGGTAGTCGTGTTCGATGCGCAGCAGGAGTTCAGCCAGGCCCTGCGGCGCCACTTCCCAGCCCATGTAGGTGGTCTCGGCGCCCGGCGCAGGCGGCAGCACCTGCGCATTCAAGGGAGCGTGGCCGGGCGCGTGCTGGATGGTCTCGGGGAAGTAGTAGTTCACGCCCAGGAAGTCGGTCGGCGCCGCGATGGCGTCGAGGTCGCCCGGCAGCACCACGGGAGCCGCGTCGCCGATGGCGTCGAGCGTCGCCTGCGGATAGCCGCGGCCGTACAGCGGATCGAGGAACCAGCGATAGCGCAGGCCGTCATGGCGCTCGGTGGCGGCGATGTCTTCCGCACTGTTGCTGGCCGCGCGCACCGGATGCAGGCTCAGGGCGATGCCCACCTTCGCATTGGCTACGTTCGCGCGTATCAGCGGCACTGCCTTGCCGTGCGAGAGCAGCACGTGGTGGGCCACCTGCAGTGCGGTCTTGAAGTCGGTATTGCCGGGCGCGTGCCAGCCCTCGAAGTTGCCGATGATCGAGGTGCACCAGGGTTCATTGTGGGTGATCCAGTGTTGCACGCGGTCGCCCAGGCGGCGCGTCATCGCATCCACGAAGGCCAGGTAGGCGTCGACCGTGGCGCGTTCGTTCCAGCCGCCGCGGTCCTGCAGGTACTGCGGCAGGTCCCAGTGGTAGAGCGTGGCCCAGGGCTGCAGGCCGCGTTCGAGCATGCCGTCCACCAGGCGAGAATAAAAATCCAGGCCTTTGTCGTTCGGCTTGCCCCCGATTTCGGAGAAGATGCGCGGCCAGGCGATCGAGAAGCGGTAGGCGTTCAGCCCCATGTCGCGGCCGATGTCGAAGTCTTCCGGCCAGCGGTGGTAGTGGTCGCAGGCGACCAGGCCGCTGGAGCCGTCCTTGATCTTGCCCGGGGTGGCGGCGAAGCGGTCCCAGATGGATTCGACCCGGCCGTCTTCCTGGCCGGCGCCCTCGATCTGGTACGACGAGGTAGCGCAGCCCCACAAGAAGTCGGAGGCGAAATCGCCGCGCGAAGGTGCGCTCGGCTCGGGACGGTTAGCTTTTGTCATGGTCTGATGTATGTTGAGCTGTTACGCAAGGATATTTGGAAAGCTTTCCAATTGCAATCTAAAAAAAAGGCCGCGAACGGCCATCCCGCTTATTTTTTCTTGCCCCGTGTCGCGCCGGGCACTTTTGCCAGCGACGCGCGCAGCGTGACGCTGACCGGGAAGGTACGCGTCACCGGACGGTGCAGGTCGTAGCAGCGGTTGAGCAGGGCGTTCAGGCCGTTGAGCGTCATTTCGCGCCACGGCATGTGCACCGAGGTCAGGCGCGGCGCCGAGAACGCGGCGCTCGGCGTGTCGTCGTAGCCGATCACGGAGAGGTCGCGCGGCACGCTGATGCCGGCTTCCTGGAAGTAGGCCAGCGCGCCCACGGCCATCTCGTCGTTGGCGCAGAACAGGGCGGTGCACTTGGTGCCGGAATCGATCAGCGCCTTGGCCGCGGACCAGCCGCCTTGGGGCGAGAAGTCGCTTTCCAGGAGCCAGACCTTGCCGGGGTCGATGCCCTCGGCTTGCAGCTCGCGCATGAAGCCGTCCACGCGGGCCACGTTGTCGGCCAGCGCCACCGGGCCGGAGATGACGGCGATATCGCGGTGCTTGTAGTCGAGCAGGGTGCGCGCTGCCATGCGCCCGCCCAGCGTGTGATCGACCGTGAAGCATTGGTCCGGGATCTGGCTGAACTCGTGGTTCAGCGCCACGATCTGCTTCTGCTTGCCGCCCAGGGCAGCCAGGTCATCGTCGGTGAGGGCGCTGGTCATCATGACGATGCCGTCACAGCCGCGCTCGATCAGGAACTCGATGCCCTCGATGGCCTGGCGCCGGGCGTCGCCCAGGCCGACGCCGAAGGCCACCACCATGTGCAGGCCGGCGGCGCGCAGTTCGGTGTCGATGATCTGCAGGATCGGCGTGTAGAAGGTGCCGCTCAGGACCGGGATGTAGACGCCCACCATCCGGCTGGTGCCGGACAGCAGGGCGCGCGCTGCGTGCGAAGGCCGGAACCCCAGCTCGTCGATCGCCTTGCGCACGCGCTCCAGCGTGGCCGGCGAGACCGATCCCTTGCCGCTGACCACGCGCGAGGCGGTGCCCAGGCCAACGCCGGCGAGACGCGCTACGTCCTTGATGGTTGCCACTGACGATCCTTGTCCTGTTATCTAGTTATTCGCTTGGTTATTCGCTGAGCACTGAAGCATACTGCATCCATCTGACACTCGCACCTGTCTCAAAGGCGATTGCCATTGGCAGGGTCGAACAGCGATACCCGTGCCGCGTCGATGTCGACGCGCAGCGCCTGCCCGGTCGCCAGCGGCTGCGGGTCGTGCACGATGCAGGACAAGGGGTGGCCGCCGCAGTCGAGCCAGACGACCTGGTGGTTCCCCATCGGTTCGACCAGTGTCACGGTCGCTTGCAGCGAGCCGTCCTGGCTGATATGGATGTCTTCCGGGCGCACCGCCAGCGTGACCGCGCCGGATGCCGCCGCGCCGTCCGAAGACAGGTTTACGACCAGCGTCCCTGCGCCGAAGCGGCCGCCCTCGCGCCGGCCGTCAATGAAATTCATCGAGGGCGAGCCGAGGAAGCCCGCCACGAAGCGGTTGGCCGGGCGTTCGTACACTTCGCTCGGGGTTCCGATCTGCTGGACGCGCCCACCCTGCATGACGACGATGCGGGTGGCCAGGGTCATCGCCTCGGCCTGGTCGTGGGTGACGTAGACCATGGTCGAACCGAGGTTCTGGTGCAGCAGCTTGAGCTCGCGCCGCAGTTCGGCGCGCAGCTTGGCGTCCAGGTTCGACAGCGGCTCGTCGAACAGGTAGACGCCGGCTTCGCGCACCAGGGCGCGCCCGATCGCCACGCGCTGGCGCTGCCCGCCCGAGAGCTGGGCAGGTTTACGGTCCAGCAACGATTCGAGCTGCAGCATCTCGGCCGCCTTCTGGACGCGGCGATGGATCTCGGCTTTCGGCGCGCCCGAGATGCGCAGGCCGAAGGACATGTTCTTCTCGACCGTCATGGTCGGGTACAGCGCATACGACTGGAACACCATGCCGATCCCGCGCTCGCTCGGATCGGCGTAGCTCATATCGACCCCGCCGATCTCGATGCTGCCGTCGGCCAGGTCGATCAGGCCGGCGATGCTGTGCAGCAGGGTGGACTTGCCGCAGCCCGAAGGCCCGAGCAGCACCAGGAACTCGCCCGGCTCGATGTGCAGGTCGAGGTCGCGGATGACCTGGTTGCTGCCGCGGGTGATGCATAGCTTGCGCAGGTGGACGTTCGACATGGTGCTTAACCTTTCACGGCGCCGGCGGCGATACCGCGCACGAACCAGCGTCCCGAGATGAAGTAGATCGCCAGCGGCAGCGCGGCCGTCAGCATGGTCGCGGCCATGTTGACGTTGTACAGGCGGGTGCCGGTGGTGGTGTTGATCACGTTATTCAGCTGCACCGTCATCGGCGCATTGTCGCGGCCCGCGAACACCAGGCCGAGGATGTAGTCGTTCCACACGCCGGTGACCTGCATGATGGCGGCCACCACCACGATCGGCAGCGACATCGGCAGCATTACCTGCAGGAATATGCGCCAGAACCCGCCGCCGTCGATGCGCGCAGCCTGGAACAGCTCGTGCGGCACCGAGGCGTAGTAGTTCCGGAACAGCAGGGTCATGATCGGCATGCCGAAGATGACGTGCACCAGCACGATGGCGGGCAGCGACCCGAACACGCCGGCACGCGCCATCATCCATACCAGCGGATAAATCATGACCTGCACCGGGATGAACGCACCGGCCAGCAGCACACCGAACAGGACGTTCGCGCCGCGCGGCTTCCAGAACGACAGCGCATAGCCGTTGATGGCGCCCAGCAGGATCGGGATGATGGTGCTCGGCACCGTGATCGCCACCGAATTCCAGAAGCCGCCGCTGACCTGGCTCCAGGCGTTCTGCCACGGCTCGACGGTGGCGAACAGCGGCAGGGCGAACACGTTGCCGCTCCTGATCTCGTCCATCGACTTGAAGGACGTGATGATCATGACGTACAGCGGCAGCAGGAAGTACAGCGCGGCGCTGAACAGGAAGGCGTAGACGCCGATGCGCGCAGGGCTGAATCGCTTGCGGCGGGCGACGGGGGCGGCGAATGTCATCACGGGAGCGGGAGCCTCGAGAACGGTGTCGCTCATGCGCGTTTTCTCCGGCTGCGCGCATAGGCGTAGGGCGCCAGCAGGACCAGCACCGGGATCAGGAGGGTGACCGCGCCGGCCGAGGCCAGCCCGACGTTCGACCGCAGGAACAGGTGGTCCATGATGAACTTGGCCGGCACCTCGCTGGCGGTGCCGGGGCCGCCGCCTGTCATCGCCACCACCGCGTCGTACAGTTTCACGACGGCGGTGCACAGCAACAGGAACACGGTGGCCACGGTCGGCCCCAGCATCGGCAGCACGATCTGCAGATAGACGCGCCAGGCCGGGATGCCGTCCAGCCGCGCCGCCTTGTAGATCTCGGGATCGACGCCGCGCAGGCCGGCCAGCATCATCGCCATCACCAGGCCCGAGGCCTGCCAGACGGCGGCGATGACGATGGTGTAGATGACCATCTCCTGGTCGATGATCCAGTCGAAGTTGAAATTCGAGAAGCCCAGCCGGCGCACCGCACCCTCGATGCCAGCGCCGGGCGCCAGCATCCATTGCCACACCAGGCCGGTGGCAACGAAGGACATCGCATACGGATACAGGAAGACCGTGCGCAGGATACCTTCGCCGCGCACGTCCTGGTCGATGAAAGCGGCCAGCAGGAAGCCGAGCAGCATGCAGGCGACGATGAACAAGGCGCCGTACACGGCCAGGTTGTTCAGCGAGATCAGCCAGCGCTCGTTGTCGAACAGGCGCACGTACTGGGCGGCGCCGATGAAGTTATCCGACGGGAAGGTACGCGAGGCGGTGAACGAGGTGCGCAGGGTCCACAGCGCCGCACCGATGTAGGCGACCAGCACCGTCAGTGCCATCGGCAGCAGGGCGAGGTGTGGACTGATCTTGTGGGCGCGCAGCGTGAGCATGGGGTCAGTATTTGAGTGCGTTGGCGATGCTCTTCTGGGCGCGCTCGACCGGCATGTTCGTGTTCCAGTAGGCGGTGAGCACGTCCTGCATGGCGCCGTTCTGGTCCGGCGTCAGGTAGACCTCGGTGACGCCGGCCTGGCGCGCGCGGTCCTTCATGATCTCGATGCCCTTCTGCGCACACAGGTCCAGTTCAGCCGCGTCGACGTCGGTACGCACCGGGATCGAGCCTTTCAGCTTGCTGAAGGCCACTTGCAGGGCCGGCTGCGAGACGACATGGGCGAGCAGCTGCTGCGCGCGCACCGCGCCGCTATCGTCGGTGCGCGGGAAGACGAACACGTCGCCCTGGATCAGGTAGGGCGTGGAGGACGTGAAGCCGGCCATGCAGCCGTAGTGCCGGCCCGCGCTTTGCCCCGCATTGGTGAACTCGCCCTTGGCCCAGTCGCCCATCACCTGGAAGCCGGCGCGGCCACTGATGACCAGGGCGGTGGCGTCGTTCCAGTTGCGGCCCGGCGAGCCGGCATCGACATACGATTTCAGGCGCTTGAACGCCAGCAGCACATTGCGGAACTGAGGCGAGAGCAGGGTCGCCTGGTCGCGGTCGCGCATGGCTTTGAGGTAGAGCTCCTTGCCGCCCATATTGGCCAGGATCGCCGAGAACAGCACGGTCTCCTGCCACGACTGGCCGCCGTGGGCGAGCGGGATGATGCCGGCCGCTTTCAGCTTGTCGAGCGCGGCGAAGAACTCGGCCATGCTCGTGGGTTCCTTCGTGATGCCGGCCTTCCGGAAGGCGGCCTTCGAATACCAGAACCAGGTCTGCATGTGGATGTTCAGCGGCACCGCGTAGTAGTGGCCCTCCACCTTGATGACGTCGATGATCGGCGCGGGCAGCATCTGGTCCCAGTTCTGGGCGCGGGCGACGCCATCGACGTTGTTGAGCATCCCCGCTTCGATCACATCGAGGAACTGCTTGGAGGTGTTGAACTGGGCCGCGGTGGGCGGGTCGCCGCCGATGATGCGGTTGATGGTCACGGCGCGCGACTGGTCGCCGCCCGCGATCGCGGTATCGATCCAGACGCCACCGGCATTGCGGTAGGCCTGGGCTACCTGTTTCACTGCGGCCGATTCGCCGCCCGAGGTCCACCAGTGGATGACTTCCGCCTTGGGAGCGGCCTGCACCGACGCAGCATGCGCGGGCGCGGCAGGCGTCACGGCAAGGCCGAGCCAGGCGCATGCGCAGGCTGTCGCCAGGGTGCGTGGTGTGAACATCGTGTCTCCGTGTGCGCCGTTATTTTCGGTAAGTTGGAAACGTTACCATCGGCTTTGCCCGACTATAGCACCGGGTGAAATGGGGGTCAAACAAATATTGCAGTCAGGATTTTGCCACAGTTTCCTGCCAGATTTTTGTACCCGGCTGCAAGGTGTTTTCGCAAGGAATGTGGGCGCAGTCCGTCTTTGGTCTGTGCCTGCTCAACTGCCGGGCGCGCCCGCTTCCTATGATGAGTTCAGAGCACTCGTTGGGAGGAATCATGTCCGACGCAAAACGCAAGGCTTCGCCCGACCCCGAACCCCGGGCACTATCCCGCAGCGAAGCACTTCTGGAAGCCAACGCGAAACACCTCGCCCACCCGAACGTTACCGCCTTCCTGAAGGCGATCGCCGCGGCCGAGGGTGGAGGCTACGACTTCAAGTACGGCGCGCTCAAGGGAAGGGCGGATGACCGCTGGCGCTTCACCGACATGTCGACCCATCCGGGGCCGGGCATCGACGGCAGGTCGACTGCGGCGGGCATGTACCAGATCACGCGGCCGACCTGGCAGCACCACGGCGCCAAGCTTGGCTTGCGAGACTTTTCGCCGCGTACCCAGGACCTGATCGCGGCCGAGCTCCTGCGTAGTCTCGGCATCATCGATGCGGTCAAGGAAGGCAGGATTGTCGAGGTGATGCCGAAGGTAGCAAGAATCTGGGCTGCGCTGCCGAAAGGACCGGGGCAGGAGAACCACTATCCGCCGCAACGATATGTGAAGTTCGAAAAATTCCTGTCGTCGTATTTGTCCGCCGGCGGGCAGGTCGCGTAAGCCCAGCCTCCACGCAGCCAAAAATGCGAAAGCCCAGCCAAAGGCTGGGCTTCTACGCAAAATACTGGTGCCGACTGCAGGACTCGAACCCGCCACCTGATGATTACAAATCAACTGCTCTACCTGATGAGCTAAGTCGGCTATGTACTGAAGAACAACGATTATACGCTATTTGATGCGCGTCAAGGTCGGGCGTCCGCCCTTCTTCGGCGGCTCATCATCGCCGGCCGGCTCCGCCACGGTTTCAGCCGGCGTCTCCGCCTTGCCAGGCACTGCCGACAGCGCCGGCGGTGCAGTTGCCTCCTCAGCCGGCGACGCAGACGCTGTATCGGCCGCCGTCGCATTCACCTCGAAGGCCATCCCCTGGCCGTTCTCGTTGGCGTAGATCGCCAACACGTTCTGCACCGGAATGTACAGCTCGCGCGAGACGCCGTTGAAACGCGCGCGGAAGTGGATCGCGTCGTTGTCCATCTTCAGGCCCGAGGTGGCGCCGTAGCTGATGTTGAGGATGATCTCGCCCTTGCGGACGTATTCCATCGGTACCGTCGTGGCGGCATCGACCTTGACCGCGAGGTAGGGCGTGAATCCGCTGTCCGTGCACCACTCGTAGATGGCGCGCAGGAGGTAGGGCTTGGTGGAAATCTCGGACATGGACGTGATAAAAAAGCAAACTTGTTCGTGCGCGCCAGTTTAACGGATTCGCCTGTCTGGCGTCCGAAAAACTGGCGCGTACCGAATCACGAGACGTGCAAGACGGGCCAAACGCGGCCCGTCAGTGCATCAGCGGCGCATCACCTTCTCCGACGGCGTCAGCGCTTCGATGTAGGCCGGGCGCGAGAAGATGCGCTCGGCGTACTTCATCAGCGGGGCCGCGGTCTTCGACAGCTCGATGCCGTAGTGGTCCAGGCGCCAGAGCAGCGGAGCGATCGCGACGTCCAGCATCGAGAACTCGTCGCCCAGCATGTACTTGTTCTTCAGGAACAGCGGAGCCAGCGTGGTCAGGCGGTCGCGGATTTCCGAGCGTGCCTTGTCGTGGCTCTTGTCGTTCATCTTGTTGCGCTCGCTTTCCAGCATGTGCACGTGGACGAACAGTTCCTTTTCGAAGTTGAACAGCATCAGGCGGGCACGGGCGCGCATCAGCGGGTCGGCCGGCATCAGCTGCGGGTGCGGGAAGCGCTCGTCGATGTATTCGTTGATGATGTTCGACTCATACAGGATCAGTTCGCGCTCGACCAGGATAGGCACCTGGCCGTATGGGTTCATGGTCGAAATGTCTTCCGGCTTGTTGAACAGGTCGACGTCGCGCACCTCGAAGTCCATGCCCTTTTCGAACAGGACGAGGCGGCAGCGTTGGGAGAACGGGCACGTGGTGCCGGAGTAGAGAACCATCATGGTTTATAGTTCCTTCAGAAACAATGGGGTGAAGCGCATTGGGAAGCCCTAGCGATTCACCCCGAAAAATGATTGCCCGTATTATAGCCAACCGGGCAATGAAAGCGAATTTACTTCACTTCTTTCCAGTACGATTTGTTCAAGAGCCAAGCCAGGAAGGCAAAAAGCGTCATGAAGAGCAACACAATAACGCCTAACTTCTTGCGCGTGTCTTGCGCTGGCTCAGCCATCCAGCTCAGGTAGGCAACCAGGTCAGCGGTTGCGGTGTCGAACTCCTGCGGACTCATCGTCCCCGGCGATACCGCTTCGAAGCCGACGAACTTGTGGATGGTCTTGCCGGCCTCGTGCGGATCAGGCACGTCCGCGAACTTGGCCACGCGTACGCCCTGCTCCTGCCACATCACGTGCGGCATCGCCACGTTCGGCACCACCATGTTGTTCCAGCCGGTCGGGCGGGTGTCGTCCTTGTAGAAGGTGCGCAGGTAGGTGTACAGGTAGTCGGCGCCGGTGCCCGAAGGCGAGGACTTGGCGCGCGCAATCACCGACAGGTCCGGCGGCACGGCGCCGAACCAGGCCTTGGCGTCATCCGGGCGCATCGACGTCGTCATCATGCCGCCAACCTTGTCTTGTGAAAACAACAGATTGTTCTTGATCTGCTCTTCAGTCAGGCCAAGGTCGCGCAGGCGGTTGTAGCGCATGCTCGATGCCGAGTGGCAGTTCAGGCAGTGGTTGATGAACAGCTTGGCGCCGTTCTGCAGCGACGACATGTCGCTGCGCTCCGGTGCCGGCTCGAGCGGGAAGCCGCCCTCGGCGGCGAATGCCAGTCCCGGCAGCAGTGCCAGGACCGCGATCAGTTTCTTCGCAAATTTCATGTTGTGTCCTTGTGCTCTGGTCTGTGCTTAGTGTGCCGAATAGGTCAGGCGCGTCGGGACCGGCTTGAACCGGCCCATCGTGCTCCACCACGGCATCAACAGGAAGAACGCAAAGTACAGCAGGGTCGCCACTTGCGAGATGATGGTGTAGGCCGGGGTCGGGAGCTGGGTGCCCAGGTAGCCAAGGGCCACGAAGCACAGCCCGAACACGATGTACACCCACTTGTGCCAGTCCGGACGGTAGCGGATCGAGCGCGCCGGCGAGTGGTCGAGCCACGGCAGGAAGGCGATGATCACCACCGACGAACCGAACAGCACCACGCCCCAGAACTTCGCGTCCAGCACCTGCGGCAGCATGCCGACGATCAGGACCAGGCCGATGACGGCCACGATGAGCTTGGTCTTGAAGGCCAGGCGCGACTTGAGCCAGATGAACACGACGTAGGCGGCAATGGCGGCCATCAGCACGTACATGAAGTCGGCGGTGGTAGCGCGCAGCACCGAGTAGAACGGCGTGAAGTACCAGGTCGGCGCGATGTGCGGCGGGGTCTTCATCGAGTCGGCCGGCAGGAAGTTGTTGTACTCCAGGAAGTAGCCGCCCATCTCAGGCGCGAAGAACACGATCGCCGAGAAAATCAGCAGGAACACCGACACGCCGAAGAAGTCCTTGGTCGAGTAGTACGGATGCGACGGAATGCCGTCCACCGGGTGGCCGTCCGGACCGATGTTGTCCTTGATCTCGATGCCGTCCGGGTTGTTCGAGCCGACTTCGTGCAGCGCGATCAGGTGCGCCGCCACCAGGCCCAGGATCACCAGCGGCAGGGCGATGACGTGGAAGGCGAAGAAGCGGTTCAGGGTGGCGTCGGAGACGACGTAGTCGCCGCGGATCCACAGCGACAGGTCCGGGCCGATCACGGGGATGGCGCCGAACAGGTTGACGATCACCTGGGCGCCCCAGTACGACATCTGGCCCCATGGCAGCAGGTAGCCGAAGAAGGCTTCGGCCATCAGGCACAGGAAGATCGCGAAACCGAAGATCCAGATCAGCTCGCGTGGCTTGCGGTAGGAGCCGTACATCAGGCCGCGCGCCATGTGCAGGTAGACCACGACGAAGAACATCGAGGCGCCGGTCGAGTGCATGTAGCGCACCAGCCAGCCCCACGGTACTTCGCGCATGATGTATTCGACCGAACCGAAGGCCAGGTTGGCGTCCGGCTTGTAGTGCATGGTCAGGAAGATGCCGGTGACGATCTGCAGCACCAGGATCAGCATGGCCAGCGAACCGAACAGGTACCAGACGTTGAAGTTCTTGGGGGCGTAGTACTTGCCCCACTGGTCGTTCCACAGCTTCGACAGCGGGAAGCGGTCGTCGACCCAGGCCAGCGCCTTGGCGCCGACCGGTGCGTTGGCGGGAACCTGCGTTTCCTTGAATGGAGCGCCCATGTTATGCCTCGCCTTTCTCGTCTTTGCCGATTACCAGCTTGTTATCGGACAGGTACATGTAGGGAGGGACGTCCATGTTGGTCGGCGCCGGCTTGTTCTTGAACACGCGCGCCGACAGGTCGAAGGTCGACCCATGGCAAGGGCAGAGGAAGCCACCCGGCCAGTCGTCCGGCAGGTTGGGCTGCGGCCCGGAGGCGAGGCGCGAGGACGGCGAGCAGCCCAGGTGGGAGCAGATGCCGACCGTGACCAGCACTTCCTTGTGGTCTTCGCGGGCGCGCCAGGCATTCCTGGCGTATTCCGGGGTGGGCAGTTGATACTCTTTTTCGGAATTCGGGTCGGCCAGCTCGGGCACGGCCTTGTCCAGCGTCGCCATCATTTCAGGCGTGCGACGCAGGATCCAGACCGGCTTGCCGCGCCATTCGACCACTTTCATATCGCCTGGCTTGACGTCGGAGATGTCAACCTCGACCGGAGCGCCGGCGGCTTTCGCGCGCTCCGACGGCTGGAAGGTACTGACGAGAACTCCCGCCGTGGAAACTCCGACGACGCCACCTGCGGCGCAAGTCGCGACGAGCAGTCCGCGGCGGCCTGAATCGACCTGTTTTTCAATACTCATACCAACCCCACTCCGTGAAAATACGAAACCTAAGAATCAATAAAGAGCTTCCAGCAACACAAAATTATATGTGAACGGCAATACCGATTGGAAAAAAATTATCAAGCGGACACATCTGGCACGAATATTCGGGTGTGCATCCGCAGCATACCCGCTTGGGGTATCATCAAATCGGATGACTCATTAACAAGTAAAGGAGAGAGCATGTCCATGATGGGAGAGTTCAAAACGTTCGTAATGCGGGGCAACGTCGTCGATCTCGCGGTCGGGGTGATCATCGGCGGGGCCTTCGGGCGCATCGTCGATTCGCTGGTCAAGGACATCATCATGCCGCCAATCGGCATGTTGTTGGGCGGCCTCGATTTCGCCAACTACTACGTTCCGCTGAATGGCCAGGGCACCGCGCTGCCGCTGGTGGAAGCGCAGAAGGCCGGCGCCGTGCTTGCCTACGGTAATTTCCTGACCATTTTGCTGAATTTCGTCATTCTCGCCTTCATCATTTTCCAGATGGTACGCATCGTCAATCGCGTGCGCGGCCCGGCCGACGCGCCGACCCCGGCAGAGAAGGAAGAGATCCTGCTGCTGCGCGACATCCGCGATGCATTGAAAGCTGATCCTTTAAGAAAGTAATCCAGTGAACGACAGCGTGCACGAACTCAAGCCCCCTGGCCTGCGCCCGCGGCGCCAGCCGGGTGCCTTCAGGCGTTTCTGGCTGCTGTTCGCGCAGGCCGTCACGGTTGCGCTGGCGCTGTATTTCGTGATGTCCGTGATGCGTCCGGAGTGGCTGGAACGCGCGCCCACCCTGCTCGCGCTCGGCTCGGGCGGGAACGCGGTGCCGGTGCTGCAGGGCCCGGCGCTGCCGGCCAGCGGCAGTTACCGCGACGCCGCCGGGCGCGCGATGCCGGCCGTCGTCAATATCCTCACCAGCAAGGCCTCGCGCGAGACGCATCCGCTGCTGAAAGACCCGTTCTTCCGCCGCTTCTTCGGGGACCGCATGCCGCCCGAAGAGCAGCTGGCCAGCCTCGGATCGGGCGTGATCGTCAGCGCCGAGGGCTACATCCTGACCAACAACCACGTCATCGAAGGCGCCGACATCATCGAGGTCGGGCTGGCGGACGGGCGCAAGGCGGCGGCCCGCATCGTCGGCACCGATCCGGAGACCGACCTGGCCGTGATCCGCATCAATGAGCGCAAGCTGCCGGTGATGGTGCTGGGCGACCCGGAAGCCGCCCGCGTCGGCGACGTGGTGCTCGCCATCGGCAACCCCTTCGGCGTGGGGCAGACCGTCACCCTCGGCATCATCTCGGCGCTGGGGCGCAACAACCTGCACATCAACCACTTCGAGAACTTCATCCAGACCGACGCCGCGATCAACTTCGGCAACTCGGGCGGGGCGCTGGTCGACACCAATGGCCACCTGCTCGGCATCAATTCGGCGATCTATTCGCAGACCGGCGGCTCGGTCGGCATCGGCTTCGCGATCCCGGTCAGCACTGCCAAGATGGTGCTCGACTCGATCGTCAAGAACGGCCAGGTGGTGCGCGGCTGGATCGGCATCGAATCGCAGGACATCACGCCCGAGCTGGCCGAAAGCTTCGGCCTCGGGCGCTCGAGCGGCGCGATCATCGCCGGCGTGGTGCGCGGCGGCCCGGCCGACCGCGCCGGCATGCGCCCCGGCGACATCCTGGTGGCGGTCGGCGGCAAGCCTGTTGCCAACACCGGCGAGATGCTCAACCTGATCGCCCAGCTGGAACCGGGTGAAAAGGCGCCGCTGCGCGTCCTGCGCAAGAACCGTGAGTCCACGCTCGACGTCACCGTCGGCAAGCGCCCGCGCCAGCCCAAGTAAGCTTTTTCCGGACCCTCCATGCACCTGCGTGACCTGACACAATTTTTAAGCGAGCTCAGCGAGAACAACAACCGCCCCTGGTTCCTCTGGAACAAACCACGCTACGACATCCTGCGCGCCGAATTCCTGCAGGTGGTCACGGAACTGATCCAGGAGCTGGGAACCTTCGACAAACAGGTGGCCGGCTGCGACCCGAAAAAGGCGCTGTTCCGCATCCACCGCGACGTCCGCTTCGCCAAGGACAAGCGGCCCTACAAAACCCATTTCTCGGCCGGCATTGCGCCGCTCGACAAGCGCCGCCCGAGCGCGGCCGGCGGGCCGACGTATTACTTCCACATCGAGGCCAACGGCAACCTGCTGTTCGGCGCCGGCGAGTACCTGCCGCCGGCCCACCGCCTCAAGGCGATCCGCGCACACGTGGTCAACGATGCGACAGGCTTCAGCAAAATGTTGAAGAATAAGCATCTTCGCGCGACCTATGGCGACCTGCAGTTCGAGGACGTCCTGCAGCGGCCCCCGAAGGGCGTCGACCCGAATCATCCGCTGGTCGAGTACCTGAAGCTGAAAAGCTATTTTGTCTGGGTCGAGGTGCCGCTGCTGCTGAATGCACCGGAATTGCTGGTGCCGCAGCTGGCGAGCGGCATGAAGGACGCGTTTGCGCTGGTCACCTGGCTGCGGACGGTGCCCGTGGTACGCGAAGAAGAAGAATCAACCGATTAAAGGAGGGCGACATGGCCTTGCAACACGCAGTTTCGGGCGAGCGCATCGCCTTGCAGCGCGGCGACGACGACATCGCCCATTTCACGTCGATTGCGCTCGTCAAGACCGAGCACATGGAACTGATCCGGCTGGTGCTACCCAAGGAAAAGCCCATGCCATCGCACCGGGTCGAGGGCGAGATGACCCTGGTGTGCCTGGAAGGCGAGATCGCATTCGACGCCCACGGCCGCACCACGATCCTGCGGCCGAACGAAATGGTTTACCTGGCGGGCGGCGAGCCGCATGCGATCCGCGCCAACCAGGATGCGGTGGCCTTGCTGACGATCTTGCTGGGAAAGGTGCGGACGGGCGGGCCGACGAATGATCCGCGCGGCTCCGGGAACTGAGTGGCGGGGACAGCGACTGGCCTGACATTCAGGCCAATGACTTAAGCCAGTTCATCCCTCGGATCGCGCGCCAGCAAGCGCTGCACCATGTCGGTCGCCGACACCCCGTCGAACAGCACTGCCGCCACCGCCTCGGTAATCGGCATGTCCACCCCCAGCCGGTGCGCCAGCGCGCGTACCGACTTCGCACACGGCACGCCTTCCGCCACGTGTCCCAGTTCGGCCACGATGGTATCGAGCTGTTTGCCTTCGGCCAGCGCCAGTCCGACGCGCCGGTTGCGTGACAGGTCGCCGGTGCAGGTCAGGATCAGGTCGCCCATGCCGGTCAGGCCCATGAAGGTGCCGGGCTGCGCGCCCAGGTGCACGCCCAGGCGGGTGATTTCGGCCAGCCCGCGGGTGATCAAGGCCGCGCGTGCGTTCAGGCCCAGGCCCAGGCCGTCGGAGGCGCCGGTGGCGATCGCCATCACGTTCTTCACCGCGCCGCCCACTTCCACGCCGACCATGTCGTCGCAGGAATAGACGCGCAGGTTGTTGCCATGCGCCGCGGCGACCACGCGCTCGCGCAAGGCTTCCGAGGTCGAGGCCACGCTCAGGGCGCAGGGCAGGGCGCGTGCGACTTCCTGGGCAAAAGAGGGGCCGGACAGGGCCGCGCCGGGCATCGATTCGCCCAGCACCTCGTCCTTCACCTGGTGCGGCAGCAGGCCAGTGCCGGCTTCGAAGCCCTTGCACAGCCAGACCACGTTCGGAACGGCGTGGCCCTTCAGCTGACCGAGCAGTGGGCGCAGGCCGGCCACCGGGCAGGCCAGGATCAGCAGCGGTGCTTCATCAGGGGATGCGTCGATGACGTGCGCCAGTGCGGCGTCGAAATCGGCGCTCACTGCCAGGGACGGCGGCAGCGGATAGCCCGGCAGGTAGTGCAGGTTCTCGCGCGCCTCCTGCGTCTCGGCCATCTGTGCGGCATTGCGGCCCCACAGCAGCACATCGTGGCGGGCGGCCAGGGCGATGGCCACGGCCGTGCCCCAGGCGCCGGCGCCCAGGACGGTGATCTTGGAGGGTGTTTTCTGTTCTTGCATATCTTTTGCCACGAATTACAGGCCCCAGACGTCGGTCGACCGCATGTAGCCGTCGATGCCGTCGCGGTGGCGCACACGGATCCAGGTAATCGCGGTCGGGTCGACCAGTTCGAGCACGACGCCCTTGTCGGCCGTCATCAAGACCTGGCTGGTTTCGTCCGGGCCGGCAAACACCTTGGCGCCGGGCGACCGCACCACCAGGTTGCGGCGCGGGCTCAGGCCTTTGGCCTCGGTCCAGGCCAGCTCGCCATTGGCGTCGCGCACCTTGACCCAGTCGCCGTAGCTCGACACCACCTGCAGCGGCATGCCGCGTGGCGCCACGTACATCCGGGCGCCCTTGAGTGTCGGCGTGTCGTACAGGATCACCGGGGCCGCGCCGACGCTCTTGAAGTCGAAGGCGAAGGCGAACGCAGCCGGTGCTGCCAGCAGGAGCACGCTTGCAAGGAGACGGGATCGAATCATGGCGGGCCGAAGGACGGAGTGACCGGGGCGCCGGAGGCACGGGCGCCGCGTTGCGGCACCCGTGAATGGGAACGACTTATTGTGCCGGCGCTGCAGCAGCCTGCGACATTGCCTGCTGACGCTGCTGGTAGAAGGCTTCGAAGTTGATCTCGGCCAGGTGCACCGGCGGGAAGCCGGCACGGCTGATCACGTCAGCGATGTTGGCGCGCAGGTACGGGTAGACGATGTTCGGGCAGCCGATGCCCAGCAGCGGATCCATCTGGTCAGCCGGGATGTTGCGGGCTTCGAAGATACCTGCCTGCTTGCCTTCGACCAGGAAAGCGACCTTGTCTTTCAGCTTGGCGGTGACGGTGATGGTCACGGTCGACTCGTAGATGCCTTCGGTGATCGACTCGGCGCCGACGTCCAGCGACACTTCGATGGTCGGTGCTTCCTGCTCGAGGAAGATCGCCGGGGAATTCGGTTGTTCCAGCGACATGTCTTTCAGGTAGACGCGTTGGATTTGGAATACTGGTTGCAGGTTTTCGTCGGACATGGAACGCTTTCGTTTTTAAATGATGGTGGACGGACGCGCCGTCCCGGTACTTTGGTCAAACGCGAGGGTAATTGTATCAAAATCAATTCTGAATCAATACCCCCACGGGCAGGGTAGCCAAAGTCCGTCAAACGGGGCTGAGTATGTACTTACTGTCCGGCCAGCAACGGATCGAGGCGGCCAGCCTGCTCGAGCGCGTACAGGTCGTCGAAGCCGCCGACGTGGGTGTCGCCCACGTAGATCTGGGGCACGGTGCGGCGGCCGGTGCGCTGCATCATGATCTGGCGCTGCTCCGGATCGAGGTCGATGCGGATACGTTCGATGTCGGTCACGCCCTTGGCTTCGAGCAGGCGCTCGGCGCGAACGCAGTATGGGCAGCTGGCGGTGTGGTACAGAACGACGTGTGCGGTCATGGTGCTTCCTCCTGATTGCTTGTATGTTACTTAGTCACCGGCAAGCCGGCCGCGACCCAGGCCGTCTGGCCGCCTTCGAGCGCATGCGCATCCTCGAAGCCGGCCGCCTGGAGCTGGCGCACCGCCTTGTCGGCGCGCGCGCCGTTCTGGCAGACGACGATCACGGTGCGGTTCTTCGACTTCTCCAGCTCGCCGATCCGGTTGCCCAAGTCTGCCAGCGGGATGTGTTTCGCGTCGCGCAGGTGACCGGCGCCGAATTCCTCGGCCGTCCGCACGTCGAGCACGAGGCTCTTGCCGCGGTTGATCATCTGCGTGGCCTGCAGCGGGGTGGCGCGCTTGCCGCGCGGAGCCAGGGCCGGCCAGAGCAGGGCGCCGCCCGAAATCACAGCGATCGCTACGATGAAGATATTATCGAGAATGAATTTCACAAGGGTTCCGTTGGTTGAACTGAATCGGCGCATTATAAAATAGATGCCGGACCGGATTTCAATCGCATTTTTTCTTGAGAAGAGCTTATGTACAAAATCGTATTCATGCGCCACGGCGAATCCACCTGGAACCTCGAAAACCGCTTCACCGGCTGGACCGACGTCGACCTGACCGAGAAGGGCATCAAGGAGGCGAAGAGCGCCGGCCGCGTGCTCAAGGAAGCCGGTTTCACCTTCGACCTGACCTATACCTCGGTGCTCAAGCGTGCGATCCGCACCCTGTGGCTGGCCATGGACGAGATGGACATGATGTACCTGCCGGTCAAGAACGACTGGCGCCTGAACGAGCGCCACTATGGCGCCCTGCAGGGCCTGGACAAGGGCGAGACCGCCGCCAAATTCGGCGACGAACAGGTGCTGGTCTGGCGCCGCAGCTACGACACCCCGCCGCCGGCACTGGAAGAGGGCGACGACCGCACCTCCTTCAATGACCCGCGCTACGCCGGTCTGTCGAAAGAACAAATCCCGCTGACCGAATGCCTGAAGGACACCGTCGCCCGCGTGATGCCGGCCTGGGACGAGGAAATCGCCCCGGCCATCCGCGCCGGCAAGAAGATCCTGATTTCGGCCCACGGCAACAGCCTGCGCGCCATCATCAAGATGCTCGACAACATCAGCGACAGCGACATCGTCGGCCTCAACATCCCGAACGGCCAGCCGCTGGTGTATGAGCTGGACGAAAACCTGAAGCCGATCAGGCATTACTACCTGGGTGACCAGGATGCGATCGCCGCCGCCATGGCGGCCGTGGCCAACCAAGGGAAGGCGAAGTAAGCTTGCGTTTGCCATTCACGAAGTCTTCCGGCGGCGCGCTCCTCGGTGCGCTCGCCTTCGCGCTGCTGTGCCTCGCGCTGCCCGATTCCGCCCACGCCCAGCGCCAGACCGAACGCAGCCGCCAGAAAACGACTGCGGAGAAGCAGCGCACCGGTATCAAGCAAAAGCTGGAAGCGATCAAGCGCGACATCGCCCGCACCGAGGACGCGCGCGCCGACGCCGCCGACGAGCTGGCGGCGTCCGAAGCCGCCATTTCCGACGCCAATCGCGCGCTGCGCGACCTGGCCGAGGAACAGGACAGCACCAGCACCCGCTTGCACGAGCTGTCGACCGAGGGCGAGCGGCTGCAGCAAACAATTGTTAATCAAAAGAAACAATTGTCGCAACTGCTGCGCGAACACTATGTGGCTGGCAACGAAGACCGCATCAAGCTGCTGCTGTCCGGAGACAATCCGAACCGCATCAACCGCGACCTGCAGATGATGGCCTACGTGTCGCAGGCACAGGCGAAACTGCTGAACTCGCTGCGCGCCAACCTGGCGGAGGTCGAGGCCAACCGCGACAAGGTCGAGAACGCCCAGCTGGAGCTGCAGGAAATCGCCGACGAGCAGCAGGAACAAAAAGCAACGCTGGAAAACGAAAAGGCCAAGCGCACTGCGCTGCTGCAGAACCTGTCCACGCGCCTGACCGACCAGCGCAAGCAGGCCGACCGCCTGCAGCGCGACGAACAGCGCATGACCGAGCTGGTCGACCGCCTGTCGCGCCTGATCCGCGAGCAGGCCGAGGCCGAGCGCCGCCGCCAGGCCGCCCTGGCCGCGGCGAAAGCCAAGGCCGAAGCGGAAGCGAAAGAGCGCGCCCTGGCCCGCGCCAGGGCCGCCGCCGAGAAGGCCGAGCGCGAGCGCATTGCGCGCCAGAGCGGCAAGCCTGCGCCCAAACCGGAGCCGGAGGCACCGCCGCCACCTAAAGTGGCGGAACAGAAGCCCGCCGATAAATCGGCTGAAACCCGACCAAGCGCGGTGGAGCAGGAGGTGCCGCTGGCGCCGCCGGCGCCGGCCGGCGCCTTTGCCGCCCTCAAGGGACGCTTGAGCCCGCCGATCAGCGGCACGATCCGCGCCCGGTTCGGCGTGCGCCGCACCGAAAGCCTGACCTGGAAAGGCATGTTCTTCACCGCACCGGAAGGCACCGAAGTGCGCGCCGTCGGACCGGGACGGGTGGTGCACGTCGACTGGATGCGCGGCTGGGGCAACATGGTCATCATCGACCACGGCGGCGAATACCTGTCGACCTACGGCTTCGCTTCGGCGGTGCTGAAGCGTCCCGGCGACATGGTGCGCGCGGGCGACGTGATCGCGAGCGCGGGCAATACCGGCGGCAGCGAGGAATCGGGGCTATACTTTGAGCTCAGGCATCGCGGCAAGGCCTTCGATCCTGCAAGCTGGATCAAATTCTAGACATGGTTGGTTAAGCGGGGTGGAAAAGCGATGGGCAAAGCAAAGAATGTCGGGTTGATCGGACTGGGCATGGTGGCCGGCGTGGCTGCCTCCTTCCAGTTCTCGGCCCACGCGCAGAAAGAAGTCGGCGGCGCGCCGCTGCCGCTCGACGAACTGCGCCAGCTGGCCGACGTCTATGGCCTGATCAAGACCGACTACGTCGAGCCGGTCGAGGACAAGAAGCTCCTGTCCGAAGCCATCGGCGGCATGGTCGCCTCGCTCGACCCGCATTCCAGCTACCTCGACCAGAAAGCCTTCAGGGAAATGAAGGAGGCGGTGCAGGGCAAGTTCGTCGGCGTCGGCATCGAAGTGGCCAGCGAAGACGGCTATGTCAAGATCGTCGCCCCCATCGAGGATACGCCCGCGCACAAGGCCGGCATCAAGTCCGGCGACCTGATCACCCGCATCGACAATGTCCCCGTGCGCAACATGTCGCTCGACGAAGCGATCAAGCGCATGCGCGGCAAGGCCGGCAGCAAGGTGACGCTCACCATCGCGCGCCGTGGCGAAGACCGGCCCTGGGTGGTGACGGTGCCGCGCCAGGAAATCGTGGTCGCCAGCGTCAAGGCGAAAATGATCGAGCCGGGCTATGCCTGGCTGCGCGTGAGCCAGTTCCAGGAAAACACCGTCGAGGAACTGGCCAAGAAGGCCAAGCTTCTCTACGCCGAGAATCCGGAGATCAAGGGCCTGGTGCTCGACCTGCGCAACGACCCGGGCGGCCTGCTGCCGGGCGCCGTCGGCGTGTCGGCGGCCTTCCTGCCGCAGCCGGAACAACTGATCGTCTCGACCAAGGGCCAGCTGCCGGATTCGAACCAGCAGTTCTACGGCCGCCGCGAATTCTATTCGCAGCGCGGCCCCGACCCGCTGGCCGGCCTGCCGGCCGGGCTGAAAACCGTGCCGATGGTGGTGCTGGTCAATGGCGGCTCGGCCTCGGCTTCCGAAATCGTCGCCGGCGCACTGCAGGACTACAAGCGCGCCATCGTCATGGGCAGCCAGACCTTCGGCAAGGGCTCGGTGCAGACCCTGCGCCAGCTGTCGGCCGACACCGCGGTCAAGCTGACCACGGCGCGCTACTACACCCCGAAGGGCCGCCCGATCCAGGCCACCGGCATCGTGCCCGACATGCGGGTCGATGAAACCGCCGAGGGTGACGCGCTGGCCGTGCTGCGCGTGCGCGAGGCCGACCTGCAGCGCCACCTGGCCAGCGAAGGCGAGGGCGCGAAAACCGAGACCGCGACCGCCAAAAGCCGGAAAGAAGCCATCGAAGCGCAACAGCGCGCCGCAGCGCAGCTGAAAGACCGCAAGCCGCTCGACTACGGCAGCAAGGACGACTTCCAGCTGGCGCAGGCGATCAATCACTTCAAGGGGCAGCCGGTGCAACTGGCCAGGGCCGAGCTCGAAGCGGACAAGCCGGCGGCGCCGAAGACCTTGCCGGGGACGGAGACCAAGCCGCCGGAGATCAAGGCGCCCCAAAAGTAGGGTGGGCAGGTTTCCTGCCCACGCGTTCAAATCACGGTCATGCCGCCCGTCCGGCTGTTCGTGCCCTAACTATTACCGCGTGGGCGTTTGTAATTCCGGGCACTGCCCGAAATTACCCCGCCCACGCTACGGTTCCCCGGCTCTCATTCGGCGCCCATGAACGACACCCAACTCCTGCGCTACTCCCGTCACATCCTGCTGGACGAGATCGGCATCGACGGCCAGCAGCGCCTGCTCGATGCCCACGCCCTGCTCATCGGTGCGGGCGGCCTCGGCTCTCCCGCCGCGCTCTACCTGGCATCGAGCGGCATCGGCCGCATCACCCTGGTCGACGACGACGAGGTCGACCTGACCAACCTGCAGCGCCAGGTCATGCACACCAGCGCGCGCATCGGCCAGCCCAAGGTCGACTCCGGCCGCGCCGCCCTGTTGGCCATCAATCCCGAGATCGAGGTGAGCGCATTGCGCGAGCGCGCCGGCGGCGAGCGCCTGCGGGAACTCGTCCGCGCGGCGACGGTCGTACTCGATTGCAGCGACAATTTCGCCACCCGCCACGCGGTCAACCGCGCCTGTGTCGCGGAAGGCAAGCCGCTGGTGTCCGGCGCCGTGATCCGCTTCGACGGCCAGCTCTCGGTGTTCGATACGCGCCGAGCTGAAGCTCCCTGCTACGCCTGCCTGTTCCCCGAAGACAGCAACTTCGAAGACGTGGCCTGCAGCACCATGGGTGTGTTCGCGCCGCTGGTCGGCGTGGTGGGCGCCATGCAGGCGGCTGAAGCCCTGAAGCTGGTGGCGGGCATCGGCGAGCCGCTGGCCGGGCGCCTGCTCCTGCTTGACGGCCGCGCCATGGAGTGGACCGCGCTCAAGGTCGCGCGCAATCCAGCCTGCCCGGTCTGCGCGGCCCGTGAGAAATGACTACAAAAACAAGACCGCTTTAAGACAGAATTAAACCGGCCCACCGGTTTACAATTTCTCCGGTGCACGCGGTAGCCCGTGCCCCCATGGTGGCTTATACTGTCAGCCCACACCGACCTTCTTGCAAAGAGCATCCATGCACATTGATTCGCAACGTAAGCAGCGCCGCGCAGCCGGTTTCACCCTGGTCGAGATCATGGTTGTCGTGGTCATCATCGGTATCCTCGGTGCCCTTGTCGTGCCGAAACTGCTGGGCCGCACCGGTGAAGCGCGCGTGACCGCCGCCAAGACCGATATCGCCACCATGTCGCAGGCGCTCAAGCTTTACAAGCTCGACAACCAGCGCTATCCGAGCACCGAGCAGGGCCTGCAGGCCCTGGTCGCCAAGCCGACCGCGGGTCCGTCGGCGAGCGGCTGGAAAGACGGCGGCTACATGGAAAAGCTGCCGAAAGACCCATGGGGCAATGCTTACCAGTACCTGTCGCCAGGCATCCATGGCGAAGTGGACATCTTCTCGCTGGGCGCCGATGGCCAGCCCGGCGGCACCGGTGAGGATGCCGACGTCGGTTCCTGGGAATAAGGTAACCCGATGCGGGCCCGGAGCGCCCCACCCGGCAACACTGCCGGCGCCGGCTTCACCCTGGTGGAGCTGCTTGTCGTGATGGTCATCATCGGCATCACGCTGGGACTCGCTTCGCTCAACGCCATCCCCTCGCCGCGCCAGAACCTGCAGCAGGAGGCCCAGCGCCTGGCCCTGCTGCTGCAGCTGGCGCGCGACGAAGCCATCGTGCGCAACCGCCAGGTCGCATTCGAGGCCAACGGCGAGCGCTACCGCTTCGTGGTGCGCACCGATACCGGCTGGGAGCCGGTCACGCGCGACGACTTGCTGCGCGAACGCACATTCCGCGGCGCTCCGCTGCAGCTGCAGCTGGAACCGACCATGGGCAGCGACCCCAGCACCGTGCGCATCACCTTCGGGCGCGAGCCGGTCGACAAGCCCTTTGTGCTCACCCTCGCCACCGGCGGCAATGCGATCGCGATCCGTGCCGACGGTATCGGCCACTTTACTGTCGAATGAGCGGGGAATGAACATGCGCGCGCCCCGGGCTGCCGGATTCACCCTGCTCGAAGTGCTGGTCGCCCTCGTCATCGTCGGCACCGCGCTCGGCGCCGGCCTGCGCGCCGTCGGCAGCCTGACCGCCAACAGCGACGGCTTGCGCGCCTCCATGATGGCCACCTGGTCGGCCGAGAACCGCCTGGTGCAGATCCGCCTCGGCAAGGAGTTCCCCGAAGTCGGCAAGCGTAATTTTCCCTGCCCGCAAGGCGAGATGAACCTGATCTGCGAAGAGCAAGTGCTGACCAGCCCGAACCCCCAGTTGCGCCGGATCGAAGTGTCGGTGTTCGACGCCGAACGTCCGACGCGCCGCATCGTCAAACTGGTCCAGCTCGTGTTGAGGCCCGCGCGGACATGACAACCGGTATACACAAACGCCGCGGCTTCACCCTGGTCGAGCTGCTGGTGGCGATCAGCATCCTTGCCATCCTCGCCGTGCTCGGCTGGCGCGGGCTGGACGGCATCGTGCGCGCCCGTATCGCCCTCACGCATGAAATGGAAACCACGCGCGGCATGCAGCTGGCCTTTGCCCAGATGCAGAGCGACTGCGAGCACCTGGCCGGGCGCGAGATCCTGGGCCGCCGTCCCAACCTGCAATGGGACGACGGCCGCTTCATGCTGGTGCGCAAGATCTACAACGAGAACGAGCCCTCGCAGCTGGCCGTGGTGACCTACCGCGTGGTGAACGGCACCCTGATCCGGCGCGAATCGCGCGGCACGCGCGACCTGGCCCAGCTCGAGGCGCTGTGGCAGGCGGCCGCCAGCGACGCCCCGTCCGAATCGGCGCAGCCGGTGGCGCTGCAGACCGGCCTGGTGGGGATGACCATCATGGCCTGGCAGGGCAATGTCTGGCGTGCCGAGCCGGCGCCCATCGCCGACGGCGCCCAGGTCGAGGATCCGGGCGGGCTGCAGGTCGGCCTGGTGGTCCAGGGCCGCCCAGTACCGATGATCAAGTTCTTCCTGCTGGGAGGCACCTGATGCGCAGGCCGCAGCTTCCCCGCACCGGTGTCCGCCAGCGCGGCGTCGCCGTGGTCACCGCCCTGCTGCTGACCACGCTCGCGATCTCGATCGTCGCCAGCCTGTTCTGGCAGCAGCAGGTCCAGGTGCGTTCGATGGAAAACCAGCGCCTGCAGCTCCAGACCAAATGGATCCTGCGCGGCGCCCTCGACTGGGCCAGCCTGGTGCTGCGCCAGGACGCCTACACCTCGATGTACACCTCGCTCGACCAGGTCTGGGCCACGCCGCTGGCCGAGACCCGGCTCGACCAGTACATCGAACGTGAGCGGGTCGAGGGCGAAACGTTTGATGCGACACTGTCCGGTAACATTGTTGACGCCACGGCGCGTTACAATCTGGTCAACCTGGCAAGGGATCGCGTCAAGGACGAGGAGCAGGTCAGGATCTTCGGCCGGCTGCTGGACAACCTGCGCCTCGATGCGCGCCTGGCGAACCGGATCGCGGATTTCGTTGCGCAAGGGCAGCAGGTCGGCGTGCCGGTGGATCCGCAGGGACAGCAGGGACAGGGCGACCAGGGTGGACAGGGCGACCAGGGTGGCCAAGGTGGCCAGGGTGGCCAGGGTGGACTGCCACCGACGCTGCCGCCGGTGCCGCCCGTTAACGGCGTGCCGATCCCGGTGCTGCAGGTGGACGATTTGCTGGCGGTGCAGGGCGTCACGCCGGAAGTGATGGCGCAGCTGCGCCCCTTCCTGATCGTGCTGCCTTACGGCGCCGAGGTGACGAAGCTGAATGTGAATACCGTGCCGGCCGAGCTGCTGGCGGCGATTGTGCCGGGGATGTCGCTGTCCCAGGCCAACAGCCTGGTGGCGCGCCGCAAGACGGCCGCCTGGCGCACGCCGGCGGATTTTTCAAGCCAGGTGGCGCAAGGAGGAGGTGTCCAGGAATTGCCCGAAACCTGGGACATCAAGAGCCGTTGGTTTATTGTACAGAGCCGTATCAGGCTCGACCGTGCGGCGCTGAACGCGGAATCGCTGATCGAGCGTACTCAGGCGGTCGTCGTCGGCGGCGGAACCCGCGTGATCTGGACCCGCCAGAACTAGAAGAAAGCGAGACAGTTTGACTACTCTTTATATCCGGCACCCGGCCCGCGCAGAAGGCGAGGGCGCGCTGTGCCGCTTCGCGGTGGTCGCCGACGGTGGCGCCATCGCGCAGCAGGGCGAAGGCTTGCTCGGCAACCTGGGCGACGTGGTCGCTGCCAGCCGCCGCGTGGTAGTGCTGCTGGCCGGCGCCGACGTCACCTTGCTGCCGGTCCAGGCGCCGCCGCTCACCGGCGCGCGCCTGCGCGCGGCCCTGCCGGCCCTGGTCGAAGAACATATCCTGGGCGACCCGCTCGACTGCGTGCTGGTGGCCGGCCCCGCCTTGCCGGACGGCCGCCGCCCGGTCGGCGTGGTGCAGCGCGACTGGCTCGAGCCGCTGGTGCAGGCCCTGCTCGGCATGGGCGCGCGGGTGGTCAGCGCCGTGCCTTCGCAGCTGTGCCTGCCACTCCAGCCGGGCAGCGTCAGCGCCGCCGTCGGCAACAACGAACTGCTGCTGCGCCAGGGCCAGTACGACGGCCTCGGCCTGGCCCTGGACGGCAACCCGACGCTGGTGCTGCAGACCGCACGCGCGCTGGCGGGCGACGCGCCCCTCAACCTGTACGTGCCGCACGCCCAGCTCGGCGAATACCAGGCCCTGCTGGCGGAAGCCGGCCCCGGCATCACGCTGGAGAGCGACTCCTGGGAGCACTGGATCGCCGGGTCGAAGAGCAGCACGCTGGACCTGGTGCCGGGCCTCGGCACCGCCGGCGTCGCCCAGCGCGACTGGAGCCGCTGGCGCTGGCCAATCCGCCTTGCGCTGGCCGCGATCGTGGTCAACATCATCGGCGTCAACATCGAATGGCTGCGCCTGAAACGCGAAGCCGACGCGGTGCGCCAGGAAATGACGCAGATCTTCCGCAGCGCCTACCCGGGCCAGCCGGTCATCGACCCGGTCGCCCAGATGCGCCAGAACATCGTGCGCGCCAAGGCCGCCAGTGGCCAGGTCAGCCCGGAGGAATTCGGCTGGATCGCCGGCCAGCTCGGCGAAGCAGTCCGTGGCCTCGGGCGCCCGCCCGGCATTGCATCGATGGAGTTCCGGGATCGCGCCCTCACCGTGAAAATCAAACCCGAAACCGTCGACCCTGCCACGACCGTCCAGCTGCGCGCCAGCCTCGAGGCGCGCAACATGCGCATGGAAGAAAGCGCACCCGCCACCTGGATCATCCGCAGTGCCGGCCTGGCGCAGGCGCCCACGCAATCGGCCACGCAATCAGTCACCCCGGGAGCAGCACCATGAACGCAGTCGCAAGCATCCGTGCACGGGTCGGCGCAATTCGCGAGCGCGCGCTCGCCTGGTGGCTGTCGCGCACCGACCAGGAGCGCAAGTTCCTGACGGTCGGCGGCGCCGTGGCCCTGGTATCGCTGGTCTATGCGCTGCTGCTGGCGCCGGCCATCGAAGGGCGCGACAGCCTGCGCCAATCGCTGCCGGCGCTGCGCCAGCAGGCCGCCCAGTTGCAGACCCTGGCCGCCGAAGCCCAGACCCTGGCCGCCAATCCGGCGCCGCAGGTGCCGCCCATGAGCGCGGAGGCCCTGAACGCCAGCATGGCCCAGCGCGGCCTCAAGGCGGGCTCGGTCACCATGACCGGCGAATACGCCAAGCTCCAGTTCAACGGCGTATCCTTCGCCAACCTGGTGGCCTGGCTGGATGCCCAGCGCCGCGAAAACCGGGTGCAGGTGCAGGACGCCAGCTTCACCGCACTCCCCGCGGTGGGACAGGTCGACGCGAGCCTCACGCTGCGCCAGGCCAGCGCCCAGGCCCAATGAGGCGCCTGCTGTTGTGGCTGGTGCCGGTCGTGCTGGCCGTGCTCGTCACGGTGCTGGCCTTCCTGCCCGCTTCCTGGCTGGGGCCAATGGTCGAACAGCAGACCGGCGGCCGTTTGACTCTCGGGGATGCGCAGGGTACGCTCTGGAACGGCTCAGCCTTTGTGGGCGGGGCGCCGGGGGAGGGTGGCGCCGTCACGCCACTGTTGCCGGGACGCTTCGCATGGCGCCTGTCGCCGCTGGTGATGCTGGGCCAGGTCCATATGGAACTGGAAAACCCGAAGGCGCTGGCGCGCCCGGTCCGCATCGATGGCAGCTGGTCGCAGTGGCAGGTGAGCAGCGGCGAACTGTTGCTGCCGGCCGAGGGCCTGGCCGGGCTGGGGGCGCCGCTCAATACGCTGGCCCCGTCCGGCACCATCCGTCTGGTCTGGAATACGCTCGACTTGCTGCGCCAGCCCAATACGGTGGCGGTGCAGGGCAGGACAGTATTAACCATGACCGACATGGGTTCGCGCATGTCGCCCATCCGGCCCCTCGGAAGTTACGAAATGGCATTTGATTGGCGCGGCAACCAGGCCGACCTGAACCTGCGCACCGTACGCGGTGCGCTCGTACTGACAGGCTCGGGTATGCTGCAAAATGGCCGGCTGCGCTTTTCCGGCCAGGCCTCCGCCGCCGAAGGCTATGAACAAACGCTGGGCAATATGCTCAACCTGCTGGGCCAGCGCCGTATGGTGAACGGCAAAAACATAATCGCACTCGAGTTCAGATAATGACCAATAACATGCGCACCACCTCCGGACTTCACATCACCGCCCGCAGCAGGCTTCGCCTGCCGGCCCTGCGCCGCGTGGCCGCCGGCGCCATGCTGTGCTGCTTCGCCGCGACCACCGCGGCCACTTTCGTCCCGGCGCCGGCCCTGGCCCAGGAGAGTGCGAACGCCGCCGCGCTGAGCTTCGTCAATGCCGACATCGAATCGGTGATCAAGGCGATCGGCCACTACACCGGCATGACCTTCATCATCGATCCGCGCGTCAAGGGCACCATTACCCTGGTGTCGGAAAAATCGCTGACCAAGACCCAGGCCTTCGGCCTGCTCACCTCGACCCTGCGCCTGCAGGGCTATGCCGTGGTCACCAGCGGCGACGGCTACGCCAAGGTGGTGCCGGAAGCCGAAGCCAAGGCCCAGTCCTCGCCGACCCAGGTCGGCGGCGTGCGCGCCAGCAAGGCGACCGGCGACCAGATCGCCACCCAGGTGTTTTATCTCTCCTACGAATCGGCGGCGAACCTTACCGCCGTGCTGCGCCCGTTGATTTCGCCGAACAATTCCATCATGGCGAACCCGGGCAACAACACCCTGGTCATCACCGACTACGCCGACAACCTGCGCCGACTGGCCCGCATCATCGCCGCGCTCGATGCGCCGGTGGCGGCCGAGCTCGACGTGATCCCGATCCGCAATGCGATCGCCAGCGACATCGCCACCCTGGTCACCCGCCTGATGGAGCCGAGCGCGGGCGGCGACTCGGGCCGGGTCACCGTGCTGGCCGACCCGCGCACCAACTCGGTCGTGGTGCGCGCGCCGTCGCAGGCACGGGCCAACCTGGCCAAGTCGCTGGTCGCGCGCCTCGACCAACAGACCTCGTCGCAGGGCAATATCCACGTCGTTTACCTGAAGAATGCCGACGCCAGCCGCGTGGCCCAGACCCTGCGCGCCGTGGTGTCGCAAGATGCGTCCGCGGTGCCGGTGCAGCAGCAGGGCACCTCGGGCGGCTCGATCCAGGCCGGCAGCACCACCGGCACCGGCGGCCAGGGCGGGCTCGGCGGCCAGCAAGGCCAGCAGAGCAGCACCGGCATGGCCGGCACCGGCAACACCTACGGCCAGCAGAGCCAGCTCACCGCGGGCGGCGCCGGCGGCGGCCAGGGCTCGGGCTTCATCCAGGCCGATGCCTCGACCAACAGCCTGATCATCACCGCGCCGGACGCGGTCTACCGCAACCTGCGCAGCGTCATCGACCAGCTCGACGTGCGCCGCGCCCAGGTGTACATCGAGGCGCTGGTGGTCGAAGTCACGTCCAACAAGGCCTCCGAATTCGGCGTGCAATGGATCGGCGCCTCGGGCGACTCGGACGACAAGTACCGCGTGGGCGGCGTCCAGAACTTCAGCGGCGGGGCCCTGGGCAGCAGCATCGTCAACCTGGCCGCGGCTGCACGCAACGGCCTGTCCGGCACCACCACGCCGGTCTTGCCGGGCGGCCTGACCTTCGGCCTGTTCCGCCAGGTGGGCGGCGAGCTGGGCCTGGGCGCGGTGGCGCGCGCCCTTGAAAACGACGGCAACGCCAACATCTTGTCCACACCGAACATGATCACGCTGGACAACGAGCTGGCGACGATCAAGGTCGGCCAGAACGTTCCCATCATCACGGGTTCGTACACGACCACCGCCAGCACCGGCGGCGGCAATCCGTTCCAGACCGTCGACCGCCGCGACGTCGGCCTGCTGCTGAAAGTGCGTCCGCAGATCTCGGAAGGCGGCACCATCAAGATGGCGATCTACCACGAAAATTCGAGCGTCGATCCATCCACCCGCAATGCGGCTTCGGGCTTGACCACCAATGTGCGCGCCATCGAAAGCAATGTGCTGGCCGACGACGGCCAGGTCATCGTGCTCGGCGGCCTGATCGAGGACACCGAGGGCAACGGCGAAGAGAAAGTACGCGGCCTGGGCGACATCCCGGTACTGGGCAACCTGTTCAAGTACCGCAACCGCACCCGGGTCAAGACCAACCTGATGGTGTTCCTGCGCCCGGTCGTGGTGCGCAGCAAGGAAGCCTCGAATTCGCTGGCCATGGACCGCTATGACTACATGCGGGCCGTCGGCGCCGCCGGCCAGGTACGCGACGACTCGATGCTGATCCGCGACCTCGGCGCGCCGCTGCTGCCGCCGCTGGTCAACGGCCAGCCGCCGATCGGGGGCACCATGGCAACCGCGCCGGCGCAAACGACCCCGGCCGCGGGCAGCGCCCCGGGCGCCGCTTCCGGCCAGCCGACGCAAGAGCAGATCCGGGATAGCCGGCAGCGCCAGCCGGCGCAGCCGGCCCAGCAGCTGCCGCAGCCGCAGTCACAGTTCCGCCCGGTGACGCCACCGAACCAGAGATAAGCTGACATGACCAATTTGTTGCCTTTCGCCTTCGCCCGAGACCATGGCGTGCTGGCGCGCGGCGGGGACGAACCGGGCCAGGCCGTCGAGGTGCTGGTGTCCGGCGCCACGGCGCCGAGCGCGATCGCGGAAGTCTCGCGCCGCTTCGGCCGCATCACCCTGCGCCGCCTCGAGCGCGGCGAGCTCGACGACGCCATCGCCAAGGCCTATGCCGGCTCCGGCGGCGACGCCTCGCAGGTCGTCGACGAGTTCGATTCCGACCTCGACCTGACCCGCTTGCTGCAGGACGTGCCCGCCATCGAAGACCTGCTGGAATCCTCCGACGACGCGCCGGTGATCCGCATGATCAACGCGCTGCTCACCCAGTCGCTGCGCGAAGGGGCGTCCGACATCCACATCGAACCGTTCGAGCAGACCTCGGTCGTGCGCTTCCGCGTCGACGGCGCGCTGCGCGACATCGTGCGCCCCAAGAAGGCCATCCACGCGTCCCTGATTTCGCGTATCAAGATCATGTCGCAGCTCGACATCGCCGAGAAGCGCCTGCCGCAAGACGGCCGCATCACGCTGCGCATCGGCGGCAAACCGGTCGACGTGCGCGTCTCGACCCTGCCGACCGGCCACGGCGAGCGCGCGGTGCTGCGTCTGCTCGACAAGGAAGCCGGCCGCCTCGACCTGAGCCACCTGGGCATGGCGCCCGACATGCTGCCGCAGTTCGACCGGCTCATCAACCAGCCGCACGGCATCGTGCTCGTCACCGGCCCTACCGGCTCCGGCAAAACGACCACGCTGTACGCCGCGCTGTCGCGCCTGAACGCGGCCACCACCAACATCATGACGGTGGAAGACCCGATCGAATACGACCTCAACGGCGTCGGCCAGACCCAGGTCAACGCCCGCATCGACATGAGCTTCGCCAAGGCCCTGCGCGCCATCCTGCGCCAGGACCCGGACGTGATCATGATCGGCGAGATCCGCGACCTGGAAACCGCGCAGATCGCGGTGCAGGCCTCGCTTACCGGCCACCTGGTGCTGGCCACCCTGCACACCAACGACGCGGCCTCGGCCGTGACCCGTTTGCTGGACATGGGTATCGAGCCGTTCCTGCTTTCATCGTCTTTGCTGGGTGTGATGGCGCAGCGCCTGGTGCGCAAGCTGTGCGTGCACTGCAAGGTCAGCGACGCAAGGGATGGCAACGTCGGCTGGCACGCGGTGGGCTGCGAGCGCTGCGGCCACACCGGCTACCACGGCCGGGTCGGCGTGTACGAGCTGCTCGAGACCACCGAGCAGATCCGCGCCCAGATCCACAACCAGGCGTCGGAAGCCGACATCCGCGCCGCCGCCCAGAAGTCCGGCATGAAGATGATGCGCGAGGACGGCGAGCGCTGGCTGCTTGATGGCACCACCACGCGCGCCGAGCTGGTGCGCGTGACCAAGGATTAGAGGTCTCACCAGTGCCAGCATTCCGCTACGAAGCCGTCGACGCCGGCGGCGCGACCAAGAAGGGCGTGGTCAACGCCGACAGCCCGCGCGCGGCGCGCGCCGACCTGCGCACCCAGGGCCTGACGCCGCTCTCCGTCGAGCACATCGCGGACCAGCTCGACGCCTCCGGCGCGGCGCGTTCGCGCGGCTTCGGCGAGCGCCTGTCGCAGGTCGAGCTGGCGCTGTTCACGCGCCAGCTGGCCAGCCTGCTCGAAGCCGGGCTGCCGCTCGAGCAGGCCTTCACCGCGCTGCTCGAACAGGCCGAACGGCCCTACGTGCGCGACCTGATCGCCTCGATCCGCTCCGAGGTCATCGGCGGCTCGGCCTTCTCGAGCGCGCTGTCGCGCCACCCGCGCGACTTCGCCGAGATCTACCGCGCCCTGGTGTCCTCGGGCGAGCAGATCGGCCAGCTCGCGCGCGTGCTGTCGCGCCTGGCAGACTACATCGAGCGCCGCAACGCGCTGGTGCAGAAGGTGCGCCTGGCGTTCACCTACCCGGCGATCGTCACCGTGGTCGCCTTTGCCATCGTCATCTTCCTGCTGACCTACGTGGTGCCGCAGATCGTCTCGGTGTTCGCCAACACCAAGCAGAAGCTGCCCTTCCTGACGGTGGCGATGCTGGCGGTGTCCGACTTCGTGCGCGACTACGGCATCTACGTCGGCATCCTGCTGGTCGGCGCGTTCTGGCTGTGGCGGCGCGCGCTGCGCAACCCGGATTTGAAGCGCCGCTGGCACACCTGGCTGCTCACCGCGCCGGTGTACGGCAAGTTCGAGCGCAGCCTGAACACGGCGCGTTTCGCCAGCACGCTGGCGATCACCACCGGTTCCGGCGTACCGATCCTGCGCGCACTCGAGACCAGCCGCGATACCCTGTCGAACGTGGCAATGGCGGAACTGGTCGACCAGGCCACCGGCAGCGTGCGCGAAGGCGTGAGCCTCGCGCGCGCGCTGTCGGCGCAAAAACTGTTCCCGCCGATGCTGGTGCACATGATCCGCGCCGGCGAGATCACCGGCGAACTGCCCAGCATGCTCGAGCGCGCGGCCAATTCGCAGCAGGCCGACCTCGAGCGCCGCACGCTCACCATCGCCGGCCTGCTCGAACCGGTGCTGATCCTGGCCATGGGCCTGGTGGTGCTGCTGATCGTGCTGGCGGTATTGATGCCCATTATCGAAATCAACCAGTTGGTGCAATAAAAAAAACAAGCAAGGACATCAATGAACAAGCGTCTGCCTCTCCTTTTCACCCTGCTCGCGCTGATCCTGCTGGCGGCGTCGATCGCCTACTGGTTCTTGCAGCTGTACAAGCCCGCGCAGCGCCCGCTGGCACCGGCGCCCGCCGTGGCCCAGGTCGAGCCGAACCCGGAGGCGGCCGCCTACCTGTTCGGCGGCCAGCCGACGGCGGTGGCGATTTCCAATTACCAGCTGACCGGCGTCGTCTCGGCCGGCCGCGACAGCGCCGTGATCCTGGTCGCCGACGGTTCGCCGCCGAAAGCAGTGCGGATCGGCCGCGAGATCGTCCCGGGCGTGACGGTGGCCGAAGTGCACCCGCGCTACGTGATGCTGTCCGAAGGCGGGGTGATGAAGCGCGTCGACCTGGCGCCCGACACGGGCACATCGAACCAGATGGGCGGCATGGCCGCACCGCCGGTGGCCGGGCCGCAGCCGGTGGCCGCCGCGCCGGCGCCGGGCGTCGAACCCCAGACCGCACCGGGCGCCGTGGCGGTGCCGCCGACCATGCAGTCGGTACCGCCGCCGGGCGGTGCGCCGGCCGGTATCCCGACCACGCCGGAAAACGCGATCCCGGTGCAGGATGCATCGCCGCCGCCCGACCCGACCATGAGCCCCCAGCAGGGGCAGCCGGAGCAGGGGCAGGCTCCACCGCCGAACCAGGTGCAGATGCCGCCACCGCCCCGGCCGGTAAACAACAACCCGGCCTGGCAGCAGAACGAGACGCAGTAAGACAAACGCCGCTTCGATGCGGCGTCTCCGGCGAAGGCCGGTACCCAATTTTGCCAGGTAAATCCGTATCGCTCGCATCTGGACGGGCACAACATATCCCGGTATAAAGTTGCATCCTGATAAATGCACAATGCCGGAGGTAGCGCTTGAATCGTCCCCCTGTACTTCGTTCCCATGGTCTGGTGTCCCGGATCGCCCTGGCCTGCCTGGCCGCCCTCGGCTGGTCCGCGGCCCAGGCCGCCGATGTCACCGTCACCGCCGACCGCCTGCTGGACGTGCGCACCGGCAGCATGATCCTGAACCCCGAGATCCTGGTGCGTGACGGCCGCATCGTCAGCGTCAAGCCGGCAGCCGCCGCGCCTGGCGCCGCTGCAGTGGGGCAGGGCGGCACCCGCATCGCGCTGCCGGGCATGACGCTGGTCCCCGGCCTGATCGACATGCACGTCCACCTCGATTCGGACCCCACCTACGGCGGCTACAGCTACCTCGAATACAACGACCGGTTCTGGTCGGCGCTCGCCGTCGCCCATGCCGGCAAGACCCTGGACGCCGGCTTCACCACCATCCGTAACGTCGGCGCCTCGGACTGGAACGACGTCGGCCTGGGCCAGGCCATCGCCGCCGGCAAGGTGCGCGGCCCGCGCATTATTCCTGCCGGCTGGTCCTTCGGCGCGACCGGCGGCCACTGCGACAGTACCTACTTCCCGCCCTCGATGGCGCAGAAGAACCCGTACAACGCCGACGGTCCCGAGGAAGTGCGCAAGTCGGTGCGCGCCCTGCGCAAGTACGGCGCCCAGGTGATCAAGGTGTGCGCCACCGGCGGCGTGTTCTCGCGCAATACCGAGCCCGGCCAGCAGCAGATGAACTACGCCGAACTGCGCGCCGCGGTGGAAGAAGCCGGCCAGTGGGGACTGAAGGTGGCGGCCCATGCGCACGGCGCGGCCGGCATCAAGGATGCGATCCGCGCCGGCATCACCACCATCGAGCATGCCAGCCTGATCGACGACGAGGGCATCCAGCTTGCGAAGAAGCATGGCACCTGGCTGTCGATGGACATCTACAACGGCGACTACACGGCGCTCGAGGGCAAGAAGAATGGCGTGCTGGAAGACAACCTGCGCAAGGACCGCGAAGTGACCGAGATCCAGCGCCAGAATTTCAGGAAGGCGCATGCGGCCGGCGTAAAAATGGTCTTCGGCACCGACGCCGGCGTCCACCCGCACGGCGGCAACGCCAGGCAGTTCGCGGTCATGGTCAAGTACGGCATGACGCCGCTGCAGGCGATCCAGGCCGCCACCCTGAACGCGGCCGAGGCGCTGGGCCGGAACGATGTCGGCATCGTCGAGGCAGGCCGCTTCGCCGACATGGTGGCGGTGCAGGGCGACCCGCTGGTCAACGTGCAATTGCTGGAAGCGCCGGCCGTGGTGATCCAGGGCGGCGCGGTGGTCAAGCGCAACTAGCCCGGCAGTACGGACGGCTGATTCGACGATGGATCGGGGCGCTTCGGCGCCCCGATTCTTTTGGCATTAACGTTTCTTTACTTGCCGTCGACACAGAGCTGTCGCAGCATGTTCAGGCAGGCGCATGCCTACCCGGTTTTGCGCCCTTCGCAGCGACGCCGCTACCCGGCGCGTCCACAAAAACATAGTCGAAAATTTCGATGATATAGCTGTAAATAATCCGTTTTTCATTAGCGTCCTGTACACGCATAATGCCTTCATCGCAGCGAGCATAAGAGTGGATGAGAACGGCAAGGCGCGGTTCCTGAAGCATCGACGTGTTCGATGGATTAAAGAAAGGAGCACGACATGTACCTCGTTTCCCTTGGCGCCGGCATCCTGGCCGGCGTGGTCTACGGCTTGATCAATGTCCGCTCGCCGGCGCCACCCGCGATTGCCCTGGTCGGGCTGCTGGGCATGCTGATCGGAGAACAGGTGGTGCCGGTCGCCAAGCGCATGATCGATGGCGCACCAATTACCAAAGCCTGGTTCGCCAGCGAATGCAAGCCCCGCATCACCGGCGTCCCGAGCGCCGGCACCGAAGCCGCCGACGAATCCCGTCCAGGCTGATACGACTTTCGATTGATTCAAGTTGTCCCTGTAGCTATTACCCTTAACCGATACCCTGAAGGAGAACATCATGAGCAACGCCAAACTCGAAGTCCTGACCCCGCAAAACTCGCAGCTGATCATCATCGACCACCAGCCGCAGATGGCCTTCGGCGTGCAGTCGATCGACCGCCAGACCCTGAAGAACAACGTGGTCGGCCTGGCCAAGGCGGCCAAGGCCTTCGATATCCCGACCATCATCACCACCGTCGAGACCGATTCCTTCTCCGGCAAGACCTACCCGGAAATCCTGGACGTGTTCCCGGACCACCCGATCCTCGAGCGCACCTCGATGAACTCGTGGGACGACCAGAAAGTGCGCGACGCACTGGCCAGGAACGGCAAGAAGAAGGTCATCGTCGCCGGCCTGTGGACCGAAGTCTGCAACACCACCTTCGCCCTGTGCGCCATGCTGGAGGGGGAGTACGAGATCTACATGGTGGCCGACGCCTCGGGCGGCACCACCAAGGAAGCGCACGACTTCGCCATGCAGCGCATGGTGCAGGCCGGCGTGGTGCCGGTGACCTGGCAGCAGGTGCTGCTGGAATGGCAGCGCGACTGGGCGCACCGCGACACCTACGAGGCCGTGATGAAGATCGTCACCGAGCACTCGGGCGCCTACGGCATGGGTGTCGACTACGCCTACACCATGGTGCACAAGGCAGCGGCGCGCAACCAGGGCAAGAACGAAGTGCTGGCCCCGGTCCCTGCGCCGGTCCGCTAAACCGAAGCCAACCGGTCCGCCCCACGGCGGGCCGTCATGCCACCCATCAGGAGTCGAATCATGCAAGCACAGTCCACCCGGAGCGCCCCGCTCATCCTCGTCAACGGCAAGTTCGCCACCCTCGACCGCGCGCAGCCGCAGGCCAGCGCGGTCGCCATCCAGGACGGCAAGTTCCTGGCCGTGGGCGACCGCGAGCATGTGATGCGCTTGCGCGAAGCGGGCAGCCAGGTCATCGACCTGAACGGCCGCACCGTGATCCCGGGCCTGAACGACTCGCACCTGCACCTGATCCGCGGTGGCCTCAACTACAACCTCGAGCTGCGCTGGGAAGGCGTACCCTCGCTCGCCGACGCACTGCGCATGCTGAAGGAACAGGCCCTGCGCACCCCGAATCCGCAATGGGTGCGCGTGGTCGGCGGCTGGAACGAATTCCAGTTCGCCGAGAAGCGCATGCCGACGCTGGAAGAAATCAACGCCGCCGCGCCCGACACCCCGGTGTTCATCCTGCACCTGTACGACCGCGCGCTTCTCAACCGCGCCGCGCTGCGCGCCGTCGGCTACACCAAGGACACGCCGAACCCGCCGGGTGGCGAGATCCAGCGCGACGCCAGCGGCAATCCGACCGGCATGCTGATCGCGCGTCCCAACGCGATGATCCTGTACGCCACCCTGGCCAAGGGCCCGAAGCTGCCCTACGACCTGCAGGTGAATTCGACGCGCCAGTTCATGCGCGAGCTGAACCGCCTCGGCATCACCAGCGCGATCGACGCCGGCGGCGGCTTCCAGAACTACCCCGAGGATTATTCGGTCATCGAAGAACTCGACCGCGCCGAACAGCTCACCATCCGCATCGCCTACAACCTGTTCACCCAGAACAAGGGCCAGGAGCTGGAAGACTTCCAGCGCTGGACCGGCATGGTGACGCCGGGGCAGGGCAGCGACTACTACCGCCACAACGGTGCCGGCGAAATGCTGGTGTTCTCGGCGGCCGACTTCGAAGACTTCCTGGAGCCGCGCCCGGAGCTGGCGAACGGCATGGAAGACGAGCTGGAAAAAGTGGTGCGCCACCTGGTGAGCGAGCGCTGGCCGTTCCGCCTGCACGCGACCTATGACGAATCGATCACGCGCATGCTCAATGTCTTCGAGAAGATCGACCGCGAGATTCCGTTCAACGGCCTGTACTGGATGTTCGACCACTGCGAGACCATCAGCCAGGCCAACATCGAGCGCGTGAAAGCGCTGGGCGGCGGCATCGCGATCCAGCACCGCATGGCCTTCCAGGGCGAGTACTTCGTCGAGCGCTACGGCGCGCAAGCCGCGAGCGCCACCCCGCCGGTGAAACAGATGCTGGAGATGGGCGTGCCGGTCGGCGCCGGCACCGACGCCACCCGGGTGGCCAGCTACAACCCGTGGACCGCGCTGTACTGGCTGGTCACCGGACGCACCGTCGGCGGCCTGCCGCTGTACGGCGACAAGGGCCTGCTCGACCGCGCCGTCGCGCTCGAGCTGTGGACCTCGGGCAGTGCCTGGTTCTCCAACGAACAGGGCCGCAAGGGCCGGATCAAGGAAGGCATGCTGGCCGACCTGGTGGCGCTGTCCGATGACTTCTTCACGGTGGACGCGGAAGACATCAAGGCCATCGAATCGGTGCTGACCTTGGTCGGCGGCAAGGTGGTCTACGGCGCCGCCGAGTTCAGCGACCTGGGACCGGCGCCGATCCCGGTGCTGCCGGAATGGTCGCCGGTCTCGAAGGTGCCGGGCCACTGGCGCAAGGCTGCTCCACAACCGCAGCAGTCGCACATGGCTTTGCCGCACCAGTGCAGCGGCCCCTGTGGCGTGCACGCGCACAGCCATGACCGCGCCCGCAAGTCGACGGTTCCCGTATCGGACTTCGGCGGCTTCTGGGGTGCCTTCGGCTGCAGCTGCTTCGCGTTCTGAGGACCTGGAATGACGACTCCACACTTCCAGCGGCTTCAGGGCATCGGCATGGGCTTCCTGGCCGGTTATGTCGACACCCTCGGCTTCGTCGCCCTGTTCGGCCTGTTCACCGCCCACGTCACCGGCAACTTCGTGCTGATCGCGGTGTCGCTGGCCGACCCGGCGCAGACGCCCTCGTTGTTGAAACTGCTGGCCTTTCCGGCTTTCATCCTGGGCGTGGCCGCGAGCCGGCTGCTGGTGGCCCGCTGCGAGCGGCGCGCCACGTCTGCAGTCAAGCCGTCCTATTCTCTTCAACTGGTGCTGCTGCTGGGCTTCATGGCCTGCGGCATGCTGGCCGAGCCGGTCGGCAACAGCGTCGGTGCGCTGGCAATGGCAGCCGGCCTGCTGGGCGCCGCAGCGATGGGCGCACACAGCGCCGCCAGCAAGCTGTTGCTGACGCACCTGGCGCCGACCTCGATGATGACCGGGAACGTCACCCAGCTCGTGATCGACACGGTCGACCGCCTGCGCGGCGCCGCCGACGCGGCAACCAGGGCGCGCTGCGCCAAGTTCTTCTGGCCGGTGCTGGCCTTTGCGCTGGGCTGTGCCGCCGCCGCCTTTGCCTACCGCGCCTTCGGCTTCGTGGCGCTGGTCGTGCCTTGCGCGATCCTTTGCCTGCACCTGGTACTGCCGGAGCCGGCTGCGCCATGAAGAAGAACCGGCTGGAAGCATTCAGCGACGGCGTGATCGCGATCATCATCACCATCATGGTGCTGGAACTGAAGCCCCCGCATGACACGGCCGCAGCCAGCCTGGCCGAGGTGCTGCCCGGCTGGCTGCGCTACGCGCTCAGCTTTGTCTACGTGGGTATCTACTGGGTCAACCACCACGCGCTGCTCGACCGGGTGAAGACGGTCGACGGCGCCGCCCTGTGGGCCAACCTGCACCTGCTGTTCTGGATGTCGCTGATTCCCTACGTGACGGCCTGGGCCGGCGAGAATCCCTTCGCCGCGGTGCCGGGTGCGCTGTACGGCGCAGTGCTGCTGCTGTGCTCGATTTCCTTCCTGCTGCTGTCCTGGCGGCTGGACGTGGAAACCGGCCATGCGGTGTCCTGGGGCAGCCGCAAGAACCGGCTGTCGATCGTGCTGTATGCGCTGGCGATCGGGCTGTCGCTGTGGTATGCGCCGCTCGGGGCGGCGGTGCATGTGGTGCTGGCGCTGCTGTGGCTGATGCCGGAAGGACGCCGGAGCCGGGAACCGGCCTGAGAGCGCCTTGTTTCAACAGAAAGCATCACTACGCTCTATCACGCTTGTCGCGATAGCCGAGCTCGTGTACACAGGAAAATGCGGATATTCGATTTGAATATTTCATTGCGCCGGAATGGTGTGGATAATGTATTGCCGGCATACCGGGTAGTATTCAATTATCGATAATCGAAAAATCCGCATTGCATTATTTGGCAATTGCACGGGCCTGCGGATTGCCAAAATGAGGTTGGGCGGGAAGATTCGAAAAAAGCATGCTGGCTTGCTTGCCAATGCACGCGTGGTAGCTTTACACTTATCCCTGTTGCAAGGTTTGCGGCTTGAATAATGCTTGCCGTTCGCATGTTTCTGCGCTCGGCAAGGCGTCGCAGTGTCTGAGGTTAAATATCGAATTCGAGGGGTCCAGTGTACAAATCCGAATTGCATAGCGTGTTGCTTAAAACACTGGAGAATACCAGGTGGACGCGGTCAACGAAAGACGAGGATAATTTTCGTCAGGTGGTTTGCTCTTCATTATATGAATTCATTTCTCCGAATAACGTGGAGATACCTTCGACCCGATCGGGGCATGGGGACATAAAAGTTTTTGGAAGAAAAATCGAACTGAAGTATGCGAGCAATGAAAAGGTTGAAACGCTCGACGCAGTCCTGGATGATTTCGATCTTCTCCTTGACGACAAGATTGAATTTTCTATCGTTGCGATACGATTGGACGCAAACACGTCTGACAACTATGTGCATAGTGCCATTCGACTTCCCATGCTTGCAAAGACCGGCGCGAATTCGGTATTCGGGAATCATGGTGCTGCTCCGAAGATTTATAAGGGAATTTCGATATTCCTCGCTGCGACTTACCAGCACGCTCCAAAGGCGATAGCGGTCAAGACCGGGAAGGGCAAGAACGCAACCGCATATCTCTCGTTTGAAAATGCTTCGGCAGTCGCTACCTCATCGTTCCTGGAGACACCAAAGGGTACGGTGCATGTGGACGTAATTGGATCCAAAGAGGACGGATTGGTCATTTTCCTCTACAAGAAAGCACATAACGTTAAATTTGAAGATGTACCAAACACGGCATTTGCAATCGAGATACCTTATCAGCCCACGCCTATTCACATGGCATCGGGACGTTTTGTCGATGCGGCTGTCCGGCGGAAGAAATATGCATCCAACTCCGTCCTTGGATTATGTCCAACGGAAAGCGGCGTCCCGTGCTTCAAAATTTGACGAGCGCTTGATCCTGTCATGGATCAGGATCCGGGCAGGGTATCAATATGAGGGCAATTGATTCATCCAAACTTGGGTGAGCAAGTCATCGTGGCGCGGATATGATGAAAATGTTGTCAAACGAAAATCGGGTTTATGGATCCAGAGCTCAAAAAAGCATATGAGTTCGCCGTCAAGGGCGTTGTTGCGAAAATTACCCTCGTCATGGCGGTCCTGTCGACAGTGCGCTTCGTAGTGGACTTGTACGAATTACCGCTGGGGCAGCTTCTGGCGAATATTTTGAAGACGTATCAAGTGGTTTTCCACACTTGTGTTGATGTATTGCTGATCTGGCTTCCCTACAGTCTGCCGGCCTGGGGAAAGGATGTGTTCATCATCTATTTCACGTTCGCCTTCGTTGTCGCCCGCGTCGTGTACAGGCAAGCTGAAATCGACTTTAAGCATCCCTGGATCGTTCTGCACAATTTCCGGAACAGCGCTCGGCGCTACTGGCTTGCTCAAGCGCCAAAACTTGCCAAGGCGGTATTGTTTTGGCCGATGGATGCATGGGAGCTTCTGCGCAAGCCTTTTCTTGTCGTTCCGTCGGGAGGCCATGGCCCTGGTTCCCTCTGTCTTTACCAGGAGCGGCCTGACCGGAAGTTCTCGCACCAATATATGGGAAATGCTCGCTTGATGATGGCGCTTCGCCTACTTGCGATCATTAGTGGAGCCGTAGTGGTCATGCTCTTCAACTATGTGTTCAGCATTTGATGGTTTCATGGCACCTACCAGAGTCCCACCTGTCGAAGCCTTCAATTCGGTGAGAATGGCTGCAAGATAGATGGGGCTTACCCGCGCCGCAAGGCCGTGAACGCCGCAAACTCCCACGACCTGAAGCCCAGCAGCAGCGTATAGCCATCGCGCTCCTGCGTGGGCAGGCGCCGGTCGTTGCGGTGCAGGCGCGCCAGTTCGCCGGCCAGCTGTTCGATCTTCTGGGCCAGTTCCTGCGCACTGGCGCTGGACAAGCGTGCTGGCAGGCACATCAGCGCTTCGCCCGGGCGGTCGAAGCCGCCGGCGAAGTAATCCTCCACCACGTGCTCGCGGAAGAAGCGCTGCACAGGGCCATCCGGCAGCCAGCGGAAGGCGTTCGAGACCCGAAGGCTGTAGCGGTTCAAGGGTTTGAGCTCGATCAGCCCGAGCCGGTCGAGCTGGGTCAGCAAGGTGATGCATTCCGGTTCGGTGAGGCGGTAGGTCTCGGTCACCTGTTCCAGGCTCCAGTACCCGAGGCAGCAGATCGCCATCAGGAGCAGGCGCGGGTTGGCCACCAGCGAGGTCTCCTGCGGCAGGGTCAGGGCGTCGGCCTGTGGGCGGGCGTCTGCGGCGCGGCGCAATACGTCTTCCAGTGCGATGCCGGTCACATGGCAGATCTGGGCCAGGCGCGACAGGGCCATGTCCTTTTGCCCGAACATGCGCTTGACGCTCGATTCGCTCACGCCGATGCGCGTCGCCAGGTCCTTGTAGGTGATGCTGGCGGTGCGCATTTCGGCGCGCAGGACGTCGAGGACCTGTTCGGGTGAGCTCATGGATTTCCTGTGTTCAGTAATGTCGAGTGAATGTACCTGTGAACGCTTGCGCAGGCAAGATCGCCAGGCGGAGGGGGCAGGCACACGGACGTAAAAAAGGCGGGCACGCTTGCGCGGCCCGCCAAGGGGAATCGATTGGGGGAGGTGGCTTGTTCAGTCAGTCATTCTCGTCCGCGACCAGTTTGGCCTTCTTCAACATGCGCTTGGCCTCCTGCCGTTCGCTCGAGAGCGGCTTGGCGTGGGCCCCGGCCGACCTGGCCTTGGCAAGCGCCGCGATCGGGTTGCGCGGCTTGCCGAAGGTCTGGGACGGCTCTATCCGCAGCCGCATTTTCTGCCGCGTCGCCAGTGCCTTGTTCGCCATCGCCAGTCCTCCTTCTTTCAGATAATTACAGCACGTACCTTGACAGGTCCTCGTTGACCGCGAGCGCGTCCAGCCGTGCGTTGACGTAGGCCGCGTCGATGGTCACCGTCTGCTCCTGGTTGAGGCCGGCCGTGAACGAGACTTCTTCCAGCAGCTTTTCCATCACCGTGTACAGGCGGCGTGCGCCGATGTTCTCGGTGCGCTCGTTGACCGAGAACGCGATCTCGGCCAGGCGGTGGATGCCTTCGCCGGTGAAGTCCACTGTCACGCCTTCGGTGGCGAGCAGCGCTTCGTACTGCTTGGTCAGGCTGGCGTCGGTCGAGGTCAGGATGCTCTTGAAGTCTTCGATCGACAGCGATTCCAGTTCGACGCGGATCGGGAAGCGGCCCTGCAGTTCCGGAATCAGGTCCGAAGGTTTTGATAAGTGGAACGCACCCGAGGCGATGAACAGGATGTGGTCGGTCTTGATCATGCCGTACTTGGTGTTCACCGTGGTGCCCTCGACCAGCGGCAGCAGGTCGCGCTGCACGCCGGCGCGCGAGACGTCGGCGCCGCCGTGTTCGGAACGGGTGGCGATCTTGTCGATCTCGTCCAGGAACACGATGCCGTTCTGTTCGACGTTGGCGATCGCCTTCTGCTTCAGCTCATCCTCGTTGACGAGCTTGGCGGCTTCCTCGTCGACCAGCAGCTTCATCGCCTCCTTGATCTTCATCTTGCGCGGCTTCTTGCGCGCGTTGCCGACGCCTGCGAACATCGACTTGATCTGCTCGGTCATTTCTTCCATGCCCGGCGGCGCCATGATTTCCATCTGCGGGGCCGCATCGGCCACGTCGATCTCGATTTCCCGGTCGTCCAGCGAGCCTTCGCGCAGGCGCTTGCGGAAAGTCTGGCGGGTGGTGTCGCCTTCCTTGGCGTCGACGCCGTTGCCGGTGTTGAAGCCGAAGTCGCGCGCCGGCGGCACCAGGATGTCGATGACGCGGTCTTCGGCCGCATCCTCGGCGCGCTGGCGCACCTTCTTCTGTTCGCTGGCGCGGGTCTGCTTGACGCCGATGTCGATCAGGTCGCGGATGATGGTGTCGACGTCGCGGCCGACGTAGCCGACCTCGGTAAACTTGGTCGCCTCGATCTTGATGAAGGGCGCATCGGCCAGCTTGGCCAGGCGGCGTGCGATCTCGGTCTTGCCGACGCCGGTCGGGCCGATCATCAGGATGTTTTTCGGGGTGATCTCGTGGCGCAGCGGTTCCTCGACCTGCTGGCGGCGCCAGCGGTTGCGCAGCGCGATCGCGACCGCGCGCTTGGCCTTGCCCTGGCCGACCACGTGCTTGTCCAGTTCCGAGACGATCTCGGGCGGCGTCATGTTCATGATGGGGGACTGGTTCATTCCAGGGTCTCGATGATGTGGTTCAGATTGGTGTAGATGCACAGCTCGCCCGCGATGGTAAGCGACTTCTTGACGATCTCCGCCGGGGACATCTCGGTGTTTTCAAACAGGGCCTTGGCGGCCGACTGGGCGTACACGCCGCCCGAGCCGATGGCGCCCAGGCCGTCGGTCGGCTCGAGCACGTCGCCGTTGCCGGTGATGATCAGGGTCGATTCGCGGTCGGCGACCAGCAACATGGCTTCCAGCTTGCTCAGCATGCGGTCGGTGCGCCAGTCCTTGGCCAGCTCGACCGAGGCGCGCAGCAGGTTCCCCTGGTGCTTCTCGAGCTTGGCTTCGAAGCGGTCGAGCAGGGTAAAGGCGTCGGCGGTGGCGCCGGCAAATCCGCACAGGACCTTGCCCTGGTACAGGGTACGCACCTTGCGCGCCGAGCCCTTCATGACGACGTTGCCCAGCGTGACCTGACCATCGCCGCCCAGCGCGACCTGGCTGCCGCGCCTCACACTGACGATGGTGGTGCCGTGAAATTGTTCCATTTTAAGCCTCGTGGTTGTCTAGCACCCCGCAGATGGGGTGGGTGCACAAAATTGCAAGACGAGCGCGGCCAAAAACTGTAGAGCAGGAAAACCGGTCTCAGGACCGGATTTTAGTAGCGATGCGGATAAAGACGGATCGCGCTATCGTCGTGCGCATAGCCCAGCAGGCGGAGAAGGGCGGCCACCAGGTGGTTCAGTTCGCGCAGCTCGACCCGGCGTCCCGCCTCCGACTGCAGGCGCAGCCGGCCCTGCAGCGCGGTGGCGCAGGCATAGTCCATGCGCGCCAGGCGTGCGCAATCGAGCACCAGCAGCTCGCGCTGGGCGGCATAAGCGTCGATCGCATCCAGCAGCGCACTGCAGTCGCCCAGCGCGAGCGCGGGCAGCACGAAGCGGTCGCCGGCCACCGGGGCCGCTGCGGCGGTCGAGACGTGCCGTGGCGTCTCGAACGACGGTGGCGACACCTCGAAGGTGACGCAGTAATCCATCGCCGATTCCTCGAAGTCTTTCTCGCGGTTCGACAGCAGCAGCAGTTCGAGCAGCAGCAGCCAGGGCGCTTCGCCAGCGGCGCGCTCGCCCACCGCCAGCATGGGGCGCAGCGTCGCCATCAGGGTGTCGGCGCCGGCCAGCACCAGCTCGCGCCCGGTCATGCGCAGCGATTGCAGCGCCTTCAACAGCAGGGCGCAGCCTTCGGCATCGGCGCTGCGCACCGTGCCGAGGTCGACGCGCACCAGCGGCGCCTCGGCGGCGAGCAGGCGCTGCAGCTGCGGGGCGATGCCGGCGTCGAGTGCGGGACCCAGGCTTTCGCTGGCATCCACCCCGGCCGGCCGGGGTGGGTCCTGGCTCGGGGCGAGCGGCTGCCAGGCCGGCGGCGACGTCTCGAAATGGCTGGCGTAGTCGATGGCGATGCTCTCGAAGCGGGCTTCCTGTCCGGTGGCCTGGTAGAGGTCGAAGAGCATCCACCAGGGCAGGCGCTCGGCCTGGCCGAAACCGGCCAGGCTGTCGCGCAGCAGGCTTTCGGCGGCGGCGGCCTGGCCGTTGGCGTACAGGATGGCGCTTTCCTCGACGGCCGGTGCGGTGGCCGGCACGGCGGCCTCGGGCAGCGCGTCGGCGCTGCTGTCGGCGCTGCTGTCGGCGCTCGTGTCGTGCAGCGGGGCCGCCGCCAGCGCGGCCGGACGGCGCGCCGCGCTGCCCCAGGCCGGCTCGTCGTCGAAGATGGCGGATGTCATTTCCAGCTCGATCTCGTCGATCTTGGCGGCAGTGGCGCGTGCGATGGCGCGCTGGCGCTCGCGTTCAGCTTCACTGTCGAGGCGCGACGGTTCGCCCGCGCGCAGGCGCGTGTCGACCGCGAGGAACGAAGCAGATGCGTCCTCGACCGGTGCGTCGCTCTTTTTCTTCAGGAAGGAGAACAGCCCCATGGTCCCCGGCGGATGAATGAACAGGTCAGCAACGAGCATGACGGTAGCACGGCTGCGCTTGACGTGTGCTGCGCACACGCGTCGCCAGCATGCATACCATCAGTGTATCCCACCGGAAACGAAAACAGCTGCACGACAGTGATTGCCGCGCACAAAAGAAAAAAGCATGCGCCCTGCGGTGCATGCTTTTTTCGGTGGGAGGCGGACGGGAATCAGTCGCCGTACAGCTTTTGCTTGAGTTCGCGGCGCTGCTGGGCTTCCAGCGACAGGGTCGCGGTCGGGCGGGCGATCAGGCGTGCCACGCCGATCGGTTCGCCGGTTTCGTCGCACCAGCCATATTCGCCGTTGTCGATGGCCTGCAGCGATTGCTGGACCTTCTTGAGCAACTTGCGTTCGCGGTCGCGGGTGCGCAGTTCGAGCGCGTGTTCTTCTTCGATGGTCGCGCGATCGGCAGGGTCCGGCACCAGCACGGTTTCGCGCAGGTGTTCGGTGGTCTCGCCGGCATTCTTCAGCAGTTCCTTTTCGAGCTCCTGCAGGCGGTTGCGGAAGAACGCCAGCTGTGCCGGATTCATGTAGTCGTCGTCGCTCATCGCCCGAATTTCTTCTTCCGTCAGAAGGCGTTCTTCGAGCTGCGCGGCGGTATTCGGTTTCGTTGTTTTAGTCATGATGCCTTCGATACGACAGAGGTTTTCATTTTAGCAGCAAACTCAGCATTAACACCCTGGCAACAGGTGCTCCTGCGCGAGCCGCTGCCCGGACGGCGACCGCCGTCCTTCACTGCCTGTCCTGGCCCGCATGCAACCGGCGGGTGGGACGATGCCCGGATGCGCATGGCGCCCGTCCTGCCAACTGTCGCGGCAGGTCGTCAGGCGGGCCCGGACGCGCCCGCAAAACTGATGTAGTTTATACCAAACACTGTTCGAGTCCGCTGATAAATACGTCTTTTGGTAAATTTTTACCAATAAACACCATTTTACTGCCACGGATTTCGTCTTCGCCCCACTTTGCGCCCAGGTCGCTGCCCATGATTTGATGCACGCCCTGGAACACGACCTTGCGCTCGGCGCCTTCCATGGACAGCACGCCCTTGTAGCGCAGCATCTGCGGACCGAAGACCTGCACCATGCTGCCCAGGAACTGGTCGAGCCGTTCCGGATCGAAGGCGCGCTCGCTCTTGAAGACGAAGGCGGCGATGTCGTCGGTGTGGTGGCTGTGATGGTGATCCTGGTGCGCGCATGCTTCGTCATGGACGTGGTCATGGGCGCAGTGTTCGCCGTGCTCATGGTCATGCTCATGAGCGTGATCATGGCCTTCTTCGGCGCGCAGGAAGTCCGGATCGAGTTCCAGCTTGTCGTTCAGGTTGAAGCCGCGCAGGTCCAGCACTTCCGAAATCGGCGCGCGGCCGAAGTCGCTCGTCGAGATCGGGGCGCGCGGATTGATGCGGTGCAGGCGCGAGCGCAATGCATCGACCGTGGCGGCGTCGACCAGGTCGGTCTTCGAGAGCAGGATCTTGTCGGCGAAACCGACCTGGCGCTGGGCTTCCTCGTGGCGGTCCAGCTGGTCCATCGCATGACGCGCGTCGACCACGGTCACCACGGCGTCTAGCATGTAGTTAGCGCCCACTTCTTCGTCCACGAAGAAAGTTTGTGCCACCGGGCCCGGGTTGGCCAGGCCGGTGGTCTCGATCACCACGCGATCGAAGGCGATCTCGCCGGCGGCGCGCTTCTGCGCCAGATTCGTCAGCGCGACGATCAGGTCGCCGCGCACGGTGCAGCAGATGCAGCCATTGTTCATCTCGACGATCTGCTCGCCGGTGTCGCGCACCAGGATTTCGTTGTCGATATTTTCCTGACCGAATTCGTTCTCGATGACGGCGATGCGCAGGCCGTGCTCCTCGTGCAGGATGCGGTTGAGGAGGGTGGTCTTGCCCGCACCGAGGAAGCCGGTGAGGATGGTGCTTGGGATAGGTTCCATGTTCGCTTTGCTGTCGCTTGGGTCCGCATCAGGGCGGAAGAATCGGGCGATTATGCCGGATTTCGTGCAATGTCACCATCAACCGTGCTACGTCTTGACGTAGCTCAGCATCTCGCGATCTGCCGGCCTACTTCGTCTTGGCCCGCGGATGGGCCTTGTCGTAAACAGCCGCCAGGTGCTGGAAATCGAGCGCCGTGTAGATCTGGGTCGAGGTAATGCTCGCATGCCCGAGCAGCTCCTGCACCGCGCGCAGGTCGCCCGACGATTGCAGCACGTGCGAGGCGAACGAATGGCGCAGCACGTGCGGATGAACGTGCACCGGGGTGCCCGCGCGCAGCGCATGCGCCTTCAGGCGGGTCTGCACGACGCGCGGCGTGATGCGCGTGCCGCGGTTTGACAGGAACAGCGCGGCACTGCCGTCGCGGGCGCCGGGACGCACCGCCAGCCAGGCGGACAGCGCCGTGCGCGCCGGCCCGCCGACGGGCACCCGCCGCATGCGCCGGCCCTTGCCGGTGACGACCACTTCGCCGGCCTGCAGATCGATCCAACCGAGCGACGGGGTGGGCGTGCCATGCATGCCATTGCCGCCTTCGGTATAGACCACGTCGAGACCGGCGAGTTCCGACACCCGCAGGCCGCTCGAATACAGCAGTTCGAACATGGCGCGGTCGCACAATTCGGCCGGCTCGGCGTGGCCTTTGGCATTGGCTTCCATCAACTGCACCGCGTCATCGACCGACAGGGCCTTGGGCAGCGTCTTCGGACGGCGCGGGGCGCGCACGCCGTCGACCGGGTTGGCGCCCAGCGTCACCTGGCGCGCCAGCCAGTCGTAGAAGCCGCGCCAGCCGGACAGCTTGCGCGCGATCGAGCGCGCCGACTGGCCGCCGGCGTGCAGTTTTGCGGCGAAGCGGCGGATGTCGTGGTGGGTCAGTTTCGGCCAGTCTTCGTGGCCGGCAAGCAGGGCGAGTTCCTGCAGGTCGCGCCGGTAGGCCGCGACGGTGTGCGGCGACAGCTGGCGCTGGGTGGCCAGCTCGCCCAGGTAGCGTGCGGGCCAAGCCGAGTCGAGCCGAGCCTGCGCCGCCATGGTGCTCAGCCGCGCAGCGGCGCCAGCGCGGTGCTGGCGGTGGCCGCGATGTGGACCAGGAAGTCGGTCGCCATGGTCGCGGTGAAGCGCTCATCGTCCGGGGCGCCCAGCACCAGCAGGCCGAAGGTCTTGCCGCCGGCGCCCAGCGGCATCAGGACGGTCGAGCGCACCGCGGCCGGGTCGTCGAGCCAACGCACCGCCTCGAAGTCGTTGTTCAGGCCGCAGTAGGGGGCGCGCAGGCTGGCCGCGAACAGGCGGGCATCGTCCGACACGCCGCTGGCGAACCAGGCATCCGCATGCTCGGGCGCCAGGTTCCACAGGCGCAGCGTGACCTGCGGCACCATGAATTCGGTGCGCAGCGCGTCGACCAGGTCGCGCGCCATGGCGGCGCCGCCGCTGGATGCGAGCAAGGCCTGGTTCCAGGCGTGGAAGCGGTTGGCGATCGCGTGGTTTTCCTCGGCGCGCCGGGTCAGCTCGGCCAGGCGCAGCTCGAGGATGCGGTACTTGTCGCGCATGACCTCCATCTGGCGCTCCTGCAGCGACACGGCCCGGCCGGTCAGCGGGCTCGACAGCTTCACTTCGCCCAGCAGGCCGGCGTGCACCTCGAAGAATTGCGGGTGGTCGATGAGGTATTGGGCAACGGCGTTGGCGTCCAGCGTTTCGGTGGTCATGAAATGGGCAAAGTGAGAAAAGTTCGTCCGTCATTTTACCTGACGGCTAGAAGTCGGCAGACATAAAAAAAGACGCCCCGCAGGGCGTCTTCTGGAACTGGCAGCGCTTTAGAAGCGGTGGCGAATGCCAATTTGGAGCGCGCGGCCGTCTTCGCCCGGCGACTTGGTGAAGCCACCCGGGTTGCCCGAGGTGCCCGGCGAGTACTGGGCCAGGCCGTCGTTCTTGATGAAGGACGCGACGGTGTACAGGTCGGTGCGCTTCGACAGGAAGTGGTCGTAGCCGATCGCGTACAGGTTGGCGTCGCTGTCGGTCGCGGTACGGTCGTTCTGGTGCGCGTACTGGGCCATGATGCGGCCGCTGCCTACCTTGAAGTGCACGCCGACCTGATGGCTGTTGGCGTCTTGCTGGGTGTTGGCCGAGATTGCGCGCGTGAAGATGCCGCGCAGCGCAGCCTGGGTCGCAGCCGGGATGCCCTGTGCCGCCAGGACCGGCGTCACGCCCGCGTCCCAGCCGGCGGTGTAGTCGGCGATCAGGACCGAGTTGCTGTTGCGCTGGCTGTGGAAGCCGGCGAACAGTTTCCAGGTCTCGTTCAGCTGGTAGGAACCGCCCACGGTGGTGGTGCGCAGGCTCGGACGGTTCTGCTGGTCGTAGCCGTGGTTGTAGCCGATACCGACGTCGAAGCCGTTGGCCGTATAGGTGACGGCGCCGGCGCGGAACTTGTTGTAGCGGCCCAGGTAGCCCGAGCCCTTCGGGCCGTACATCAGCGAACCGCCGATGCCGTTCGGCAGGGCGATGCGGTACTGGATGGCTTCCTGCGAGCGGATGTCTGCGCCCAGCGCGGTGAAGCCGGCGGTGCCGCCGGTCACGTGGCCCCAGGTGCCGCCGGTGCCCGATTCGAAGGTGTCGGCCTTGTTGAAGACTTCATAGCCCGGGGTGTACATGCGGCCCAGCAGGACGGCGCCCACCGGCGTGATCAGGCCGACCATCGCGGTGCGGTCGAACAGCGCGCGTTCCTGGTTGACGGCCGGGCCGCCCGGCGGCTGGATCAGGGTCTGCAGGCGCGACAGGATCGCAGGCGGGATGCCGGTCATGCCGCGCAGCAGGTAGGTGCCCGGATTGTCGTTCATCAGGGTCGGCTGCTGGGTGCCGGTGTCGAGTTCGACGCGCGCTTCGAGATTGAAGATGGCCTTGTAGCCGTTACCGAGATCCTCGGTGCCCTTGAAACCGATGCGCGAGCCGTCGGCGCCGCCGCTGTAGATCTTGGTCGGGCCGCCTTTTTGCCACATGATGCCGGCGTCGGCGATGCCGTAGATCTGCACGCTGGTCTGCGCGAAGGCCGAGGTTGCGAAACAGGTGCCGAGCAGCGCGGCCAGGATACTTTTCTTCATTGGGTCTCCAAATTATTTGCGAACGAGCGTTTAGTTACGCGCTTTGCCAATATGCCATTGCTTCCGTGCACTGTACAGGGCACGAAGGCAGGACGGGGCGGCGCCCCGGCAGGCGTTGTTTAAAAACTACAGAACAGGGGGTAAAAAAGGCGGGCATGCTTGCCCATGTCCGCCCCGGTGGAAAGACAGGCCGCGGCCTGTTTTCCAGATGGCTTAGAACGAGTGGTTCACGCCGACGTCGTAATGATTGACGGTTGACGGATTGGCGGGGGTGCCCTTCTTGCGCGATGCGTCCAGGTACAGGTAGGTGCGCTTCGACAGGCTGTATTCGTAACCGAGCGACAGCTGCTTGACCGTCTGCAGGCCGTCGGTGTCCTTCTCGCCATAACCAGCCAGGAACTTGCCTGGGCCCATCGTATAGTTCGCGCCCAGCACCCAGGCCTTGGTGTTGGCGTTGGCGAAGCGGTTGTGTTCCTGGTCCTGCTTCGAGTACAGGCCCATCAGCTTCAGTTCCGGAGTGGCGGCGAACGACGCGCCGATCGACCAGACCTTCGACTCGATGGCATTGCGCTCGTAGCCGGCCATGAAGGCCGCCGGACCGTTGTTGTAGGTGCCGGTGATCGAGAACGGGTTGGCCGACGCTTCGGCGCCCACCGGGTATTGCGGGGCTGCCGGGGTGCCGCGGCCGATGACGGCCGGGCCGCCGCCGCCTTCCTTGGTGGCGATGGCGGCGTTCAGCTGGAAGCCGCTGCTCACCGGCGAGTTGTACCAGACACCGTTCGAGAAACGGTTGCCCGAATAGCCTTGCTCGTCGAGCGGCTGCGAGTTGTAGCCGGCAACGGCGAGGTCGGTCCAGAAGCCAGCCGGGCTCGGCGAAGCGTGGAAGGGCTCGAAGGCGCCGACGGTTTCGTGGAACGGGGTCAGGCCGCGGCCGATGCGGACCATGCCGAAGTCGCCCTGCAGGCCGACGCGGGTCTGGCCCTGGAACAGCGGACGCTGGTTGCCGTTGGCGCCGACTTCCCGGGTGCCGGTGTCCGGCTCGTAACGCATTTCCAGCTGGAACAGTGCCTTGAGGCCGTTGCCAAGTTCTTCGGTGCCTTTGAAACCGAGGGTATTCGACGCGCGCTTGCCGATATTCAGGCTTTCGCCGCTGCGCTTGATGAGGCCGGCGTCGACCGTGCCGTAGATCTGGACCGAGGATTGTGCGTGCACGGTGCCGGCAGCGAATGCGCCAAGCAGTGCGATGGCCAGGACGGAGTGTTTCATGCTTGTGTTTCCTTTTTCTTTTCTCAGGTGAATCTCAGCTATCCGAGGCATGGAGGCGTAAAAAAATGCATGCCGGGTTAGCTGTACCTTAAATGCTTGACTCGTCAAGATTGTCGGGTTTGTCAATTATGAATGGCGGAGTTGGTCGAAAGCCAATAAAACCAATTGTGTTGTTGTATTTTTGAAACGCGATTCATGAGGATGTAACAAATTGCTTCAGAGATAGGTTTTGATGTGGCTAGCCGACGCGTTTGCGCCGCCTCAAGGAAGCCGGGGATTACGCCGGTGCGGGCCAGATGACGCCGTAGACTTTGCGTCAAACCGATCCCACACCAAGACAAGCAAGATGGCTAACCGCGAAGAACTGGCGATCATCCGCAACGCACGTGCCGGGCAACCCGCTGCCCAGCTCGAGCTGGGCAAGCTCTACCTGTTCGGCAGCGCCGGCTTGCCGCAGAGCTTGCCAACCGCACTGCATTGGCTCGAGCGCGCCGCCCGCCAGGATTGTCGGCAGGCCTGGCAACTGATCGGCAACCATATTCCACTGGCGCTGGCGCAAGCCAGCGCCCAGGCGCTCGCCCCCTGGTACGAGCGGGCCTACGACGATGGCAGCGTGCATGCCGGGCTCGTGTTCGCTCAACTGGTACTGGGCGATGGCAGTCCCAAGGCCGATCCGGCGGACGCGCCGGTACTGAACAAGGCGCTGCACGCGCTCGAAGACGCCGCCCGCGCAGGTTTCCCGGACGCGCAATGGCTGCTGGCGCGCCGCCGCGATGCCGCGACGGCGCGGCCGCCCGCTGCCGGTGCCGTTTCAGCGCCGGTCTCGGCCCAAAGCTGGCTGCGGCGCGCGGCCGACAGCGGCGTGGCCGAGGCCCGCTCCACCGTGCTCGACCAGGCCTGGGACGCTGGGAACTGGGACGATTACCTGGCGCGCGCGCTGCCGCTGGCGCGCGAGGTCGTGCGCTCGGCCGCCAGCCACGACGGGGTCCATCGGCTGGCGCCGGGCGACATCGCGCTCCTGTCGCGCGTGGCGCGCCTGCTCGACGAAGACGGGAAGGGGGGCGACGCCGTCCACGACGGCAGGGCGCTGGCGCCGGACGAACCGCTGTGCTTCTGGGAGCTCGCCGCGGCCGAGCACGACCGCCACGCCCAGCTGGCGCTGGGCCTGCGCTGCGCACGCATGGGTGTCGACGGCCGCCGCATCGCCGGCGGCGGCGGGGCCGCCAATTTCAAGAAGGCGATCCGCTGGCTGACCCTGGCGGGCGAGCAGGGGCTGGCCCAGGCCTGGTACGCCCTGTCGCGCATCTATATCAAGCCCGAGTTCTCGCAGCGTAACGTCGCCGATTCCCAGCGCTACCTCGAGCGCGCGGCCGAGATGGGCTACCGCGATGCCCAGCTCGAATGTGGCCACAATGCCTGGCGCGCGCGCCGCGAGAACGAGAGCAATGACGTACGCGCCGCCTACTGGTTGCAGAAGGCCGCCGCCCAGGGCAGCGCCGAGGCGCTGGCGCTGCTGCGCAAGATCGCTCCGCGCCTGGGCACGCCGCCCTATGTCGAAATCGGTAAGCTGCTGGACGGACACGAAGAAGCGCTGCACGCGCACCCGCTGCTGCATGCGCGGCTGGAGCTGGCCGCGCTGTTCAGGCTGTCGCGGGCCGAAGCGCTGCTGCTTGACGTGCCGGCCGCCGACCACGGCCATTGCCTGGTGATCGATATTCGCGCCAGCTACGGACGCAGCAAGCGCCGGCTGGTGCTGGTCGACACGGCGCAAGAACGCCATGCACTCGACCGCATTGCACGCTTGTTCGAAGGGATCGATTGCGGCCCGTCGGGACCGGAGGGAAATTATCGGCAGCGCTTGTACCGGCTGCGTACGCTGCTGGGAGCGCCTGCCAGGGGCAGCGATGAAGGCGATGCAGCCGAGATCGGCCTGGCGGCCTAGCCGGCTATCAGCATGCCGGCGGCAAGGGGCCCTTGTATGTGCCGGCTCTCTGCAGCAAGCGCCCATCCTTGCCTACCCAGTTCATCTGGCCGCCGGTCCACTGCAACTTTCCCTGGGTGACGAAACTGCGTTTCCTGGCCCTGATCGTCACGGTCAATTCACCCGAGTCGCTCAGTTGCCAGGTTCCCGGGACAAACGGCAGGCCCACCTTGCGCAAATCGTCCTGTTTCGGACCACATGGCGGGTGCAGCTCGAAACGATGGTCGGCTTTGTAGACCATCATCGCGCCCGACTTCCCTTCCTGCCAGGCGCCGATGAGGCGGTTTTCTTCAGGCGAGGCCGCGTTGGCGGTGGATGCGGCGCAGAGAAGACCGGCGGTGGCGATCCAGGTGAGGCGATTCATGGTGCTTGTCGTTCGAAGCTGCCGATGATAATGCTTAACAATATCACCCCGTCCCGCCGTCAAAGTGCGCCAAATGTCACGGCGGCCTAGAGCTCGATTTCGCCTTCGAACACGGTGACTGCCGGCCCACTGAGATAGACCGGCTGGTCCACGCCGGCCCATGCGATGCTGAGCTCACCGCCGCGCGCCGACACGCGCACCGGCGAGTCGAGCAGGCCGCGGCGGATGCCGGCCACCACCGCCGCGCAGGCGCCGGTGCCGCAGGCCAGCGTCTCGCCGGCGCCGCGTTCGAACACGCGCAGGCGGATGTGGTGGCGGTCCACCACCTGCATGAAGCCGGCGTTGACCTTCTTCGGGAAGCGCGGGTGCGTCTCGATCGCCGGGCCCATGCTCTCCACCGGCGCGGTATCGACGTTCTCCACCACCTGCACCGCGTGCGGATTGCCCATCGAGACCACCGACACGAACACGGTCTTGCCGCCCAGCGGCAGCGGCCAGGTGCTGTCTTCACCCTCGGCCCGGCCGTCCAGGCCGGCACTGTCGAACGGCACCTCGAGCGGATCCAGGCGCGGCGCGCCCATGTCCACCGTCACGCTGCCATCCGTCTCGAGTCGCGGGGCGATCATGCCCTTCATGGTCTCGACCCGGATGCTGCGCTCTGTCGACAGCCCCTTGTCGCTGACAAAGCGGGCAAAGGCGCGCGCGCCGTTGCCGCATTGCTCGACTTCGCCGCCGTCGTTGTTGAAGATGCGGTAGCGGAAGTCGCAGCCTTCGCTCACCGGCCGCTCGACCACCAGGATCTGGTCGGCGCCGATGCCGAAGCGGCGGTCGGCCAACCGGCGCCACTGTTCCGGGCTCAGGTTCACGTCCTGGTGGATCGCGTCGACGACGATGAAGTCGTTGCCGGCGCCGTGCATCTTGGTGAATTTCAGTTTCATCGCTTATTCAGTTCCGCTAATCCAAATTCAGATTGGATTAGCCCAGCTTAATTAATCGTAGAACGACGCTTCGCCCGGCGGCCGGGTCTTGAAGCGTTTATGGGTCCAGAAGTACTCGGCCGGCGCTTCGCGCACGCGCTCCTCGATGAAGGCGTTCATGCGGCGGGTCGCCTCGACCATGTCGTCGCCCGGGTAATTCTCCCACGCCGGATAGAAACGCACACGCCAGCCCTGGTAGTTCGGCAGGTAAGTGGCGACCACCGGGATCACCTTGGCGCCGGTGGTGGCCGCGATGCGGCCCAGCGCGGTAAGCGTGGCGGCCGGGATGCCGAAGAAGGGCACGAACTCGGCATCTTTCTCGCCAAAATCCATGTCCGGCAGCATGAAGTAGGGCAGGCCGTCGCGCAGCGCGCGCAGGATCGGCTTGATGCCCTCCTTGCGCGTCACCAGGCGCACCGGGCCGTAGCGCTCGCGGCCGTGGCGCAGCAGCTTGTCGAAGTCGGCGTTCTTTTGCGGCACGTACATGCTGCACACCGGGATCACGCGCGCGGCCACGCCGGCCACATCCAGGCAGACGAAGTGCGGGCACAGCAGGATGGTCGGGCCGGCTTCCATCTCGGCCTGCGGTACGCCTGGTTCGACGTGGATATAGCTGCGCACGCGCGCTTCCGGCGCCCACCACAGGATCGAACGCTCGAAGATGCTGCGCGCGTAGGCGCGGAAATGCTGCTTCGCGATCGCGTGGCGCTCGCCGTCGGATTTCTCGGGCATGCACAGGCGCAGGTTGGTCAGGGTGATGCGGCGCCGTTTGCCCATGACCCGGAACATCAGGCTGCCGACGGCTTCGCCGAGGCGGCCGAGGATGGGCAGCGGCAGGAAATGCAGCAGCCACATGATACCGAGCAGGAGCCTCATGCCGCGGCCTCGCTTTCGGGGCCGGCCACGCCGTCCGGCTGCTTGTAGCGGTTGTAGCTCCAGAAGTACTGCGCCGGGCAGCGCGCGATCAGCTGCTCCATGGCGCGGTTGATGCTGGCCGCCTGGTCCGCCGCACTGCCGGACAGCTCGCCCTCGAAGGGCACGAAGCGCACCACGTAGCCGCGGCCGTGCGCGAGGCGCTCGGCATACACCAGCAGGATATCGGCCTTGCCCAGCTGCGCCAGTTTTGCAGGCAGGGTCATGGTGTAGGCGGAGCGGCCGAACCACGGCGCCCACACGCCTTCGCCTTCCTGCGGCACCTGGTCGGGCAGCAGGCCGATCGGTTCGCCGCTCTTGAGGGTCTTGGCCAGGATGCGCACGCCGGACAGCGTGGCCGGCGCCAGCTTGAGGTTGTGGCGCGCGCGCGCCCCTTCGACCAGGGGTTTCAGGGCGCTCTTGCGCGGCGGGCGGTACATGACGGTCAGCGCCGTCTGCAGGGCGATCTGCTGCGCCGTCATTTCGAAGCAGCCCAGGTGCGGGGTCAGGAACACGATGCCGCGGCCGGCATCCAGGCGCTGCTGCACCAGTTCCCAGTTTTCCACGCTGGCGTGGCGGGCGACGCGCTGCGGGTCGGCGCACCAGACAAAAGCGAGTTCGATGATGGCCTTGCCGGCTTCGGCGACGGCCGCGTTCAGGTGCGCCTCATAGCCGGCCTGGGCCAGGTTGGCGCGCAGGCGCCGGCGATACGATCCGGATGACAAATAGACGAGCCAGCCGAGGGCTGCGCCAAGGGCATGCAAAAACGGCAATGGAAATACCGATAATGCACGGAATAAAGAAACTAACATGCGATTGACCAGGGTTGAAGAGAGCAGGGCTTGGTAGAGCAAAATTCTCAAAGGAAGCGTAAAATACCACTTTATGCAGGATCCGCCGAGTTAATAGACAACTTGCGAAGCGGAATATAAATGTCGCTAAAGCGTCGCAGGCATCCGTTGCTGCGGCACATACAACACTCAGCAGTAACCGGAGCCATTATGTCCAACGATTATCTCTTTACGTCCGAATCCGTTTCTGAAGGCCACCCAGACAAGGTTGCCGACCAGATTTCCGACAGCATCCTCGACGCCATCCTGGAACAGGATCCGCGCGCGCGCGTCGCCGCCGAAACCCTGTGCAACACCGGCCTGGTGGTGCTGGCGGGTGAAATCACCACCCACGCCAACGTCGACTACATCGGCGTGGCGCGCGACACCATCAAGCGCATCGGCTACGACAACACCGAATACGGCATCGACTACAAGGGTTGCGCCGTGCTGGTCGCCTACGACAAGCAGTCGCCGGACATCGCCCAGGGCGTGGACGAAGGCGCCGGCCTCGACCTGGACCAGGGCGCCGGCGACCAGGGCCTGATGTTCGGCTACGCCTGCGACGAGACCCCGGAGCTGATGCCGGCCGCCATCTATTATTCGCACCGCCTGGTCGAGCGCCAGTCGCAGCTGCGCAAGGACGGCCGCCTGCCATGGCTGCGCCCTGACGCCAAGTCGCAGGTCACCCTGCGCTACGTCGACGGCCGCCCGGTGTCGGTCCACACCGTGGTGCTCTCCACCCAGCACCATCCGGACGTGACCCATTCGCAGATCGAAGAAGCGGTCATCGAAGAGATCATCAAGCCGACCCTGCCGCGCGAGTGGCTGCAAGATACCAAGTTCCTGGTCAACCCGACCGGCCGCTTCGTCATCGGCGGCCCGCAGGGCGACTGCGGCCTGACCGGCCGCAAGATCATCGTCGACACCTACGGCGGCGCAGCCCCGCACGGCGGCGGCGCGTTCTCGGGCAAAGATCCGTCCAAGGTCGACCGTTCGGCAGCCTACGCTGCGCGCTACGTCGCCAAGAACGTCGTGGCCGCCGGCCTGGCGCGCCAGTGCCAGGTGCAGGTCAGCTACGCGATCGGCGTGGCCCGCCCGATCAACATTACCGTGTACACTGAAGGCACCGGCGTCATCTCCGACGAGAAGATCGCCCAGCTCGTCATGGAACACTTCGACCTGCGCCCGAAAGGCATCGTGCAGATGCTCGACCTGCTGCGCCCGATCTACGCCAAGACCGCCGCCTACGGCCACTTCGGCCGCGAAGAGCCGGAGTTCACCTGGGAGCGCACCGACAAGGCGGCGCTGCTGCGCGCCGAAGCCGGCCTGGCCTAACCCGGCCGTCTCCGCCCCGGCCGTCACGGCTGCGGGCGGGGCAGGTGAACAACAGTGGCGGCCCCATGCGCCGCCACTCGTGGTAAACTCACCGATTCCGAGGAGCGTTGCGACAAAGAGATTCCTCTTTGCCAGGCTCGGATCATCAACACTGCGCTCACGTTACTTTTTTCAACCATTGAAAGGAGGGCGTGATGAACGCCGTACTCAAAGACCTCAACGATTTCCACGTCGCAGACATCTCCCTGGCAAGCTGGGGCGAGAAGGAAATCCGCATTGCGGAAACCGAAATGCCGGGCCTGATGGCGATCCGCGAGGAATACGCCGCCGCCCAGCCCCTGAAGGGCGCGCGCGTTGCCGGTTCGCTGCACATGACCATCCAGACCGCGGTCCTGATCCGCACCCTGGAAGCCCTGGGCGCCGACGTGCGCTGGGCATCATGCAACATCTACTCGACCCAGGACCACGCCGCCGCCGCCATCGCCGCAGTCGGCACCCCGGTGTTCGCCGTGAAGGGCGAAACCCTGGACGAGTACTGGGAATACACCCACCGCATCTTCGAATGGCCGGGCGACAACCATGCCAACATGATCCTCGACGACGGCGGCGATGCGACCCTGCTGCTGCACCTGGGCGTGCGTGCGGAAAAGGACATCTCGGTGCTGGACAAGCCGGGCTCGGAAGAAGAAATCTGTCTGTTCAACTCGATCAAGGGCCGCCTCGCGCGTGACCCGGCCTGGTACTCGAAGCGCCTGCCATGCATCCTGGGCGTGACCGAAGAGACCACCACCGGCGTGCACCGCCTGTACCAGATGCACCAGGAAGGCAAGCTGGCCTTCCCGGCGATCAACGTCAACGACTCGGTCACCAAGTCGAAGTTCGACAACCTGTACGGTTGCCGCGAATCGCTGGTCGATGGCATCAAGCGCGCGACCGACGTCATGATCGCCGGCAAGATCGCCGTGATCGCCGGCTACGGCGACGTGGGCAAGGGCTCGGCCCAGGCCATGCGCGCGCTGTCGGCGCAAGTGTGGGTCACCGAGATCGACCCGATCTGCGCCCTGCAGGCCGCGATGGAAGGCTACCGCGTCGTGACCATGGACTACGCTGCCGAACACGGCGACATTTTCGTTACCTGCACCGGCAACTACCACGTCATCACCGAGCAGCACATGCTGCGCATGAAAGACCAGGCGATCGTCTGCAACATCGGCCACTTCGACAATGAAATCGAAGTTGCCGCGATCAAGAAGTACGAGTGGGAAAACATCAAGCCGCAAGTCGACCACGTGATCTTCCCGGATGGCAAGCGCATCATCCTGCTGGCCGAAGGCCGCCTGGTGAACCTCGGCTGCGGTACCGGCCACCCGTCGTACGTGATGAGCTCGTCGTTCGCGAACCAGACCATCGCCCAGATCGAACTGTTCGCCAACACCGCCAACTACCCGGTCGGCGTCTACACCCTGCCGAAGCACCTGGACGAAAAGGTCGCCCGCCTGCAGCTCAAGAAGCTCAACGCCCAGCTGACCACGCTGACCGAAGAGCAGGCCGCCTACATCTCGGTGAAGCAGGAAGGTCCGTACAAGCCGGACCACTACCGTTATTAATCGGTAGACGTTAATAGCGGGCGCGGCGTTTCATGAACCCCGCGCCCTTTTTTTACCAGCCGGGCGCTCCCCGAGCGCCCGCGTACCACGAAAGTCGATGCGATGCGCCTGCTTGTAACCTGGCTGATCAATGCCCTTGCCCTGATGGCACTGCCTTACCTGATGTCCTCCGTTTCCGTCACCAATTTCACGACCGCGCTGATCGCTGCGCTCGTGCTGGGGCTGGTCAATACCCTGATCCGTCCCGTGCTGGTGCTCCTGACCCTGCCGGTGACCGTCATTTCGCTGGGCCTGTTCATCCTCGTCATCAATGCGGTCCTGTTCTGGCTGGTGTCGGAGTGGATCGACGGCTTCGAAGTGGCCGGATTCTGGTCCGCCTTCCTGGCAGCCATCCTGTACAGCATCATTTCGTGGGCGCTTTCTACCTTGATCCTCAGAGACAAAGATGGAAACCCATAATTTCAGTATCGAGTTCTTCCCGCCGAAGACCGAAGAGGGCGCCGAGAAGCTGCGCGTCGTGCGCCAGAAGCTGGCCGACTTGCGGCCCAAGTATTTCTCGGTGACCTTCGGCGCCGGCGGCACCACCCAGCAGGGTACCTTGCAGACGGTGCTCGAGATCCAGTCCGAAGGCATGGATGCGGCGCCGCACCTGTCCTGCGTCGGCGGCACCAGGGAATCGCTGCGCGCCATCCTGCAGCAGTTCCAGGACAAGGGCATCCGCCGCGTGGTCGCGCTGCGCGGCGACCTGCCGAGCGGCTACGGCGGCGGTGGCGAATTCCGCTACGCCAACGAGCTGGTCGAGTTCATCCGCAAGGAAACCGGCGACTGGTTCCACATCGAAGTGGCGGCCTATCCGGAAATGCATCCGCAGGCACGTTCGCCCCAGGACGATCTGCAGGCCTTTGCACGCAAGGTGCAGGCCGGCGCGAATGCCGCGATCACCCAGTATTTCTATAACGCGGACGCGTATTTCGACTTCGTCGACAATGCGCGCAAGCTGGGCGTGGACGTGCCGGTGGTGGCAGGCATCATGCCGATCACCAACTACACGCAGCTGATGCGCTTCTCGGATATGTGCGGCGCCGAGATCCCGCGCTGGGTGCGCAACAAGCTGGCCAGCTTCGGCGACGATTCGGCCTCGATCAAGGCCTTCGGCCTGGACGTGGTGACGGCGCTGTGCGAACGCCTGCTGGCCGGCGGCGCGCCGGGGCTGCATTTCTACAGCATGAACCAGGCGGCGGCGACCACCGCCATTTGGCAACGGCTGGTGAAATAATTGGCCCTTCGGCCGCGGCGCTGAAATGGCCGCGGTCCGTAGGGTGGGCGGGTCTCCCGCTCACGCGTTCAGCCAGAGGGTGGGCAGACGCACGGGCAGCATCACCACGGTTTGAACGCGTGGGCGGCCGAGACGGCGCCGTCTCGCGCATTGCCCGGTGGAGCCGCCCACCCTAGGTGTCCGTGATGTTCCAACAAAACAGGACGTTACAGGTCGCGTTCCGTGACGATCTGATCGAGCGGAATGTCATATTCCCCGATCGCGAATTCCGCCAGCTGGCACGCATACGCGATGCCCAGCGTCCTCGGACGCGGCGCCGCCGCCAGCGTCCTGTCATAAAACCCGCCCCCATACCCCAGCCGGTAGCCGCGCGCATCGAAGCCCAGGCAGGGCACCAGCAGCGCATCCGGCCGTTCCACCATGCGCAATTCCGCCGGCACGGCCACGCCCAGGCTGTCCGCCACGGTCGGTTCGCCCGGCACCCACTCGGCGAATCCGAGCGCCGCGTCGCGCGCCAGTACGACGGGTAAGGCCAGCCGTACGCCTGCCTCGGCCAATTCCGCGTAGGCTGGACGCAAGTCCGGTTCCCCGGCGAGCGGCCAGTACACGGCCAGCGCGCGCTTCGGATCGGCTCGCCACCAGGCCAGCACGCGTGCCCCGATGCGGTCGTCCCAGGCCCGTTTCGTGGCAGGGTCGATGGCGCGGCGCCGCTCCTTGAGCGTGCGGCGCAACTGTGGTTTATCGGGCATGGCGCTTGCGTCAGCGTCTGGCAGCAGCCCGGGGGCACATGGTATTCTTGATTCGCCGGTCATGGTTTGAATGCAGCGTACTTTGAGAGTTGTGGATGTTTCAATCGAGATTGACAACCGGCTCGCTGCCGGTCGCCCTTGCCCTTGTGTTTGCATTGTGGACGCCGCCTACCGGCACAGCCCACGCCCAGGCCGCGCCGGCCACGGTCCCGCCGGTACCAGGCGGCGCCCCGACCGTTCCCGCCGCACCTGCCGGTGCTCCTGCCGCTTCGCCGGTGCCGGACAGCCGCGCCGCCGACGACACCTTCCTGCTGCTGCGCGAGGCCGCGCGCCAGAACGACGCGGCGCGCACCAACGCGCTCGCATCGCGCCTGCCGCCCGGATATCCGCTGGCGTCCTACGTCGACTATTATCGTCTGAAACCCAAAATAAGCGGCGCCGGCGGCGCCGGCGGCGACGCCACGGCCGAGGAAATCCGCGAGGTACTGCGCCGCCACGAGGGCAGCGCCGCCGCCGAGCTGATGCGCAGCGAGTGGTTGCTCGAGATGGGCCGCCGGCGCGACTGGACCGGGTTCGAGCGCGAAGTCGGGCAACTGGCCGGCAGCAACCTGCAACTCCGCTGTTATGCCCTGCTGGCGCGCGCCAGCCGCGGCGAAGCGGTGGCGCAGGAAGCCCGCGCGCTGCTGCTCGGTCCGGATTATTACGGTGAAGCCTGCGCCGCACTGATCACCCAGCTGGCGCAAAGCCGCCAGTTCACCGAGGATGACCTGCTGTGGCAGCTGCGCCTGGCGGGCGAGGCCAATGCGACCGGTCCGGCACGCCGCACCGCCGCCCTGCTGGGGGCGACCGAGATCCGCGCCGCCCAGGCGGTGGACACGCCGGCGGTTGCGATGGCGCGCGGCATCGGCAAGACCCGCGCCGAGCGCGCCATCTACCTGGTGGCGGTCGGTCGCATGGCGCGCACCAGCCTCAAGCTGGCCACGGTCGCCCTGCAGAAGAACAGCCCCCGGCTGAGCTCGGAAGAACGCGCCGTCGGCTGGGCCAGCATCGCGCATGCCGCCTCGATCGCCCTGTCGCCCGATGCCGCCACCTACTGGCAGCGCACGGGCGGCATCCAGCTGACCAACGAGCAACTGCAGTGGAAGACCCGTATCGCCCTGCGCCGCGGCGACTGGAAGCAGGTCCGCGCCACCATCGACGCGATGCCTCCCAGCCTGCGTGCCGACAGCGCCTGGGTCTACTGGCTGGCGCGCGCCGACAAGCACGACGGCAAGATGGTGGAAGCCAATGCCGGCTTAGAACGCATCGCCAGCCAGCACCATTTCTATGGCCAGCTCGCGCTGGACGACCTCGGCCGCCAGGTGGTGGCGCCGCCCCCGGTCCAGCCCGTCAGTAGCGAAGAGCTGGCCCAGGCCGGCGCCAACCCGAGCCTGCAGCGCGCGCTGAAGTTCTACGCCCTGCGCCTGCGCCCGGACGGCAACCGCGAATGGAACTGGGCGCTGCGCGGCATGTCTGACCGTCAGTTGCTGGCCGCCGGCGAACTCGCTCGCCGCAACGACCTGCTCGACCGTACCGTCGAGACCTCGTTGCGCACCCGTACCGAACTCGACTACGCGCAACGGTTCCCGGCGCCGCACCTGGACGTCCTGCACCCGACTGCGCAGGGCCTGGGCCTCGACAAGGCCTGGGTCTACGGCCTGATCCGCCAGGAGTCGCGCTTCATCAGCGATGCGCGCTCCGGCGTCGGCGCCTCCGGCCTGATGCAGGTAATGCCCGCCACCGGCAAATGGGTGGCGGCCAAGATCGGGATGGACAACTTCGTGCATGGCATGCTCAACGACCTGCGGACCAACATCACGCTCGGCGCCAATTACATGAACATGGTGCTGGAGAATTTTGATGGCGACGAAATCCTCGCCACGGCGGCCTACAACGCCGGGCCATCGCGCTCGCGCGCCTGGCGCGGCCGGCTGGACCAGCCGATGGAAGGGGCGGTCTTCATCGAATCGATCCCGTTCTCCGAAACCCGCGGCTACGTGCGCAATGTGCTGGCCAACGCCACCAACTACGCCGCCGTGTTCGAGAACAAGCCGCAATCGATCCGCACCCGGGTGCGCCCGGTACAGCCACGCGAACGCTCGTCCATCCTCCCCTGAATGCACTGGGTCCCGCTTTGAGCACGCTTTGGGCCCGCGAGGAGAGCAAGCATGCGCGACCAGAATGTCGTGGTCATCGGCGGTACGGGTTTCATCGGCCGCCACCTGCTGGCGCGCCTGGCGTCGGACGGCGTCAACATGCTGGTAGCAGCGCGCCACTACGAACGCGCCAAGGAACTCACCACCCTGCCTTACCTCGACCTGGAGGTGGCCGACATCCACGACGATGCCACGCTGCGCCGCTTGCTGGCGGGGCGCGACGCCGTCATCAACCTGGTCGGCGTGCTGCACGGCGGCCATGGGGAGCCGTATGGCCCCGGCTTCCGGCGCCTGCACGTGGAGCTGCCGCGCCGCATCGTCCAGGCATGCGCCGAGCTCGGCGTACCGCGCTACCTGCACATGAGCGCGCTCGGTGCGAGCCCGCGTGGGGCATCGATGTACCAGCGCTCCAAGGCCGATGGCGAGCTGGCCGCGCGCAGCCAGCCGCGGGTGGCCAGCACCATCTTCCGTCCCTCGGTGGTGTTCGGCCCGGGCGACCATTTCCTGACCGTGTTCGCCAGGCTCCAGCAGCGCCTGCCGGTACTGCCGCTGGCCTGTGCACAGGCACGCTTCCAGCCGGTCCATGTGGACGACGTCGCCGCCGCCTTCGCGCTGGCGCTGCAGGAGTCGCAGCCGCGCACGCGCGGCGCCGTCATCGAACTGGGCGGCCCCCGGGTGTATACCCTGGAACAGCTGGTGCACCTGGCCGGGCGCTATGCCGGCCACGAACGCCATGTGCTCGAGCTGCCCGACTGGGCCGCGCGCCTGGAGGCCAGGCTGTTCGAGCTGCTGCCGGGCGACCCGCTCATCTCGCGCGACAATCTCGATTCGATGAAGACGGATAATGTGGTCGATCCGCAAACACAAGCCTTGACAGCGGAGGCGCTGGGAATCAAGCTGACGTCGCTCGAAGCCGCCGCGCCGCACTACCTGGCGACACCCCGCGGCCTCGACGATTACCGTGAGCACGCCGGCCGCTGATTTCTCATACTGTATTCTGATACCGTACAACCACAGGACACCATGCAGACCATCGAACTCGACCCGACCCTGTCTTCCACCCTCGACCAGGCCCGCCAGCCGGGCCTGACCCTCGTCATCGGCAACAAGAACGTGTCGTCGTGGTCGATGCGGCCCTGGGTGGCGGCGATAGCCTTCGGGATCCCGTTCACCGAGATCCGCGTCCTGCTCGACAAGCCCGATACCGCCGCCAACATCGCACGCTATTCGCACGCGGGCCGGGTGCCGGTGCTGCTGGCGGGCGAAATGACGATCTGGGACAGCCTGGCCATCGTCGAATACCTGGCCGAGCAGTTCCCGGACAAGCACATGTGGCCGCAGGACGTCGCCGCGCGCGCACTGGCGCGCTCGATCGTGGCCGAGATGCACGCGGGCTTCGGTGAGTTGCGCAATGCGATGTCGATGAACATCCAGGCGCGCCTGCCGGGGCGTGGGCGCACGCCGGGCGCCCAGGCCGATATCGGCCGCATCTGCGAGATCTGGGAAGACTGCCTGGCGCGCTTCGGCCACCACGGCTTCCTGTTCGGCGAGTTCTCGATCGCCGACGCCTTCTACGCGCCGGTGGTGTGCCGCTTCAAGACCTATGGCGTGGCGCTGGCCCCGGCCCTGCAGGCCTACTGCGAGCGCGTGCTGGCCCACCCGGCGGTGGCGCGCTGGGTCGACGAGGCGATGCGGGAAAGCGATCCGACCCCGCTGCACGACCTCGACCTGCCGCAGGAGTAAGCGATGCGCAGCTATGTGGTCGGCGGCGCGGTGCGCGACGAGCTGCTCGGGCGTCCCGTGACCGACCGCGACCACGTGGTGGTCGGCGCCACGCCGGAGCAGATGGTGGCGCAGGGCTTCCGCCCGGTCGGCAAGGATTTCCCGGTCTTCCTGCATCCCGACACGCACGAGGAATACGCGCTGGCCCGCACCGAGCGCAAGACCGCGCCCGGCTACCACGGCTTCGTGTTCCACACTTCACCGGACGTCACGCTCGAGGACGACCTGGTGCGGCGCGACCTGACCATCAACGCCATGGCGCGCGCCGACGACGGCAGTATCGTCGACCCTTATAACGGCCAGCAAGACCTGCGCGACCGCGTGTTCCGCCACGTCTCGAACGCCTTTGCCGAAGACCCGGTGCGCATCCTGCGCCTGGCCCGCTTCGCCGCGCGTTTCCCCGACTTCCGCGTCCACGAGACCACCCTCGCGCTGATGCGCAGCATGGTCGAAGCGGGGGAGGTCGACGCCCTGGTGCCCGAGCGGGTCTGGCAGGAGCTGGCGCGCGGCCTGATGGAAGAGCGTCCTTCGCGCATGTTCGCGGTGCTGCGCGACTGCGGGGCACTGGGCCGCATCCTGCCCGAGCTCGACGCGCTGTGGGGCGTGCCGCAGCCGCCGCTGCACCATCCGGAAGTCGACACCGGCGTGCACATCATGCTGGTGATCGACTACGCGGCTTCGCAAGGCCTTCCGCTCGAGCTGCGCTTCGCCGCCCTGGTGCACGACCTGGGCAAGGGGGTCTCGCCCAGCGACACCTGGCCGGCCCACCACGGCCACGAGTTCGAAGGCACCAGGCTGGTCACGGCCGTGTGCAAGCGCCTGAAGGTGCCCAACGAATGCCGCGACCTGGCCCTGATGACGGCGCGCGAGCACGGCAACGTCAGCCGCGCCCTCCAGCTGCGCGCCAACACCATCGTCACCCTGTTCGAACGCTGCGACGCCTTCCGCAAGCCGGAGCGCTTTTTGCAGATGCTGCTGGCCTCCGAGTGCGATGCGCGCGGACGCGGGCACGAGCAGCACCCGATGCGTTTCCAGGACTATCCGCAGCGGCCCCACCTGGCGCGCGCGCTGGACGCGGCACGCGCCGTGAACGCGGGCGAAGTCGCGGCGCGCTTCGCCGACAAGCGCGACCGGATTCCCGAAGCGGTCCATGCGGCGCGGGTATCGGCGGTGAAAGCGGCGTTGAGAGAACCGTAGGGTGGGCGGGTCTCCCGCCCACGCGGTGATCGTTCGCAGCGAGATCATCCGGCGCGAGAGCGGAGCCGTCGGCAATCACCGCGTGGGCGGCGAAGCCGCCCACCCTACAGTGCACGGCTGTTCCGCCAGCTTTTGCTATGCTCTCCGGACAAGTAAGACAACATGATGTAACGGAGGAAAGATGGTTGCCGTGCTGGCGCAGCGCGTAGCGAGCTTGAAACCGCGTCGCCGCCTGCAACTCGCCGGCCTGGCGGTGCTGCTGCTGACCTTGCTGCTCGCTTTTTTCTATATACGCTCGGAAGCGACCGATCCCGAGGTCCGCAACGACGTGATGCTCAACCTGCGCGAGCTCGGCAAGCTCGATGCCGAATGGGATGCCAACATCCTGCGCGCCCACATCGGCCGCGCGCCGGCCACCGCGCAACTGACCACCCAGCTGCCGCGCATGCGCGAGCTCTTGAACCGCATCGGCGCAGCAGTGCCCGAGGCATCCGGCGCGGCGGTGAACACGGCCTACACCCAGCTGCGCGACGCCCTGCAGCGCAAGGAACTGATCACCGCCCAGTTCGCACGCCACAATCCGCCGCTGCGCGAGGCGCTTGCCTACCTGCCGCCGGCCGTGGCCGACCTCAAGACCGAGCTGGGCGGCATCGAAGGCGCGCTGGCGCCGGCGCGCCTGGTGGTGCGGCTCGACGCCTCGCTGAACGCGCTGCTGACCGAGGTCCTGCGCTACAACGTCGCACCGAGCCCGCCGCTGGCCGCGCGCATCAACGAGATCCTGGGCGACATCGCGGCCCAGGAAATCGCCTTCTCGCCGGCCGTGGTCGAAAAGATGGACGCCATCATCAAGGCTTCCCGCGTGATCCTCGAGAAACGCCCGCTGGAAAACCGGCTCGAAGCCCAGATCGCCGCCACCGCCGTCGGGGCCACGCTCGACCGCCTGGGCGGCGAGTTTGACCGCTCGTTCGACGCCGCCCTGGCGGTGCGCGAGCGCTACCGCGGCTACCTGCTCGGCTACTCGGTCTTCCTGCTGCTCCTGCTTTCCTATGCCGGCATGCGGCTGCGGCGCAGCTACCGCATCATCGGCGAGGTCAACCACCGGCTGAAGGCAGCCAACGAAAACCTCGAGCAGCGCGTCGCCGCGCGCACCGCCGAACTCGAAACGCAGTCGAAGCAGCTCGAGCGCCTGGCCCAGCACGACAGCCTGACGGGCCTGATCAACTACCGCCAGCTGACCCGCCTGCTGGAGCGGGCGCTGGCGCGGGCCAACCGGCGCGACTCGGTGGTGGTCATCATGTTCATCGACCTGGACGGCTTCAAGGCAGTCAACGACACCTATGGTCACGCCACCGGCGACCTGGTGCTGCAGATGGTCGCGCGCCGGGTGCAGGAAAAGCTGCGCGCCGAGGATGCGCTGGCGCGCCTGGGCGGCGACGAGTTCGTCATCATGCTGGAAGAGGTCGCCTCGCGCGAAGGCGCATTGCGCGTGGCCCAGCTGGCCCTCGACCAGATCCGCTCGGTGACCGAGGCCGACGGTAATCCGGTTTCGATCTCGGCCAGCATCGGCATTTCCAGCGCGCGCGGCCATGCCGGCGCCGCGCGCGGCTCGGCGGCACTGCTGGCCGAGGCCGACAAGGCGATGTACGAGGCCAAGGGGGCGGGCAAGGGCGTATTCGTGTTCAGTCCGGCATCGCAATGGATCGTGCCGTCCCAGAGCGGCACGAAATAGCGGGATCCGCTACAATCCGCCGATGTTGCACTGCACAATAGGATGACAAGATGCTGGACAATCCCCTGGCCCGCTGGCTGAAGGGTCTCGGCGGCAATGACCGTGGCAAACCCGGCCGTCCGACCGTGCACGTGAAGGAACTCGGCGAGCGCGACCGCCGCCGCATCCTGCGCCATTTCCTGGCGCTGGACGACGACGACCGCCTGCTGCGCTTCGGCAGCGTCATTCCGGACGATGCGATCGCCAAGTACGTCGAGAAGATCGACTTCGGACACGACATCGTGTTCGGCGTGGTGAACCGCGTGTTCCAGCTGGTGGGCGTCGGCCACCTGGCCTTTGCCAAGGCCGACCAGGACAAGCCGACGCAAAAGGAGCGGGTGGCCGAGTTCGGCGTATCGGTCTCGCGCTCGGCGCGCGGGCAGGGCGTCGGCTCGCGCCTGTTCCAGCGCGCGGCGATCCACTGCCGCAACGCCGACGTGGATACGCTCTACATGCAATGCCTGACCTCGAACCAGACCATGATGCACATCGCGCGCAAGGCGGGCATGGAGATCAAGCGCGAATACGGCGAGGCCGACGCCTACCTGCAGCTGCCGCCACCGAGCCCGGCGAGCGTGATGGCGGAGGCGCTGGAGGAGCAGTGGGCCATGATCGACTACAACGTCAAGGCCAACGCCCGGGCCGCTGTCAAGTGGCTGACACCGAAGAAGTAGCGCAGTGTCACCACGTTCGCCACGCCACTGAAGTTAAAGCCATTTGGCAACGTCCAGGATGGCCTGGGCGAATTCACGCGGCGCTTCCTGTGGCAGGTTGTGGCCGATGCCGCCCGTCAGGTGGCGATGTGCATACTTGCCGGTGAAGCGCCTGGCGTAATCCTTCGGGTTAGGATGCGGGGCGCCGTTGGCGTCGCCCTCCATGCTGATGCTGTCCTCATCGTCGACGACGACCGCGAGATCCGCGAACTGCTCGCTGCCTATTTGGACAAGAACGGCATGCGTGCCTCGCTGGCCGCCAATGGGCGCGAGATGCGCAGCCTGATGGAGCAGCACCAGGTCGACCTGGTGGTGCTCGACCTGATGCTGCCGGGAGAAGATGGCCTGGCGCTGTGCCGCGACCTGCGCGCCGGCAAGTGGCGCACCATCCCGATCCTGATGCTGACCGCGCGCGACGAAGAGACCGACCGCGTGGTCGGCCTCGAGATGGGCGCGGACGATTACCTCACCAAGCCCTTCGCGGTGCGCGAGCTGTTCGCTCGCATCCGTTCGCTGCTTCGGCGCGCGCGCATGCTGCCGCCGAACCTGGAGTTGAAGGAGCCGGGACAGTTCCTGCACTTCGGCGACTGGAAACTCGACACCGTCGGCCGCCACCTGCTGGACAGCGAAGGCACGCTGGTGGCCCTGAGCGGCGCCGAATACCGCCTGCTGCGGGTGTTCCTCGACCATCCGCAGCGTGTGCTGACGCGCGACCAGCTGCTCAACCTCACCCAGGGCCGCGAAGCCGACCTGTTCGACCGCTCGATCGACCTGCTGGTGAGCCGCATCCGCCAGCGCCTGCGCGACGATGCGCGCGAGCCGCGCTACATCAAGACCCTGCGCAGCGAAGGCTACGTGTTCTCGTCGTCGGTGGACGTTGCGGACGGCCCGGGATGAGCGTGCGTCGCCTGTCCTGGCCGCACACCCTGTTCGCGCGCCTGATGCTGATCCTGTGCGTCGGCCTGGCGGCTGCGCACGCGTTGTCCTTCGTGCTGATCATGAGCGAGCGGCGCGAAGCCACCGTCGGCCTGATGCTGGACTACCTGGAACGGGACGTGGCCAGCTCGGTCGCCCTGCTGGACCGCCTGCCGGCCGCCGAGCGCGCCGCATGGCTGCCGCGGCTCGCGCGCCGCAATTACCAGTTTTCGCTGCAGCCGGGCGACCCGGGCCATGCGCCGGATACCGCGCATTCAGAGCGCATCGCCGGCGTCTTCGTCGCGGCGATCGGCAAGCACTATCCGGTGAAAGCCTACGCCGTGCCGGGCTATCCGGACCGCGTGCAGGCGCAGGTGACGCTGGGCGATGGGGCCCCGCTGACGATCGACATGCGGCCCAATGGCATGCCGGTGGCGGACTGGTTGCCCGCCGTGCTGGCAGGCCAGCTGGCGCTGCTGGGCCTGTTCACCTGGCTCGCGGTGCGTCTGGCCACCCAGCCGCTGGCGCGCCTGGCCAGTGCCGCCGACAGCCTGGGCCCCGACCTGGGCCTGGAAGCGCTGCCGGAAGCCGGCCCGCTCGAAGTGGCGCACGCGGCCCGTGCCTTCAATGCCATGCAGGCCCGCCTCAAGCATTACATGGCCGAGCGCACCCAGATCCTGGCTGCGATCTCGCACGACCTGCAGACTCCCATTACCCGCATGCGCATGCGGGCCGACATGCTGGACGACGAGGTCGTGCGCGAGAAGATGAACCGCGACCTGCGCGAGATGGAAGCGCTGGTGCGCGACGGGGTCGCGTATGCGCGCACCCTGCACGGCACGCTGGAGGCGCCGTGCCGCATCGATCCGGATGCGCTGCTGGAAAGCCTGGCCGCCGACTACCGCGACGCCGGCCACGAGGTGGACCTGCAGGGGCGGGCCGGGACCACGATCGCCGCCCGGCCCCAGGCGCTGCGCCGCATCCTGGGCAACCTGGTCGACAATGGACTCAAGTACGGCGAAGCGGTGCAGGTGGCGGTCGAGCGCCGCGACGGCGCGCTGCAGATCAGCGTCAGGGACCGCGGGCCGGGCATCCCCGACGCCGAACTGGAACGGGTGTTCGAGCCCTTCTATCGCCTGGAAGCGTCGCGCAACCGCGATACCGGCGGCACGGGGCTCGGCCTGGCCATCGCCAGGCAGCTGGCGGCGGCGATGGACGCCACGCTCGCCCTGCGCAATCATCCGCAGGGCGGCCTGGAGGCGCGCCTGGTGCTGCGCGACCCGGACGGAAAAACCTGACTAGCCGGCCACCGGCAGCGCCGTGGTTTCCTTAATCCTCTGCAAGGCAAAACTCGACTTCACATCCAGCACCGCCGGATGCTTGAGAAGCGTGCCCATCATGAAGCGCGAGAAGTGGTCCATGTCTTCCACGTGCACGCGCAGCAGGAAATCCATCTCGCCGGTCATCGCATAGCAGGCCACCACTTCCGGCCACGTGCCCACCGACACCGCGAAATCGTTGCGCGGCGAGGTTGCCGGCAGCCCCGGGGCGCCACGGGCGCCGCCCGCCACTTCGCTGTGCTTCTCCAGGCGCACGTTGACGTAGGCCAGTAGCCCCAGACCGATCTTGTCAGGGTCGACCAGCGCCACGTACTGGCGGATCACACCGGCTTCTTCCAGCCGCTTGATGCGGCGCAGGCAGGGGGAAGGGGACAGGTTGACCCGCTCGGCCACGTCCTGGTTCGACAGCCTGCCGTCGGTCTGCAGCACCGCCAGGATCTTGCGGTCAGTCTTGTCGAGCTCGATTTTTGACATGTTTTCCTCGGTGAATTCGCGAACCCGGCAATTTTATTGCGCAAATCGCCTGTTGGGGGAATTGATTGGAATTTAATGCTGGGGTGCCAGGAATATACTGTGCGACGTACGGGAAGACCGGCCATGAAGAGCCGCGCCTGTATCCCTGGCGATAGTTTACGGAGACACCGCATGAACGCACCCCTCGAGCGCACCGACCTGGCGCAGCCCCAGCACGCGCAGCACACCCACGATATTACCCTCGACGACAAGTGGACGCTCGAGCGCGGCCGCGCGTTCATGACCGGTACCCAGGCGCTGGTGCGCCTGCCGATGCTCCAGCGCGAGCGCGACCTGAAAGCCGGCCTGAACACCGCCGGTTACATCACCGGCTACCGCGGCTCGCCCGTCACCGCCGTCGACCAGACCGCGATGAAGGCGAAGAAGCACCTCGAGGCGCACCACGTCAAGTTCCACCCAGGCATGAACGAAGACCTGGCGGCGACCGCCGTCTGGGGCACCCAGCAAACGAATCTCTATAAAGACGCCAAGTACGACGGCGTGTTTGCCATGTGGTACGGCAAGGGCCCGGGCGTGGACCGCTGCGGCGACGTCTTCAAGCACGGCAACAACGCCGGCTCGTCGCAGCATGGCGGCGTGCTGGTGCTGGCCGGCGACGACCACGCGGCCAAGTCGTCCTCGACCGCGCACCAGTCCGACCACATCCTGACCCACTGCGGCATCCCGGTGCTGTACCCGTCCTCGGTGCAGGAATACCTCGACTTTGGCCTGCACGCCTGGGCCATGAGCCGCTACACCGGCCTGTGGGTGTCGATGAAGTGCGTCACCGACATCATCGAATCGGGCGCGGTGGTCGACCTGGATCCGGACCGCGTGCAGATCGCGCTGCCGACCGACTTCGAAGTGCCTGCCGGCGGCCTGAACATCCGCTGGCCAGACGCCGTGCTGGACCAGGAAGTCCGCATGAGCAACTTCAAGTGGTATGCCGCGCTGGCCTATGCGCGCGCGAACAAGTTGAACCGGATTATCTGGGACAGCCCGGCACCGAAAATCGGCATCATCACCGCCGGCAAGAGCTATGTCGACACCCGCCAGGCGCTGGCCGATCTCGGCATCGACGAACAAGCGGCGCGCGACATCGGCCTGCGCCTGTACAAGGTCGGCATGACCTGGCCGCTCGAATCCGAAGGCGTGCACGAGTTCGCGCGCGGCCTGGACGAGATCCTGGTGGTCGAAGAGAAGCGCCAGGTGATGGAATACGCCCTCAAGGAAGCGCTGTACAACCTGCCCGATGGCGAGCGTCCGCGCGTGGTCGGCAAGTTCGACGACACCGGCGAGTGGAGCAACAAGGACCGCATGGGCCACGGCGACTGGCTGCTGCCGGCGACGTATGAGCTGAACCCGGCCCAGATCGCCCGCGCCATCGCTTCGCGCATCTCGCACTACTGCGCCGGCCACCCGGTCGAGCAGCGCGTGAAAGAGCGCATCGCTTACCTGGAAGCGAAAGAGCTGGTGCTGAAGAACATCCCGGCCAAGGCCAATCCGGAAACCGACCGCATCCCCTACTTCTGCTCGGGCTGCCCGCACAACAGCTCGACCAAGGTGCCGGAAGGTTCGCGCGCCATGGCCGGCATCGGCTGCCATTACATGGTGCTGTGGATGGACCGCGAAACCTCGACCTTCACCCAGATGGGCGGCGAAGGCACGACCTGGATCGGCCAGGCGCCGTTCACCGACGAGAAGCACGTGTTCGTGAACCTCGGTGACGGCACCTACTTCCACTCGGGCATCCTGGCGATCCGCGCGGCCGTGGCGGCGAAGGTGAACATCACCTATAAAATCCTGTACAACGACGCGGTCGCCATGACCGGCGGCCAGAACGTGGATGGCCCGCTCGACCCGGGCATGATCACGCGCCAGATCGCCGCGGAAGGCGTGGGCACGATCATCGTCGTCACCGACGAGCCTGAAAAATACCCGGACGATTACGCCTGGGCCGCGGGCGTCACCGTGCGCCACCGCGCCGAGCTGATGGACGTTCAAAAAGCGCTGCGCGAGATGCCGGGCGTGACCGCCGTGATCTACGACCAGACCTGCGCCTCCGAAAAGCGCCGCCGCCGGAAAAAAGGCGAGTTCCCCGACCCGGCCAAGCGCGCCGTCATCAACGAAGCCGTGTGCGAAGGCTGCGGCGACTGCTCGGTACAGTCGAACTGCCTGTCGGTCGAGCCGCTGGAAACGGAACTGGGCCGCAAGCGCCAGATCAACCAGTCCTCGTGCAATAAAGACTTTTCCTGCGTCTCCGGCTTCTGCCCGAGCTTCGTCACCGTCGAAGGCGGCGGCCTCAAGAAGCCCAAGAAAGCGGCAACCGCCGATGCCGCTCCGCCGGCCCTGCCGATGCCGAGCATCCCGTCGGTCGCCGAACCCTTCGGCATCCTGATCGCCGGCGTCGGCGGCACGGGTGTCGTCACCGTCGGCCAGATCCTGGCGGTGGCGGCCCACGTCGAAGGCAAGGGCGCCCTCGTGCTCGACCAGTCCGGCCTGGCCCAGAAGGGCGGCCCGGTGATGTCGCACGTGCGCCTGGCCGAACACCAGGCCGACCTGCATTCGACCCGTGTCGGTACCGGCAGCGCCGACCTGGTGATCGGTTGCGACCAGATCGTGACCGCCAGCCGCGATGCGCTGAGCCGCATGGGCGAAGGCCGTACCTGGGCGGCCGTCAACGCGACCGGTTCGACCACCGCGGCGTTCGTGAAAAACCCGGACTGGCAGTTCCCGGGCGAGGGGTCGAAAGGCGCCATCCTGCAGGCCTGCGGCGCGAACAATGTCGACTTCGTCGATGCCGGGAAGATCGCCACCGCCCTGATGGGGGACGCGATTGCGACCAATATGTTCATGCTCGGCTATGCCTTCCAAAAGGGCCGCGTGCCGCTTGCCGAGGCCTCGCTGCTGAAAGCGATCGAACTGAACGGCGTCTCGGTCCCCTTCAACAAGGCGGCCTTCAACTGGGGCCGCACGGCCGCCCACGACCTGGCGTCGGTGACCAGGCTCACCACCCCGGCCCAGGTGATCGAGTTCAAGCGCAGCCAGTCGCTGGACGACGTCGTCAACCGGCGCGTGGAACTGCTGACCGCTTACCAGAACGCAGCCTACGCCGCGCAGTACAAGGCCTTCGTGGACCAGGTGCGCGCCGAAGAGGAAAAGCTGGGCAAGGGAACCCGCCTGACCGAGTCCGTGGCGCGTTACTTCTACAAGCTGATGGCCTACAAGGACGAGTACGAAGTCGCCCGCCTGCACACCGACCCGGCCTTCAAGGCGAAGATCGCCGGCATGTTCGAAGGCGACATCAAGCTGAAGTTCCACCTGGCGCCGCCGCTGCTGGCCAAGCACGACAAGGAAGGCCGCGCGCTGAAGAAGGAATACGGTTCGTGGATGATGGGTGCGTTCGGTCTGCTGGCGAAACTGAAAGGCCTGCGCGGCACCCCGTTCGACGTGTTCGGCTATACCGCCGAACGCCGTACCGAGCGCGCGCTGATTGGCCAGTATCGCCAGACCGTGGAAGCCCTGCTGCCGAAACTCTCGCCGGACAAGCTTCCCCAGGCGGTGGCGATCGCCAGCATCCCGGAAGACATCCGTGGCTACGGCCACGTGAAGGAACGTCACCTGAAGGCGGCCAAGCAGAAGGAAGCCGCCCTGGTCGCGGCCTTCCACGCGCCGGCCACGGCCGCCCCGCGCGCGGCCTGATGACAAACAGACACGGCCGGCACAGCCCGGCCGTGTCTTTTAATGCCCATTAACATTTCTTGTTGTCCGTCAGACCCGACTGTTACAGTTGGTTGCACTCCGGCCTGACAGCCGCGTCTATAATCGTCCGCATGAACTCGCCATATGCACATGGTCGTGTGTCGACCGCACCTCGCCTGATCGCGTCGCTGCTCGCCGCCGCATTCGTCCTCGCCGGATGCGGCGGCGGCGGAGGTTCACCCGGTGCCAGCAACTCGGGCCAGGCCGGACAGCAGCCGCCTACGCCGACCACGCCGACCAATCCCGTCCCGCCGACCGGCGCGGCGACGCCGGAAGACCTCAACCCCAACCTGCTGGGCGATGCCTTCTCCACCTACTGGAACCTGTGCGCCAAGCCGCGCACAGGACTGGACAGCAATGGCAAGCCTTTCCCGGACCGCCAGGGCACGCTGCTCGACGAGCTGAAGTTCCTGCGCGCCTGGTCGAACCAGTACTACCTCTGGTACAACGAGATCCCCAACACCTACCGGATGGCGGATTTCACCAACCCGGTCGACTACTTCAACGTGCTCAAGACCTCGGCCCTGACCGAGTCGGGCCAGCCTAAGGACAAATACCACTTCACCTACGCCACCGAGGAGTGGGAAAAGCTGCAGAATTCCGGTATCGACCTGGGCTATGGCATCACTTGGAAGCGCAACAGCGCCACCGTGCCGCGCACCTGGCTGGTCGCCCAGGTGGAGCCGGGTTCGCCCGCAGCGGTTGCCGGCCTGCGCCGCGGCGACATGCTGCTCCGGGTGGATGGCGTCGACTTCGTCAACGGCGGCACGGCCGCACAGGTTGCCCAGATCAATGCCGGCCTGTTCCCCGAGACGGCCGGAGTGGCGCACCAGTTCACCCTGCAGCGCGCCGGCGCCAGTTTCGACGTGTCGATGACGGGGGCCGACGTGCGCATCGACCCGGTCAAGAACGTGCAGGTGTTCGACACTGCGACCGGCAAGGTCGGCTACCTCGGCTTCGAGACCCACAACGCGGTCTCCGAAAAGGAACTGGTGGATGCTTTCGTCACCTTGCGGCAGGCCGGCGTGAGCGACCTGGTGCTGGATCTGCGCTACAACGGCGGCGGACTGCTGTACGTCGCCAGTGAGCTGTCCTACATGATCGCGGGCCCGGACCAGACCGCCGGCAAGATCTTCGAGCGCCCGCAGTACAACGACAAGACGCCGCAACAGCCGGCCATCCCCTTCCTGAACACGGCCTGGGGCTTCAGCTCGCCGAACCCGGTGCGGGCCGGCACGCCGCTGCCTTACCTCGGCCTGAAGCGCGTCACCGTGCTGACCACCTCGGGCACCTGCTCGGCCAGCGAAGCGCTGATCAACGGCCTGCGCGGCGCCGACGTCCAGGTCGACGTGATCGGCAGCCAGACCTGCGGCAAGCCGTATGGCTTCACGCCGGTGCCGAACTGCGGCACCACCTATTTCTCGATCGAGTTCAAGGGCGTGAACAACAAGGGCTTCGGCGACTTCTCGGACGGCCTGGCGGCCACCTGCACCGTGGCCGACGACCTGTCGAAACCGCTGGGTGATCGCAGCGAAGGCCTGCTGGCCGCAGCGCTGACCTACCGCGAAACCGGCACCTGTCCGCCGGCCAGCCGTGCGCGCCAGGTGCCGATGGAAATCGTGCGTCATCCGGCCCGGGAAATCTCCATCTACACGAAGCCGCGACCCTGAGCTTCGCCTGACAAAAAGAGCCACGGACGGACTGTCCGTGGCTCTTTTCATTATGGAAACAGGTCTATAATCCTCGGCTTTGCCACCGATCGATTGCCGGAGTTTTCCTGATGATGCGTTCTGCCTTGCTGCTGGCCATGCTGGCCGCCGTCCCCCTCGCCCACGCTGCGCCAGACCTGACGACCATCTCGGAGCGTTCCGGCTTCCAGACCACCGGCCGCTACGATGAAGTCATCAAGCTGTGCGGCGAGTTTGCCAAGGCCTACCCGAAGCAGGTCAAGTGCATCGAGTTCGGCCGCACGCCGGAGAACCGCCCGATGCTGGCGCTGGTCGTCTCGAATACCGGCGCCTTCACCCCGCAGGCAGTGAAGAAGCAGGGCTTGCCGGTGACCCTGATCCAGGGCGGCATCCACGCCGGCGAGATCGACGGCAAGGACGCCGGCTTCCTGGCCCTGCGCGCAAGCCTGGACGGCAAGTTGGCCAAGGGCGCCCTGGATAAGCAGGTGCTGGTCTTCGTCCCGGTGTTCAACGTCGACGGCCACGAGCGCTTCGGCAAGTGGAACCGCCCGAACCAGCGCGGTCCGGTCGAGATGGGCTGGCGCACCACCGCCCAGAACTTCAATCTCAACCGCGACTACGTGAAGGCCGACGCGCCGGAAATGCAGGCCATGCTGAAACTTGTGGATGCCTGGGACCCGCTGACCTACGTCGACCTGCACGTCACCGATGGCGCCAAGTTCCAGCACGACGTCTCGATCCAGGTCGAGCCGGTGTACTCGGGCGACCCGGAATTCCGCAAGGCCGGCCTGGCCCTGCGCGCCAATGTAATCGCCGACATCGCCAAGCAAGGCTCGATGCCGCAGTCCTACTACATGTCGTTTGCCAAGACCGACGATCCGCAATCGGGCTTCATCGACAGCGTCTCGGATCCGCGCTTCTCGACCGGCTATTTCCCGCTGCGTAACCGCATGGCCCTGCTGGTCGAAACCCATTCGTGGAAGGACTATCCGACCCGCGTGCGCGTGACCCACAACACCGTGATCTCGATCCTCGACCAGGTCGCGAAGAACGGAAAGGCCTGGCGCCAGGCGGCGCTGGATGCCGACGCGCGCGCGGCCAAGCTGGCCGGTACCGAGGTCGCCCTGAGCTACCGCACCACCGACAAGACCGAGATGGTCGACTTCCAGGGCTACGCGTACACCCGCACCCAGTCCGACGTGTCGGGCATGCTGATGACGCGTTACGACGAAAGCCGGCCGCAGGTGTGGCGCGTGCCGCTGCGCGAAGAGGTCGTGCCCGACCGCCAGGTGACGGCCCCGCGCGCCGGTTACATCGTGCCGGCGGCCTGGGCCGACATGGTGGCGAAGAAGCTGGCGCTGCATGGCATCGCCTTCCGCAAGCTGGACAAGGCCATGGCGGAGGCCCGGGTCGAGACCTTCCGCGCCGACAAGGCGAGCTTCAGCGCCACGTCCTTCGAGTCGCACCAGCGCTTGAGCGTCGACGGCGCCTGGAAGCCGGAAGCGCGCGCCGTGTTGCGCGGTTCCTTGTTCGTGCCGGTCAACCAGCCGAAGGCGCGCCTGGTGGTGGCCATGCTGGAGCCGCAGGCGCCGGACTCGCTGCTGGCCTGGGGCATGTTCAACAACGCCTACGAGCGCAAGGAGTACATGGAAGAATACGTGGCCGAGGACGTGGCGCGCGAGCAGATGGCCGCCGACCCGGCGCTCGCCGCCGAATTCAAGCGCCGCGTCGAGACCGACCCGGCCTTTGCAAAAAATCCGCACGCGCGCCTCGAGTTCTTCGCCCGGCGCCACGCCTCGTGGGACGAGCGCTTCAACCTGTATCCGGTGCTGCGCACCAACGCAGCGCCTTGAAACGCAGCGGCGGCTAGCAGAGCTGGCCGCCGAACGGATCGCTGATGGTCTGCCTGGCGTAGTCGATGCCGCTCAGCTCCGCGTACTGCGCCATCGTGCGCACCGTGCCGAGGCCATAGGCGCCGGGCAGGCCGTCGCCCATCAGCAGACGGTTCAGGCGCCGCCTGGCGCGCTCGGTGAGATAGGTGGACTGGAAGGCGCGGCGTGCGTCGGTTTCGCCGTGCCAGTGGTGGGTCTCGTAGGGCGTGCCCTCGGTCTTGTACAGGTGGTAGACCGGGGTGGTGAGCGGGTGGAAGACGTCCCAGCCGCGCGTGAACGCGCGCACCGCCAGGCTCTGCTCTTCGCCGTGGAAGTACAGCCAGGGATCGTAGGGCACTTCCTCGACAAAGCTGCCGGCGGCGAACAGGAAGCCGGCCGACACGTGGCAACCCATCACCGGCTCGTTCGTGAACAGGTGGCGCGCCATGAAGCGCAGCACGGCGTCGTCGGGCGCCAGGTTCTTCTCGGGATGCGGGCGCAGCACCAGCGCGGTGCGGCCTTCGCTCGGGGTGTACTGCGGCTTGCCGTCGACCATGTCGAAGCGGTAGGGATAGGTGCTGATGATGGGCTTGGCCGAGCGCTCCACCAGCCGCGCATGCAGCTGGCGCAGCTGCTCGTCCCAGCCCGGCTCGAACAGGGTGTGCGAATCGACCTGCAGCAAAAAGCCTTCGCCGTCGTACAGGGAGAACGCGGCGCTGCGCGCCCAGCTCACCCCCAGCGTGTCCTGCGGATGCAGGTGCACATAGCGTACCTGGCGCGCGAAGGGCAGGGCCGCGATCGCGGCGCGCTGGTCCTCCACGTGCTGGTCGACCACGCCCAGCGACAGCAGCTCCGGGCGAGCGGCCTTCGTCACCGCGTCGTTCAGGGTGAAGAACAGCATCGGGTCGAGATAGGACGCAATGCTGATGAAGATCGTCGGGCTGGTCAGGATGCTCACGCGGTGATTCCATGGAAGGGGCCGGCGTCTGCCTTGAGCGCGCGCTGCACCGCCGATGCGGGAAGGTTCATCAGGAGCCGCACCAGTTCCGGCTGGCGGTTGGTGGCGGTCTTCTGGTAGATCGACATCAGCTGCTTGCGCACCGTGTCGTATTGTACGCCGAGCGTGTCGGCAATGCTCTTGAGGGGCAGGCCGTCGGCCAGCAGCGAGGCCACCCGGCACTCCGCGTGCGACAGGCCGAAGGCGGCGGTGAGCAGGTCGGAGTCGATGACCTGGGCCGAGGTCGGGTGGTAGAAGAACAGCATCACCAGCGGGCGCAGGCCGAAGCTGCCCATGGTGCGTTCCGGTACCAGCAGGGTGAAGAAGCCGTACAGGTCATCCTGCGCGGCGCCGGGCTCGCTGCTCATGTGCAGCGAGCGGAACGCCTTGCCGGCGGCTTCGCCCCCCGCCGCTTCGGATGCGAGGCCGAAGCGCACCTGGTGCTCCAATTCAGCGCACTGGTCGAGGAAGGTCTGGCGGTAGGCCTGCGGCAGCACCAGGCGATTCTCGAGCACCTGCACCAGGCTGGTCGAGCCGAGCAGGCAGCGCGCCGCCTCGTTGGCCAGCACCATGTCGCCACTGGTGGTCAGGAGCATTACCGGCTGGCGCAGTTTGTCGACCAGCGCGTGGCCCACGAGGGCCTGGGCCGAATACACGAATTGCGCCAGGCCCATGCGCACCGCGCGCTGCAGGTGCGGGCGCAGGCGGTCGAGGAAGGCCAGGGCGTCGGGCGGCATCGGGCCTTCCGTGGGGCGGCGCAGGCAGGCCAGCAGCACGGTGGCCTCGTCGTTCTCGACCAGCTTGCAGGCCGTCAGGTAGCGCGCCCCGTGCGGGATCAGGAACTCCTGGTAGAACGGGTCGCTGGCGACGAAGGCATCGTCGAAATGTTCATGGCAGTGCAGCCAGTCTTCCGTCCATTGGGTGCGCATCAGCCCGACGCGTGGATCGACGAACTGGTATTTCTGGATGTATTCCAGGTCGATCTGCGGCGCCATGTCGGCGCCGTCGCTGTACGACAGGGCGCCGTGCTGGGCATCGAAGGCGAGCAGGTGGATGGCGCGTCCGCCGACGGCCTCGTGCACGCATTCGAGCACACCGCGCCAGGCCGCCCGCCGGTCCAGCGTGTCGTAGATGAGGTTGACAGTATGGTCGAAGCGCGCCTGCGACAAGTCCAAGATTTACTCCGTTCAATAATCCGTACGCATCGTAACTGATACAAAGAAGTATTGAAACTACTGGTTGTAACCTGGTCACGACAATATTTCAACATAGAAATATCGTCAACAGGCGTGGGAACGCTAGGGAGCTGAAGGGGAGCTCAGCAAGACGGTCCGGACCGCGCCGCCGCCGGCTGGCGTGAGCTGGTACAGGCGGTCGTATTCGTCGTCGCCGATGTCGGCGCCGGGCGCGCCGCCGAACAGGCGCACCAGTTCCGGCAGGGTGTTCGAGTGGCCTACCACCAGCACCGGTCCCGACAGCGCCTTCACTTTCTCGACCAAAGCCTTCGGAGCGCGCGGATCGTACAGCTGCACCTCGAGCCCGAGACGCTGGGCCAGCGGCTGGGCGGTCTGGCGCGTGCGCTGGGTCGTCGAGCTGTGGATGCTCGTGATTCCGGTGCGCGCCAGGATGGCGGCAATCGCCTGCGCCCGCGCCTGGCCCTGCGGGGTCAGCTCCGGATCCTGGCCGACACTCGCCTTTTCGCCATGGCGCACCAGGTAGACCGCGCTCGGCTCGGCGAGTGCGGCGCCGGGCGCGAGAATGGCAAGGCTGAGGGACAGGCAGCGGAACAGGCGGGCGGGCAGGCTCATGGGAATCCTCTTGTAGGTCGGGACGAAAAAAAAGCAGGGTAGCATGCCCCTGCCTTTCTGTTAACGCTGCCGTTCGCCAGCCATTACAACTGCGTCAGCGAGATCGTATTCGCCACCGGCGTCGAGCACGGCTCCTCATCGAACGCGATATCGCCCAGCGGATTCGCCACGCCGTCGGTCTTCAGGTCGACGAAGCCGAACAGGTTCCGGTCCTGCAGGTGCGACGGCACCACGGTGCTCAAGGAGGAGAAGATGTTCTCCACGCGTCCCGGATGCTTTTTTTCCCACTCGCGCAGCATGTTCTTGATCTGCTTGCGCTGCAGGTTTTCCTGCGAGCCGCACAGGTCGCACGGGATGATCGGAAAGCCTTTCACTTCGGCGTAACGCTCGGTGTCGGCTTCCTTCACGTAGGCCAGCGGGCGGATCACCATGTGCTTGCCGTCGTCCGAGACCAGCTTGGCCGGCATGCCCTTCAGCTTCCCGCCGAAGAACATGTTCAGGAAGAAGGTTTCGAGAATGTCGTCGCGGTGGTGGCCGAGGGCGATCTTGTTGCAGCCGAGTTCATCTGCCACGCGGTACAGGATGCCGCGCCGCAGGCGCGAACACAGCGAGCAGGTGGTCTTGCCTTCCGGGACCAGGCGCTTGACGATGCTGTAGGTATCCTGGTTCTCGATGTGGTACGGCACGCCGAGTTTGTCGAGATAGGCCGGCAGGATGTCGGCCGGGAAGTTCGGCTGCTTCTGGTCGAGGTTGACGGCGACGATGTCGAAGTGGATCGGCGCGCGTTCGCGCAGGGTCATCAGGATGTCCAGCAGCGCGTAGCTGTCCTTGCCGCCCGACAGGCAGACCATCACCTTGTCGCCGTCTTCGATCATGTTGAAGTCGCCGATCGCCTGGCCGACCAGGCGGCACAGGCGCTTGTGCAGCTTGTTGTTTTCGAACGTGACTTTTTCCGCCTTCTTGGCGGCATCCGCGTTCAATTGGTCGAAATCCGCTTCGCTCATGCTTCTTCCTTCATCTGGAACACTTCCACGCCCACGCCTTCGCAGTCCGGGTACACGTCCGGCTTCATCGTCGAGACGCGCGCGGCGCGCACGCGCGGGTGGGTCAGCATGGCCTTGACCATGTCGTCGCACAGGGTTTCCTGCAGGTGGATGTGACCCTTCGAGATGCGCCTGGCGATGGTTTCGCGCATGAAGTCGTAGTCGACCACTTCCGACAACTGGTCGGCCTTTGGGGTCGACTGCTCGAGCGGGATGTAGAGGTCGACGTTGATCATGACACGCTGTTCCGCCTTTTTCTCGAAATCGTGCACGCCGATGTTGATCATCACTTCGTAATTGCGCAGGAACAGCCGGCGGCAGTTGCGCAAGCTCGGGTGAATCAGGGCGGATAACATGGGTAAAGCCTTATGAAAGTTTATTGGGTTCGGTCAGGAACATCACGTCGCGGTTCGATGGCGCCAGGTGCTGGCCGCCATCCACCAGCAGGGTGGTGCCGGTGAGGGCGCGCGCGCCGGCGGCATACACCACCGCGTCGGCAATGTCCTGCGGGGTCGAGGAGCGGCCCAGCGGCGTCATGCGGTGCGCCTGCGCGAAGCCTTCCTCGCTCTGCTCGCCCGACACCATCGTGATGCCCGGCGCCACGCCGACCACGCGCACCAGTGGCGCCAGCGCCTGCGCCAGCATCGTGGTGGCCGCGTGCAGCGCCGCTTTCGACAGCGTGTACGACAGAAAATCCGGGTTGAGATTGTACAGTTTCTGGTCCAGCAGGTTGATCACGACCGACTGGCTGCCAGCCGGCGTGGCGGCGTGCAGGGCCTGCGCCAGCAGGAGCGGCGCCGTCAGGTTCGCGCCCATGTGGGTGCTCAGCAAGGCCGGCGAGAAACTCGTTGCACTGTCGTATTCGAACAACGATGCATTATTAACCACGCAATTGATCACGCCCAGTTCCGCGGCGACGCGGCCGGGCAGGGCGCGCACCGCGTCCTCGATCAGCAGGTCGCAGGGGAACAGGGCGGCGCGCCGGCCGAGGGCGCGGATAGCCTCCGCCGTCTCTTGCGCCTCATGCTCGGAATGGCGGTAGTGCACGGCGATATCCCAGCCGGCGGCGGCCAGGCCGAGCGCGATTGCGCGGCCCAGGCGGCGGCCGGCGCCGGTCACCAGGGCGACCTTCGGGGCAATGTGTGCGGTTTCCATCATGCGTTGAACTATGCTGGGGTTGTTATGCTGCTTGTGTGCCGTTTCGCTACAATGCCGGCATGTCCCTGCCTCTACCCGCTCCCGACGCGCTCGCCGCGTCCCAATCCCTGCAACACCTGATCGCCGCCGAGATCGAACAGCTTGGCGGGGCGATGGCGTTTTCACGGTTCATGGAACTGGCGCTGTACGCACCGAGGCTCGGGTATTACAGCGGCGGCGCATCCAAGCTGGGCGCGAGCGGCGATTTCACCACCGCGCCCGAGATCTCGCCGCTGTTCGGCGCGGCGCTGGCGCGCGCGGCAGCCGCTATTATCGCCCAAAGCGCGCCCGACATCATCGAATTCGGCGCGGGCACCGGCAAGCTGGCGCGCGACGTGCTCACCGCGCTGAACGGGATGGGCGTGACGGTGCGCTCGTACACCATCATCGAACTGTCGGGGGAACTGCGCGCGCGCCAGCAGGAAGCATTGCAAGACCTGCCGCAGGTCCGCTGGCTGGACGGCATGCCTGACACCTTCAGCGGCGTGGTGCTGGCCAACGAGGTGCTCGATGCGATGCCGGTGGAACTGGTGATCCGCAAGGACGGGCGCTGGCAGCGCCAGATGGTGACGGTGGAAAATGGCGCTTTCGCCTTCGTGCAGCAGGCGCTGCCGCACGCGCTTGCGCTCCACCTTGCGCGCCAGGTTCCCGACGCCGAGCACCTGCCGGATGCTTATGTCACCGAGATCCACCCGGTGGCCGAAGGCTTCATGGCCTCGCTGGCTGCCATGATGCGGGGCGGGCGCGGCGCCGCCTTCCTGTTCGACTACGGCTTCCCGGCGCGCGAGTACTACCTCGACCAGCGCATGGGCGGCACCCTGATGTGCCACTACCGCCATCACTCCCACCCGGATCCGTTCTACCTGCCGGGCCTGCAGGACATCACCGCCCACGTCGACTTTACCGCGATGGCGCTAGCCGCGCAGGAAGCCGGGCTGCCGGTGCTGGCCTACATGAACCAGGCCTCCTTCCTGCTGGGCTGCGGCATCGGCGAGCTGCTGATGGAAACCGACCCCGCGGATGCCATCCGCTTCCTGCCGCAATCGAAGGCGGTGCAGAAGCTGGTGTCGCCGGCCGAGATGGGCGAACTGTTCAAGGTGCTGGTGGTGGGGCAGGGTGTGGACTTGCCTGACGCTATCGTGCGGGCCGACCGCTCCCACCGCCTGTAGAATTTTTGACATCTTGCGCTCTGGATACAAATCCGGCTAAGCTGTACCACCCGGCTTGTCCCCACCGGGGAACAGGCGCGCACTTTCGAGAACATGGCCAAGATCCATACCCATTATGACAACCTGAAGGTCGCGCGCGGCGCGCCGGCGGAAGTCATTCGGGCGGCGTACAAGGCTCTCAGCCAGAAATACCATCCCGACAAGAACCCGGGCGACGAAAAGGCCGCCCGCATCATGGCGATCGTCAACACCGCCTACAACACCCTGTCCGACCCGGTGCGCCGCAAGGAGCACGACGAGTGGATTGCCTCGGAAGAGTGGGAAGTCGAGTGGCTCGAAAGCACCGGCGCCGACGAGAGCGCCGGACAGGCGAACCGCGCCCCACGCCCCGACGCCTGGGAGCCGCGCGCCCCGGACACGCCGGTGCGCCGGCGTCCGGGCCTGATGCGCGACCCGCGCTGGTGGCTGGGCCTGGCGAGCTGCTTCGTGCTTGGCGCCGCTGCCGTCGTCTACCTGCTGGAGCCGCCGCGCGGCAAGCTGCCGGCGGCGCTGGCCTGGGCCGGCAAGCCCGATCCCGTGCCCGCCGTGCCCGCGGATCGTCCCGACGAGCTCGGCACAGACGCCAGCACCGAAGGCTGGGCGCGCCGCTTCGGCGGCGAAGGATCGGCGCCGCCGCCCGAGATCAAGGCGCTCGCCGTGACCCAGCTGGTGGTGCCGGCGCGCGCCCCCGACTGCGGCACCGACCTGCAAACCCTGATCGCCCCCAGCGGCGACCCGTGGCCGGCCGAATCCGGCTACCTGCCGGGCTACCCGGTCGGCAACAGCGGCAACGAGATGCAGGTCATGATCGACAACAGCGCCAATCCCTCGCCGGTCTTCGTCAAGCTCTACGACCTCGACCGCCGCTCGAACGTGCGCCACGCCTATGTGCAATCGCGCGCGAGTTTCCTGATCGACAAGCTGAGCGCCGGTAAGTACGAAGTCCGCTACCAGAACGTCCTGATCGGGAACAGCACCACCGAATGCCTGAACGGCCGCCGCGTCCCGCTGCGCCAGGCAGCCGCTGCTTTCGCGCCCGGCGGCTGAAGCCGCCACCCAGCATTTGTGGTTTTTTCCGCGCAACAACTTCCGATTGCGCCAGGTCTTTACCCGATTTAACTATTTTGGTTCCCGGCCGTAATATACTGGCCCGATGCAGTGCCAATGCAGCGGCTGCGCCACGCCCAACGCAGGCTAACCAAGAACCCATGAACGAACTGGAAGGCCTCACGGCCCTGATCATCGAGCCCCACTCGGGCATGCGCGCCAATATCCACAGCATGCTCAACATGTGTGGCCTGACGCGGATCGAGCACGCCAGTTCGTCCAACCTGGCGGTCAAGCACCTCGGGCTGCGCAGCTTCGACATGATCCTGTGCGAATACGATCTCGAGGGCGGCCAGGACGGCCAGCAGCTGCTGGAAGATGCGCGCCACCACAAGCTGATGCCGCTGTCGACCATGTTCTTCATGGTCACCGCCGAGGGCAACCACAGCAAGGTGGTCAGCGCCGCCGAGCTGGCGCCGACCGACTACATCCTCAAGCCCTTCACCGCCGACCGCCTGCTGGACCGCATCGCGCGCGCCCTCGACCGCCGCCGCGCCTTCATGCCGGTGTATACCCTGATGGAGGCGGGCGACCAGCGCGAAGCGATCGCAGCCTGCATCGAGGGCGAGCGCCTGCATCCGCGCTACGCGGTCGACTTCATGCGCCTGCGCGCCGAGCTGCACGTGTTCCTCGGCGAGCCGGACCAGGCCGAACCGATCTACCGCACGCTCATCGACCTCAAGGCCATCGCCTGGGCGCGCCTGGGCCTGGCGCGCACCCTGTTCCTGCGCAAGCAATTCGACGAAGCCAAGGGCATGCTGGAAGAGCTGGTGGACAGCAACCGCAACTTCGTCGACGCCTACGACTGGCTGGCGCGCACCCATGCGGCGGTGGGCGACCTGGGCAAGGCGCAGGCGGTGCTGGGCGACGCGGTGGCGGTGTCGCCGCATGCGGTGCGGCGCCTGCGCACGCTGGGCGAGACGGCTTTCGATGCCGGCGACCTCGATGCCGCCGACAAGGCGCTCAAGCAGGTGGTCGCCAAGGCCAAGTACTCCGAATTCCGCGACCCCGAAGACCACGTCAAGCTGGTGCGCACGCTGGTGAAAAAGGGCGACCCGGTGGCCGCGGCCTCGGTGATTCGCGACCTCGACCGCTCGATGGGCGGGCGCCCGGCGACCGCGCTGTGCAGTGCGATCTCCTCGGCCCTGCTGCACGAATACACCGGCAACGAAGCGCGCCTGAACGAATCGCTGGCCGCCGCGCTGGCCGCCTGCCCGGCCGTGCCGGCGCTGTCCAGCGAGCTGAAACTGGAGCTGGCGCGCACCTGCCTCGAGAACGACATGGAAGAGGGCGGCGCCGAGCTGGTGCGCGAGGTGATGCGCAATGCATCGAGCGACGCCGCCATGGCGCGTGCGATGGGCGTGCTGGAAGGGGCGGGCTTTCCCGACCTGGCGCGCACGCTGGCGCAGGAAAGCCGCCAGCACGTGGTCGACCTGGTGGCCGACGGCGCCGCGCGCGCCCGCAGCGGCGACTACCAGGGCGCGGTCGGCATGATGCTGGAAGCGGCGGGCAAGCTGCCGAACAACCCGGCGGTGGCCTTCAATGCCGCGCTGGCGACCCTGCGCTGCCTCGAGCACGACGGCTGGGACGACAAGCTCGGCCAGCAGGCCGTCAGCCTGATCGGCAACGTGCGCAAGCTCGACCCGGGCAACCCGAAGCTGGGCGCGCTGTCGGCCCTGCACCACCAGGTACTCAAGAAATACGAGCGCAACGCGCAGGGGCGTCCGGTCAAGCCGGCCAGGCCCGCCGCTGCGGCCTGAGAAAGAAGCGATGAAAAGAAGCGATGATTTGTAATGGCAGCAATGTTTGATTCGAGTCCCCCGGAAGGCGCGACCCGGCGCGTGCGCGCCGCGCTGATGCACAAGGTCTGCGGCGACGAAGAGATGTTCGCCCTCGGCGCCTCGATCGCGCGCGTGGTCGAAATGGCATCGAGCGACGACCACGGCACCCACGACCTGGCCTACTACGTGGTGTCCGACCCCGCGCTCACCCAGCGCATCCTGCGCCTGTCCAACACCATCCAGTACCGCACTGCGGGCGGCACGCCGGTGACGACGATCTCGCGCGCGATCTCGCTGCTCGGCTTCGACAACGTCAAGACCACGGCGCTGGCGATGCTGCTGGTCGACGCGCTCGCCAGCAGCGAACACGCCGGCAGCGTGCGCATGGAACTGGAAGCGGCCCTGTGCGCCAGCCTGGTGGGGCGCGAAATGGCGCGTCACAGCTTCTACCAGGGCGCCGAGGAAGCGGCGATCTGCGCGCTGTTCAAGAACCTGGGCCCGCTGCTGGTGGCCAGCCACGAGCACGAGCGCTACCGCGAGATCGGCGCCCTGGTCGCGGGCGGCAAGCATACGGTGGGGCAGGCCTCGCAGATGATCCTGGGCTGCAGCTACGACGCGCTGTCGCAGGCGGTGCTGGCCGAATGGAAGATCCCGGACGTGATCGTGCGCGCCCAGGCCGCACTGCCAAACGCCAGCCTGAGGGTGGCCGGCAACCGCGGCGAGTGGATGCGCCAGGTCGCCGCACTCGGTCTCGACGTGGCGCGCCTGCTGGCCCGGACCCACGAGCCGGCCGGCTCGCCGGAGGCGGCGGCGCTGCTGGCCCGCTACGGCGACGCGCTCGACCTCGATCGGGACCGCATGGACGGATTGATGTCGTCGGTGCAGGAAGGCATGCGCGGCCTGATGGAGAGCATGAACATGCAGCCCTCGCCCAGGAGCGAGCCGGATGGCGGCTCCGGCTTGCAGGGCGGGCTTCCCAACGTCCTGCAGCTGGCCACGCTGGACGCGGGCGAAGAAGAGCAGGTCGGTACGCACCCGAGCGGCAAGCCGAAGAACGCGCGCGACCTGCTGCTGGCCGGGGTGCAGGACGTGACCCAGATGCGCGCCTCCGGCAGCAAGGTCAACGACGTGGTGCTGGCCGTGCTCGAGACCCTGTACGGTGCGCTGGGCTTTCGCTTCGCCACCGTGTGCCTGAAGGATGCGAAGAGCGGCCAGTACCGGGCGCGCGCCGTGCTGGGCGAAGACAGCGGCAGGCTGCAGGCCGGCTTCGCCTTCCCGGTAACGTCGAACCGTGACCTGTTCCACCTGGCGATGGAGAACGACGCCGACCTGATGATCTCCGACGCGTCCAGCCCGAAGATCCGCGACCTGCTGCCCGAATGGCACCGCCGGCTGCTGCCGGATGCGCGCAGCTTCATCGTGCTGCCGCTGGTGGTGGGCAAGGTGCAACTGGGCCTGTTCTATGCGGACCGCGGCTTGAGCGCGGAAGAGGGCGTGCCGCCGGACGAAACGGCCTTGATCAAGGCCCTCAAGGGGCAGGTGCTGGCGGCGCTGGCGCCGTAATTTCTCCATCCCCTGCAATTCCCGCAAAATCACCCTTGTGGTTTTGCATCCCGCCCGTTACAATCACGCCCCGAAGCAACGCTGCTATGCGAAGCGGACAAAGTCCGGTGAATCATAGTTGACACTATGTTGAGCTTGCTTCATACTCTGCGGTTCTTCGCGGTGGGGTGGCCGAGTGGTTAAAGGCAGCAGACTGTAAATCTGCCCTCTCTGAGTACGCTGGTTCGAATCCAGCCCCCACCACCAAAAAGAAGAGTCGTGAAGTGAATTGAAAGAAGTTGTACCTCGCGGGTGTAGCTCAATGGTAGAGCAGAAGCCTTCCAAGCTTACGACGAGGGTTCGATTCCCTTCACCCGCTCCAGTGATTCGCGGTGTGTTTCAACACTGCACAAATAAGCCCTTGTAGCTCAGTGGTAGAGCACTCCCTTGGTAAGGGAGAGGCCACGTGTTCAATCCACGTCAAGGGCACCAGAATTTTGTACGGCAGTCCGTAGCGCTTGTCCGTCAGTCGTGCCTGGTAATTCTCAAAAAAATCGTTAGATCTTAGGAGTCTCAAATGGCAAAAGGTAAATTCGAACGGACCAAGCCGCACGTCAACGTCGGCACCATCGGTCACGTTGACCACGGCAAAACCACCCTGACGGCAGCAATCGCAACCGTCCTGTCGAAGAAGTTCGGCGGCGAAGCCAAGGCATACGACCAGATCGACGCGGCTCCGGAAGAAAAAGCACGCGGCATCACCATCAACACCGCGCACGTCGAATACGAAACCGCGAACCGTCACTACGCGCACGTCGACTGCCCAGGCCACGCCGACTACATCAAGAACATGATTACCGGTGCCGCGCAGATGGACGGCGCGATCCTGGTGTGCTCGGCCGCTGACGGCCCAATGCCACAGACCCGCGAGCACATCCTGCTGGCGCGTCAGGTTGGCGTTCCGTACATCATCGTGTTCCTGAACAAGTGCGACCTGGTCGACGACGCAGAACTGCTGGAACTGGTCGAAATGGAAGTCCGCGAGCTCCTCTCGAAGTACGAGTTCCCAGGCGACGACCTGCCAATCATCAAGGGTTCGGCACGTATGGCGCTGGAAGGCCAGCCAGGCGAAATGGGCGAAGAGTGCATCGTGAAGCTGGCTGAAGCCCTGGACACCTACATCCCGACTCCGGAACGTGCCGTCGACGGCGCCTTCCTGATGCCGGTTGAAGACGTGTTCTCGATCTCGGGCCGCGGTACCGTGGTGACCGGTCGTGTCGAGCGCGGCATCATCAAGGTCGGCGAAGAGATCGAAATCGTCGGTATCATCGACACCGTGAAGACCACCTGCACCGGCGTGGAAATGTTCCGCAAGCTGCTGGACCAGGGTCAAGCTGGCGACAACGTCGGCCTGCTGCTGCGCGGTACCAAGCGTGAAGACGTCCAGCGTGGCCAGGTTCTGGCCAAGCCGGGCTCGATCAAGCCGCACAACCACTTCACCGGTGAGATCTACGTCCTGTCGAAAGACGAAGGCGGCCGTCACACCCCGTTCTTCAATAACTACCGTCCTCAGTTCTACTTCCGTACGACTGACGTGACCGGTTCGATCGAGCTGCCAGCGGACAAAGAAATGGTCATGCCAGGCGACAACGTGTCGATCACCGTCAAGCTGATCAACCCGATCGCGATGGAAGAAGGCCTGCGCTTCGCAATCCGCGAAGGTGGCCGTACCGTCGGCGCCGGCGTGGTTGCCAAGATCATTGCCTAATAGGTAGTGTAAGAGGGAAGCGAAACAACGCTTCCCTCGAACAGCATTGTCTGGTACACGCGTACCATGTATAATGCTGGATTCAGCGAGAAGTTTTCGTAGGGGTGTAGCTCAATTGGCAGAGCGTCGGTCTCCAAAACCGAAGGTCGCGGGTTCGATTCCCTCCGCCCCTGCCACCGAATTCTGGTGCGTAGGCACCGAAAGTAAAGAAGATGTCCAATCAATCCGTGCAAACTGTCAGCACCTCGAATGACAAGTTCAAGGTCGCCCTGGCGGTGGTTGCCACGATTGCAGGCGTTGTCGGGTTCTTTTACCTGAAAGGCCAGAACAAACCAGCCTTGGTCGCCGCCGGCGCCCTCGTGGCTGGTTTAGTTTTTGCTGTCCTGCTTTTGTGGACCTCCACTACCGGTCGTGATTTCCTGAGCTTCGCCAAGGAGTCGGTGCGCGAAACCAAGAAAGTTGTTTGGCCGACCCGTCGGGAAGCTACCCAGATCACCGGCATCGTGTTCGCCTTTGTGGTCGTTACGGCGATTTTCCTCTGGGGCACGGATAAGGTTCTCGAGTTCCTGTTGTACGACCTGATCCTGGGATGGAAAAACTGATGAGCGAAAACGTGCAAGACAATGCGCCGGGCAGTGACCCGGCGCAAGACGCTGGTACGCCAGAGAGCGCTCCTGTGAGCACCCCGGTGAACAACAAGCGCTGGTACGTCGTCCACGTCTACTCCGGTATGGAAAAGAGCGTGATGCGCGCCCTGATGGAGCGCATCGAGCGCGCCGGCATGCAGCAGCAGTTCGGCCAGATCCTGGTCCCGACCGAAGAAGTGGTCGAGATGCGCAACGGCACCAAGGCAGTTTCCGAGCGTCGTTTCTTCCCGGGCTATGTCCTGGTTGAGATGGAAATGACCGACGAGACCTGGCACTTGGTCAAGAACACCTCGAAAGTCACCGGCTTCATCGGCGGCAAGTCGAACAAGCCGACGCCGATCCCGGCGCGCGAGATCGACAAGATCATGCAGCAAGTCCAGGAAGGCGTCGAAAAGCCGCGTCCGAAAGTGCTGTACGAAGTGGGCGAGCAGGTTCGCATCAAGGAAGGCCCGTTCACCGACTTCAACGGCAACGTCGAGGAAGTGAACTACGAAAAATCGAAGGTGCGGGTGTCTGTCACCATCTTCGGCCGCGCGACTCCGGTGGAGCTGGAGTTCGGGCAGGTAGAAAAGGTTTAAACGCTGTAATCGGAGCGTCGCGCAGTAAGGCGGAATCCGGTAAGAGGAGCCCCGCCAGAGTAGTAGTGGTGGGGCGCTACTACTCAAAGCCAATCTAGGAGCACTCCATGGCAAAGAAGATTATTGGCTTTATCAAGCTGCAAGTCGCAGCCGGTAAAGCAAACCCATCCCCACCGATCGGCCCAGCACTGGGTCAGCGCGGCCTGAACATCATGGAATTCTGCAAGGCGTTCAACGCCCAGACCCAGGGTTTCGAGCCGGGCATGCCGATTCCAGTCGTGATCACCGCGTTCGCCGACAAGTCCTTCACCTTCGTGATGAAGACCCCACCGGCAACCTACCTGATCAAGAAAGCCGCTGGCATCACCAAGGGTTCGCCGAAGCCACATACCGACAAGGTTGGCACGCTGAGCCGTGCCCAGGCTGAAGAAATCGCAAAAACCAAGCAGCCGGACCTGACCGCAGCCGACATGGACGCCGCAGTGCGTATCATCGCCGGTTCGGCACGTTCGATGGGCATCACGGTGGAGGGTGTGTAATGGCTAAGCTGTCCAAGCGCGTCAAGGCAATGAAAGAAAAAGTGGACCGTAACAAGGTCTACGCGTTCGACAACGCAGTGTCGATCATCAAGGAATTCGCAACCGCCAAGTTCAACGAGTCGATCGACGTGTCGATCCAGCTCGGCGTGGACCCGAAGAAGTCGGACCAGGTTGTCCGCGGTTCGGTCGTTCTGCCAGCAGGCACCGGCAAGACCGTGCGCGTCGCTGTCTTCGCTTCGGGCGACAAGGCTGAAGCTGCCAAGGCAGCCGGCGCCGACATCGTCGGTATGGAAGATCTGGCCGAGATGGTCAAGGCCGGCAACATGCCGTTCGACATCGTCATCGCTTCGCCAGACACCATGCGTATCGTCGGTACCCTGGGCCAGATCCTGGGCCCACGCGGCCTGATGCCGAACCCGAAGGTCGGCACCGTGACCCCGGACGTCGCAACCGCCGTCAAGAACGCCAAAGCCGGTCAGGTCCAGTACCGTACCGACAAGGCAGGTATCGTCCACGCGACGATCGGCCGCAAGTCGTTCTCGGACGAGCAGCTGAAGACCAACCTGTCGGCACTGCTGGAAGCCCTGAACAAGGCCAAGCCGGCAAGCTCGAAGGGTGTGTACCTGCGCAAGGTCGCCCTGTCGTCGACCATGGGCGCTGGCGTCCGTGTCGATCACGCTTCGATCGCTGCTTAATAGTATTGAATTCAGTCTTCGCCAGAAATGGCGAAGCGCATCTTTGGGCTGGTGAGGCGGCAACGTCTCGCCAGGCAGTCAAAGACCGTTGGGCCAAAGGCAGCAGGCAGGCTGGAGGTTAATAGACCACCCAACGCAGATGGTGTACCCGAACAAGTTTTGTAGTCCACGCTGCGTGAGTGCATCCGCGTCAGATTGGCTTCTTAACTTCGGACGCCGTGTTCGAACCGATGCAGGCGCTGTTGCTTGCATCATTTAAGGAGATTGACCGTGGGTCTTAATCTGAATGACAAAAAGGTCGTCGTCGAAGAAGTGAGCGCGAAAGTAGCAACCGCGCAAACGATCGTCGTGGCTGAGTACCGTGGCATCCAGGTTGCTCACTTGACCAAGCTCCGTGCAACCGCACGTGCCCAGGGCGTGTACCTGCGTGTTCTGAAGAACACGCTGGCTCGTCGCTCTGTCGAAGGCACGCAGTTTGCCTCGCTGGCTGATTCCATGACCGGTCCGCTGATCTATTCGATCTCGGACGACGCCGTTGCTGCAGCAAAAGTCATCAATGACTTCGCTAAAACCAACGACAAGCTGGTCGTGAAAGCCGGTAACTACGCAGGTAAGCAGCTCGATGTAGCTGGCGTTACCGCGTTGGCAAGCATCCCGTCCCGTGAAGTCCTCATCTCGCAGCTGTTGGGCGTCATGCTGGCACCGGTTTCGGGCTTTGCACGTGGTCTGGCTGCCCTGGCAGCGAAAAAAGGCGAAGGTTCGGAAGCTGCTCCAGCAGCCGAAGAAACCGCCGCAGCTTAATAGCCGCGCCTTTTTTCTCAAGTACCAACCTGAACTACACACACAACATATTTGGAGTTTCAAATGGCAATTAGCAAAGACGATATCCTGAACGCAGTGAGCGAAATGTCCGTCATGGACCTGAACGAACTGGTCAAGGCATTCGAAGAGAAGTTCGGCGTGTCGGCAGCTGCAATGGCAGCACCGGCAGCTGGCGGCGGCGCTGCTGCTGCTGCTGTCGAAGAGCAGACCGAGTTCAACGTGGTCCTGACCGAAGTCGGCGCCAACAAGGTCGGCGTCATCAAGGCAGTCCGCGAAATCACCGGCCTGGGTCTGAAGGAAGCCAAAGACGTCGTCGACGGCGCACCGAAGACCGTGAAAGAAGCCCTGCCGAAAGCAGACGCTGAAGCCGCCAAGAAGAAGCTGGAAGAAGCTGGCGCCAAGGCCGAGCTGAAGTAATACATATGCATTGGGCACTCTTGATGGGTGCCCAGCGCGGGAGTCAAAGCTTGCGGAACTTTCCGAAAGGAAGGGGAAGCTGCTTTGGCTCTTTTGTCGTCCCTGCGGCAAACGCAAACGACATCCGGGTGTTCCGTATCACCGGTAGTAAAAAAGCAGGTTCAGGCAACACCCAGCAGCACCGGCTTCAGAAATATCGTAACACAGCAGTACGGCTGTCTTAATCATCTGGCGGGAAAGCAGAGGCTTCAGGCCTTGCGTGTGGTGACTCCACCACTGGCAATTCCTGAATTCTCATCCTTTCTGTCACTCACGGAGTGTCCATGCACTACTCATTTACTGAGAAGAAGCGCATTCGCAAGTCGTTCGCGAAGCGCGCCAACGTTCACAACGTTCCCTATCTTCTGGCTACCCAGCTCGAATCCTACGAGAATTTCCTGCAAGCGGACGCCGTTCCCTCCGTGCGCAAGAACGAGGGCCTGCAGTCGGCCTTCAGCTCCATCTTCCCTATCGTTTCGCACAATGGTTTTGCGCGCCTCGAGTTCCTGTCCTATGTGCTGGGCGACCCTGCGTTTGACGTGAAAGAGTGCCAGCAGCGCGGCCTGACCTTCGCGTCGCCGCTGCGCGCCAAGGTGCGTCTGGTGATCCTGGACAAGGAATCGCCGACCAAGCCGGTCGTGAAGGAAATGAAAGAGCAGGAAGTGTACATGGGCGAACTGCCGCTGATGACCACGAACGGTTCGTTCGTCATCAACGGTACCGAGCGCGTCATCGTCTCGCAGCTGCACCGCTCGCCTGGCGTGTTCTTCGAACACGACCGCGGCAAGACCCACTCGTCGGGCAAGCTGCTGTTCTCGGCCCGTATCATTCCTTACCGCGGCTCGTGGCTGGACTTCGAGTTCGACCCGAAGGACATCCTGTTCTTCCGCGTCGACCGCCGCCGCAAGATGCCGGTCACGATCCTGCTGAAGGCCATCGGCATGACGCCGGAGCAGATCCTGGCGAACTTCTTCGTCTTCGACAATTTCACCCTCCGCAGTGAAGGCGGCGAGCTGGAGTTCGTGTCCGAACGCCTGCGCGGCGAAGTTGCGCGCTTCGACATCGTCGATCCGAAGTCGGGCAAGACCATCGTCACCAAGGACAAGCGTATCAACGCCAAGCACGTCCGTGACATCGAAGCTGCCGGCATCAAGAGCATCTCGGTGCCTGAAGACTACCTGCTGGGCCGCGTGCTGGCCAAGAACATCGTCGACCAGGACACCGGCGAGATCATCGCCGTCGCCAACGACGAGCTGACCGAAGAGCTGCTGGGCAAGCTGCGCGACGCCAGCGTGACCGACATCCAGACGCTGTACACCAACGACCTGGACCAGGGCGGCTACATCTCGCAGACCCTGCGCACCGACGACACCGCCGACCAGACCGCCGCACGCGTGGCGATCTACCGCATGATGCGTCCTGGCGAACCGCCAACCGAAGAATCGGTCGAAGCGCTGTTCAACGGCCTGTTCTACATGCCGGAACGCTACGACCTGTCGGCTGTCGGCCGCATGAAGTTCAACCGCCGTATCGGCCGTGACGAACTCGTGGGCGACATGACCCTGTCGAACGAAGACATCCTGGCCGTGATCAAGATCCTGGTCGAGCTGCGCAATGGCCGCGGCGAAGTCGACGATATCGATCACCTGGGTAACCGCCGCGTGCGTTGCGTCGGCGAACTGGCCGAAAACCAGTTCCGTGCCGGCCTGGTGCGCGTGGAACGCGCCGTCAAGGAACGCCTCGGCCAGGCCGAAGCGGACAACCTGATGCCGCACGACCTGATCAACAGCAAGCCGATCTCGGCCGCGATCCGCGAATTCTTCGGTTCGTCGCAGCTGTCGCAGTTCATGGACCAGACCAACCCGCTGTCGGAAGTCACCCACAAGCGCCGCGTCTCGGCACTTGGCCCGGGCGGCCTGACCCGCGAACGTGCAGGCTTCGAGGTGCGCGACGTGCACCCGACCCACTACGGCCGCGTGTGCCCGATCGAAACGCCTGAAGGCCCGAACATCGGCCTGATCAACTCGCTGGCACTGTACGCCCGCCTGAACGAATACGGCTTCCTGGAAACCCCGTACCGCAAGGTCGACGGCTCCAAGGTCACCGACAAGATCGAATACCTGTCGGCGATCGAAGAAGGCCGCTACATCATCGCGCAGGCGAACGCCGCGATCAATGAAGAAGGCCAGCTGGTCGACGAACTGGTGTCGGCACGTGAAGCCGGCGAAACCATCCTGGTCTCGCCAGAGCGCATCCAGTACATGGACGTGGCTCCAGGCCAGATCGTGTCGGTTGCAGCTTCGCTGATTCCGTTCCTCGAGCACGATGACGCGAACCGTGCACTGATGGGCGCCAACATGCAGCGCCAGGCCGTGCCTTGCCTGCGTCCGGAAAAAGCCTTTGTCGGTACCGGCATCGAGCGCACCGTGGCAGTCGACTCGGGCACCACCGTGCAGGCGCTGCGTGGCGGTGTGGTGGACTACATCGATGCGGGCCGTGTGGTCATCCGCGTCAACGACGACGAGGCGCAAGCCGGCGAAGTCGGTGTGGACATCTACAACCTGATCAAGTACACCCGTTCGAACCAGAACACCAACATCAACCAGCGTCCGATCGTGCAAGTGGGCGATCGCGTGGCCCGCGGCGACGTCATCGCCGACGGCGCCTCGACCGACCTGGGCGAGCTGGCCCTGGGCCAGAACATGCTGGTGGCGTTCATGCCGTGGAACGGCCTGAACTTCGAAGACTCGATCCTGATCTCGGAAAACGTGGTCAAGGACGACCGCTACACCTCGATCCACATCGAAGAGCTGAGCGTCGTCGCACGTGACACCAAGCTGGGCGCGGAAGAAATCACCCGCGACATCTCGAACCTGGCCGAGAACCAGCTGGCGCGCCTGGATGAATCGGGCATCGTGTACATCGGCGCCGAAGTGCAGGCTGGCGACGTGCTGGTCGGTAAGGTCACCCCGAAGGGCGAGACCCAGCTGACCCCGGAAGAGAAGCTGCTGCGCGCAATTTTCGGTGAAAAGGCGTCGGATGTTAAAGATACCTCGCTGCGCGTGCCTTCGGGCATGGTCGGCACCGTCATCGACGTGCAGGTGTTCACCCGCGAAGGCATCCAGCGCGACAAGCGCGCCCAGCAGATCATCGACGATGAGCTCAAGCGCTACCGCCTGGACCTGAACGACCAGATGCGTATCGTGGAAGGCGACGCCTTCCAGCGTCTGGAGCGCATGCTGATCGGTAAAGTGGTCAACGGCGGTCCGAAGAAGCTGGCCAAGGGCGCGGCGATCACCGCCGAATACCTGGCGGACCTGGACAAGTTCCACTGGTTCGACATCCGCCCAAGCGACGACGACACCGCGAACGCCCTGGAAGCGATCAAGGAATCGATCAACGAGAAGCGCCACCAGTTCGACCTGGCCTTCGAAGAGAAGCGCAAGAAGCTGACGCAAGGCGACGAGCTGCAGCCTGGCGTGCAGAAGATGGTCAAGGTCTACCTGGCCGTCAAGCGCCGCCTGCAGTCGGGCGACAAGATGGCGGGCCGCCACGGTAACAAGGGTGTGGTCTCGCGTATCGTGCCGGTGGAAGACATGCCGTTCATGGCGGATGGTACGCCTGCCGACGTCGTGCTGAACCCGCTGGGCGTTCCGTCGCGTATGAACGTCGGTCAGATCCTCGAAACCCACCTCGGTTGGGCGGCGAAGGGCCTGGGCCTGCGTATCGGTGACATGCTGCGCGCCTCGGCGAAGGCAGAAGAAGTGCGCGGCTTCCTGGGCAAGATCTACAACGAGACCGGCCGCAAGGAAGACCTCGACAGCTTCAGCGATGAAGAGATCCTGACCCTGGCGAACAACCTCAAGAACGGCGTGCCGTTCGCGACCCCGGTGTTCGACGGTGCGCACGAAACCGAAATCCGCCGCATGCTCGACCTGGCCTTCCCGGACGACATCGCCGCCAACCTCGGCATGACCCCGTCGAAGAACCAGGTCACGATGTTCGACGGCCGTACCGGCGAAGCATTCGAGCGCAAGGTCACCGTCGGCTTCATGCACATGCTGAAGCTGCACCACCTGGTGGACGACAAGATGCACGCGCGTTCGACCGGCCCGTACTCGCTGGTGACGCAGCAGCCGCTGGGCGGTAAAGCCCAGTTCGGTGGCCAGCGCTTCGGTGAGATGGAAGTGTGGGCACTGGAAGCCTACGGCGCGTCCTACGTGCTGCAGGAAATGCTGACTGTGAAGTCGGACGACGTGAATGGCCGTACCAAGGTGTACGAGAACCTGGTCAAGGGCGATCACGTGATCGATGCCGGCATGCCGGAATCGTTCAACGTGCTGGTGAAGGAAATCCGTTCGCTGGGTATCGACATCGATCTCGAGCGCAACTAAGCAGGGCCAGCATGGCCGCCAGCCTTCGGGCTGGGCCTGCTGTCCTTGACACGTCGCCCCGGCGCAGGCCGTGGCGCAAGCCCAGCGGAAAAGCTGGCAAACTTGGATCCCCGCCTGTGCGGGGATGACGCTTTCAAGGGCAGCAGCTCAGCAAGCACCGGCGAAAATCGGTGAGAAGCGGCGGCAGTAGTACTCAGTAAAGAATTCAATCACCTGGAGTGATACATGAAAGCACTGCTCGATCTATTCAAGCAAGTTCAAACGAACGAAACCTTCGACGCCATCAAGATTGGCCTGGCGTCGCCCGAGAAAATCCGTTCGTGGTCCTACGGCGAAGTCAAGAAGCCGGAAACCATCAACTACCGCACCTTCAAGCCTGAGCGCGACGGCCTGTTCTGCGCCAAGATCTTTGGCCCGATCAAGGACTACGAATGCCTGTGCGGCAAGTACAAGCGCCTGAAGCACCGCGGCGTCATCTGCGAGAAGTGCGGCGTCGAAGTCACGCTGGCCAAGGTGCGCCGTGAGCGCATGGGCCACATCGAGCTGGCCTCGCCGACCGCCCACATCTGGTTCCTGAAGTCGCTGCCGTCGCGCCTGGGCATGGTCCTGGACATGACCCTGCGCGATATCGAACGCGTGCTGTACTTCGAAGCATACGTCGTGACCGATCCCGGCATGACCCCGCTGAAGAAGTCGCAGATCATGTCGGAAGACGACTACGCCGCCAAGTACGAAGAATACGGCGACGACTTCACCGCATTCATGGGCGCCGAAGGCATCCGTGAACTGCTGCGCTCGATCGACATCCACCGCGATGCCGAAGCCCTGCGCGTCGAGCTGAAAGAATCGAAATCCGAAGCCAAGATCAAGAAATACGCCAAGCGCCTGAAAGTGCTCGAGGCGTTCCAGCGTTCGGGCATCAAGCCTGACTGGATGATCATGGAAGTGCTCCCGGTCCTGCCGCCGGAGCTGCGTCCGCTCGTCCCGCTGGACGGCGGCCGTTTCGCGACCTCCGACCTGAACGACCTGTACCGCCGCGTCATCAACCGTAATAACCGCCTGAAGCGCCTGATGGAACTGCGCGCGCCGGAAATCATTACGCGTAACGAGAAGCGCATGCTGCAGGAAGCAGTGGACTCGCTGCTGGACAACGGCCGTCGCGGCAAAGCGATGACCGGCGCCAACAAGCGTCCGCTGAAGTCGCTGGCTGAAATGATCAAGGGTAAGGGCGGCCGTTTCCGTCAGAACCTGCTGGGCAAGCGCGTCGACTACTCGGGCCGTTCGGTCATCGTGGTCGGTCCGCAGCTGAAACTGCACCAGTGCGGCCTGCCGAAGCTGATGGCCCTGGAACTGTTCAAGCCCTTCATCTTCAACAAGCTCGAACTGATGGGTCTCGCGACCACCATCAAGGCCGCCAAGAAGCTGGTCGAAATCCAGGAACCGGTGGTCTGGGACATCCTTGAAGAAGTCATCAAGGAACACCCGGTCATGCTGAACCGTGCACCAACCCTGCACCGTCTCGGTATCCAGGCGTTCGAGCCGGTCCTGATCGAAGGTAAAGCCATCCAGCTGCACCCGCTGGTCTGCGCGGCGTTCAACGCCGACTTCGACGGTGACCAGATGGCAGTCCACGTGCCGCTGTCGATCGAAGCGCAGATGGAAGCGCGTACCCTGATGCTGGCGTCGAACAACATCCTGTTCCCGTCGAACGGCGAACCGTCGATCGTGCCGTCGCAGGATATCGTGCTGGGTCTGTACTACGCATCGCGCGAGGCGATCAACGCCAAGGGCGAGGGCATGCTGTTCCCGGACGTGTCGGAAGTGATCCGCGCGTACGACAACAAGGAAGTCGAACTGGCGACCCGCATCACCGTGCGTATCGTCGAATTCCCGAAGAACGCCGAAGGCGGCTTCGATCGTACCGTCACGCGCTACGAGACCACCGTCGGCCGCGCCATCCTGTCCGAGATCCTGCCGAAAGGCCTGCCGTTCAGCGTGCTGAACCGCTCGCTGAAGAAGAAGGAAATCTCGAAGCTGATCAACACGTCGTTCCGCAAGTGCGGCCTGCGTGCCACCGTCGTGTTTGCCGACAAGCTGATGCAGTCGGGCTTCCGCCTGGCGACCCGCGCCGGTATCTCGATCGCCGTCGACGACATGAAGATCCCGGACGTCAAGAAGGGCATGATCGCGACCGCCGAAGCGGAAGTGAAGCAGATCGAGCAGCAGTACAGCTCGGGTCTGGTCACCGCCGGCGAGCGTTACAACAAGGTCGTCGACATCTGGGGCAAGACCTCCGATGAAGTCGGCAAGGCGATGATGGACCAGTTGAAAGTGGAGCCGGTCACCAAGCGTGACGGCACCGAAGGCACCCAGGAATCGTTCAACGCCATTTACATGATGGCCGACTCGGGCGCCCGCGGTTCGGCAGCCCAGATCCGCCAGCTGGCCGGTATGCGAGGCCTGATGGCCAAGCCGGACGGTTCGATTATCGAAACGCCGATTACCGCGAACTTCCGCGAAGGCCTGAACGTTCTGCAGTACTTCATCTCGACGCACGGCGCCCGTAAGGGTCTGGCCGACACCGCGCTGAAGACCGCGAACTCGGGTTACCTGACCCGCCGCCTGGTCGACGTGACCCAGGATCTGGTGGTGACCGAGGACGATTGCGGCACCAACAACGGCACGCACATGAAGGCGATGGTCGAAGGTGGTGAAGTCATCGAAGCCCTGCGCGACCGTATCCTCGGCCGCGTGACCGGCAACGATGTCGTCAATCCGGAAACCCAGGAAACCGTGTTCGAAGCCGGCACCCTGCTGGACGAAGACATGGTCGAAGAGATCGAACGCCTCGGCATCGACGAAGTGAAGGTCCGCACCCCGCTGAACTGCGACACCCGCTTCGGCCTGTGCGCGATGTGCTACGGCCGTGACCTCGGCCGCGGCATGCTGGTAAACAGCGGCGAAGCAGTCGGCGTCGTGGCGGCACAGTCGATCGGTGAGCCGGGTACCCAGCTGACCATGCGTACCTTCCACATCGGTGGTGCGGCATCGCGTGCAGCGGTGGCATCGTCGGTCGAAGCCAAGTCAAACGGCACGGTCCGCTTCACCGCGACCATGCGTTACGTCACCAACGGCAAGGGTTCGCAGATCGTCATCTCGCGTTCGGGCGAAGTCCTGATCACCGATGACCACGGCCGTGAGCGCGAGCGTCACAAGGTGCCGTACGGCGCGACCCTGATCGTCAAGGATGGCCAGGTCGTGAAGGCCGGTATCGCCCTGGCGACCTGGGATCCGCTGACCCGTCCGATCATCACCGAGTACGCAGGTACCATCAAGTTCGAAAACGTGGAAGAGGGCGTCACCGTCGCTCGCCAGGTGGACGAAGTGACCGGCCTGTCGACCCTGGTGGCAATCGATCCGAAGCGCCGCGGTTCGGGCAAGGTCCTGCGTCCGCAGGTCAAGCTGCTGAACGAAGAAGGCCAGGAAGTGAAGATCGCCGGCACCGAGCACGCCGTGACGATCGGCTTCCAGGTCGGCGCGCTGATCATGGTCAAGGACGGCCAGCAGGCAACGGTGGGTGAAGTGCTGGCACGTATCCCGACCGAATCGCAGAAGACCCGTGACATTACCGGTGGTCTGCCGCGCGTTGCCGAACTGTTCGAAGCACGTTCGCCGAAAGACGCCGGCATGCTGGCGGAAGTCACCGGTACCGTCGCGTTCGGTAAAGAGACCAAGGGCAAGCAGCGCCTGGAAATCACCGACATGGACGGCAACAAGCACGAGTTCCTGATCACCAAGGACAAGCAGGTTCTGGTCCATGATGGTCAAGTCGTGAACAAGGGCGAGATGATCGTCGATGGTCCGGCCGATCCGCAGGACATCCTGCGCCTGCTGGGTATCGAAGCGCTGGCACGTTACATCGTCGACGAAGTGCAGGACGTGTACCGTCTGCAGGGCGTGAAGATCAACGACAAGCACATCGAGGTGATCGTTCGCCAGATGCTGCGCCGCGTACAGATCGTCGAAGCCGGCGACACCGACTACATCGTCGGCGAGCAGGTGGAGCGTTCGGAACTGCTGGAAGAGAACGACCGCATGAACGCCGCCGGCAAGCTGCCGGCAACCTACGAGAACGTACTGCTGGGTATTACCAAGGCATCGCTGTCGACCGATTCGTTCATCTCGGCCGCATCGTTCCAGGAAACAACCCGCGTGCTGACCGAAGCGGCGATCATGGGCAAGCGCGACGGTCTGCGCGGCCTGAAGGAAAACGTCATCGTCGGCCGCCTGATCCCAGGCGGTACCGGCCTGGCATTCCACCGCGCTCGTAAAGAGAAGGAAGTGTGGGAGGCGGAAGAGCGCCAGGCACTGCTGCAGCAGGAGAAGGCCAACATGGCTGCCGAACTGCAGGCGATGGAAGACCAGCAGAATGCTGCAGCTCCGGCGGAGCAGCATCATGGGGATGGCGAGTAATCGCTGTAGCTAGCGGAAAATGAAGACGGTACCCTGCGGGGTGCCGTTTTTTTATGGTCGAATGATCATCTCGCGTGTGACCGCACTCATCCCTTTCCCAGTACAATCGCCTTTGCTTGTCCTGTCATCGTTTCCCCTTCTCGGTAAAGCCCATGTCCGTCATCACCCGAAATAACGTCCAGATCGCCGGCAGCGGCGCTGCGACCATGGTCTTCGCCCACGGCTTCGGCTGCGACCAGACCATGTGGCGATTCATGGCGCCCGCCTTCAGCGAACGCTTCCGCACGATCACCTTCGACTTGGTCGGCAGCGGCGGTTCCGACCTCAGCGCCTACGACCGCAGCAAATACGGCACGCTGCACGGCTACGCCGACGACCTGCTCGAGATCCTCGACGAGTGCGCTACCGGCCCGGTCGTGTTCGTCGGCCATTCCGTCAGCACCATGATCGGCCTGCTCGCCAGCATCAAGGCGCCGGAGCGCTTCGTGGCCCAGGTCATGGTCGGGCCATCGCCGTGCTACATCAACGACGGCGACTACCTCGGCGGCTTCAACCGCGACGACATCGACGAACTCCTCGAGACGCTCGAGGCCAACTACCTCGGCTGGTCCAGCAGCATGGCGCCGGTCATCATGGGCGCACCGAACAAGCCCGAGTTGGGCGAGGAGCTGACGAACAGTTTCTGCCGCAACAACCCGGAGATCGCGAAGCACTTCGCGCGCGTGACCTTCCTGTCCGATCACCGCGCCGACGTGCCGCTGTCGACGGTGCCGGCACTCATCCTGCAATGCAGCGATGACCTGATCGCGCCGCGCAGCGTGGGCGATTATCTCCACCGTCATCTACCGAAGAGCACCCTCCATGTGATCGAGAACGTCGGCCACTGCCCGCACATGAGCGCGCCCACCGAGAGTTCACGTGCCATCGACGCCTTCCTCGCCGCTACCCTGCGCTGAGGCCGGGGCGGGGTGCGAGAATATCGCGCTCCCGTCGAGCGAGCTGCTGTTCGAGAGCGCCGCCTGTGCGCTGGTACTCACCGACACGAATGGCCTGATCCTGAAAGCCAATGCCACCGCCTTGCGCTGGCTCGGCTTTGAAGCGGGCGAGCTGGTGGGCAAGCTGCGCATGCTCGAGCTGCTGCCGGTCGGCGCCCGCCTGTTCTATCACACCCATTGCCTGCCGATCCTGCAGGTCCAGGGCTCGGTGGCCGAAGTCCAGATCGACCTGCGCAACCGGCAGGGCGAGCGCCTGCCGATGCTGGTCAACATCCTGCGCCTGCAGGACGGCGCCGGCACCCATGACCACTGGGCGCTGTTCAAGGCGTCCGACCGGCGCCAGTACGAGCGCGAGCTGCTGGCCGCACGCAAGGCTGCGGAGGCGGCATTGGAAGCGCGCCACGGAGCCGAGGCGCAGCTGCAGGCGCTGAATCACCAGCTGTCCGCGGCGGACCGCCGCAAGGACGAGTTCCTGGCGACGCTGTCGCACGAACTGCGCAATCCGCTGGCGCCGATGCGCAGCGCGCTCGACATCCTGACGATGAAGTTCCAGGGCCTGGCGGACGAGCGGCTCCTGTCGGCATTCGACCGGCAGCTGCGCCACCTGACCCGGCTGGTGGACGACTTGATGGAAGTGTCGCGCATCACGCAGGGACGCATGCAGCTGCGCCGCGAGCCGGTGGAGCTCAGCGCGCTGGTGCACAGCGCCGCCCAGGATGTCGCGGCGCTCATGGCCGCGGCGCGCCATACGCTGCACCTGGCGGTGGCGCCGGCGCCCGTCATCGTCAACGGCGACGCTACGCGGCTGCTGCAGGTCGTGCTCAACCTCTTGACCAACGCCGCCAAGTACACGCCGGATGGCGGCGAGGTCGAGCTCGCGCTGCTGTGCGAGGGCGGCCATGCCGAGATCCGGGTGTGCGACAACGGCATCGGCATCCCGGCGGATGCCTTGGGGAGCGTGTTCGACATGTTCTCCCAGCTGGAGCCGGCTTTGGTGCGTGCCAAGGGCGGCCTGGGCATCGGCCTGGCCCTGGTGCGCGGCATCGTCGCACTCCATGGCGGCACGGTGGCCGCCGACAGCGCGGGTCCGGGCATGGGTAGCCGGTTCTCGCTGCGCCTGCCGCTGGCGGAGGGAACGGTTTGCCGGCCGGCCGGGCCGTCGGACGAGGCGATCCCGAGCGGCCTGCGCATCCTGGTGGTCGACGATAACGAAGATGCCGCGCAGATGCTGGCGATGGCGCTGGAGCACGTCGGCTGCCAGGTGCAGGCGGCGCACAGCGCCAGCGCCGCGCTGGACATGGCTGCCGCTTCCAGGCCGCAGGTCGCGCTGCTGGATATCGGCTTGCCCGACATGACCGGCTACGAACTGGCGCGGCGCCTGCGTGCGACCGAGGCGGGGGCGCGCATGACCCTGGTCGCCACCACCGGCTGGGGCCAGGAAAAGGACCGCCAGCTGGCGTTCGACGCCGGCTTCGACCACCACCTGACCAAACCGATCGATGTCGCGCAGTTGCGCTCCCTGCTGGCATTGAAGCGCGGATGACCGGTCTGTTGCGCACGTCACGCATCCGAACACGCATCCCGCGTAATGACTGCTATGATTCGCAGCTGAGTTAGCTGTTTATCCATATTTCCTGCCCCGCGAGCACCATGCCTTGGCCCTTTGACGCGACCCTGGACGCCCCGAGCGCCTCCACCACCATGTCGGAGATGGAGCGCCGCATGCGCGCCTTTCCCTGGGAGACCACGGCCGTCGGCCCGGTGGCGGACTGGCCGCACAGCCTGAAACAGGTCGTGCGCACCGTGCTCGACCTGCGCATGCCGGCCTATCTCGCCTGGGGCGACTCATACGTCCAGTTCTTCAACGACGCCTACATTCCCATTCTCGGCACCAAGCTCGAGGGCGCGTTGGGCAACGACACCCGCGTCACCTGGCCCGAAGCCTGGCCCACGCTCGCGCCCCTGTGGGAGCAGGTGTACCAGGGCACGCCGCTGGGCGACGACGAATTCCAGATCACGCTGCACCGCAACGGCTACCCCGAAACCTGCTACTTCAGCCATTCGTACAGCCCCGTGTACGGCGACACCGGCCGTGCCGAGGGCCTGCTGGCCACCTGCGTCGAAACTACGAAGGCCGTGCTGGGCGAGCGGCGCCAGGCCTACCAGCTCAAGCTGGCCGACACGCTGCGCCGCGAGACCGAATTCGGCCCGATGCTGAAGGCGACCATCCACCTCACCAGCGAGTACTTCACCGGCTCCAACGTCGCCTACGTCGAGCTGGATGAGCAGAAGCGCACCTTTACTGTGAAAGAAGAGTGGAAGGACGGTGTCGAGACCGGCGGTGCGCAGGGTACGCTGCCGGTCGACATGCTGTCGCCGGCGCAGCTCGATGCGCTGCGTGCCGGCATCACGATCTGCATCGACGACGTCTCGACCGACCCCGAATGCGCGGCGGTGGCCAAGCCCTGCCTGATGCTCGGCATTCATTCGGTGGTGGTCATCCCGCTCAAGGACGGCGACCGCCTGCATGGCGCCGGCTTCCTGTACAAGGACCATCCCTACCGCTGGACCGTTGATGAGCGCACCCTGGCCGAAGACCTGGCGCGCCGCACCTGGGAAGCGCTGCGCCGCATCCGCGCCGAGGAAGCGCTGCGCGAAGAGACGCGCATGCTCGAACTGCTCAACCGCGCCGGCAGCGTGCTCGCGTCCACGCTCGACATCGACACCCTGCTGCAGTCGCTCACCGACGCCGCCACCGCGCTGACCGGCGCCGAATTCGGCGCCTTCTTCTACAACGGCCAGGACGCCAACGGCGACGCCTACCTGCTGTACACGCTCTCCGGCGCCCCGCGCGAAGCCTTCGAGAACTTCGGCCATCCGCGTCCGACCGCGATCTTCGCGCCCACCTTCAACGGCGGCGCGCCGATCCGCAGCGACGACATCACCAAGGATCCGCGCTACGGCCGCATGGGCCCGCACCACGGCATGCCGAAGGGGCACCTGCCGGTGCGCAGCTATCTCGCCGCCGCGGTCAGCTCGCGCTCGGGCGAGGTGCTGGGCGGCCTGTTCTTCGGTCATTCGCAGCCGAAGATGTTCGACGAGCGCACCGAGCAGCTCATCTCCGGCTTCGTGGCGCAGGCCGCGGTGGCGATCGACAATGCACGCCTCTACGACCTGGCGCAACGTGCGGCGAAGGAGCGCGACGGCATCCTGGCCAGCGAGCGCGCCGCCCGCGCCGAGGCCGAGCGCCATAGCAAGATGAAGGACGAGTTCCTGGCCATGCTGGCGCACGAGCTGCGCAATCCGCTGGCCCCCATCACCAATGCGGCCCAGCTGCTGCGCATGCCCACGGTGGACGAGAACCTGCGGCTCAAGGCCAGCAGCATCATCTCGCGCCAGGTGCGCCACATGACCGAACTGGTGGACGACCTGCTGGACGTCTCGCGCGTCACCCGCGGCCTGGTAAAACTCGACACCGAAACGCTCGAGCTGAACGCCGTGCTGCGCGCCGCCGTGGAGCAGGCGCGCCCGCACATCGAGGCCAAGAACCACCTCTTGAGCGTGGAAGCGCCGTTGCGGAAGGTAGAGGTCGTCGGCGACCGCACGCGCCTGGTGCAGGTGCTGGTCAACCTGCTGAACAACGCGGCCAAGTACACGCCGGCCGGCGGGCGGATCACCCTGCGGCTCGAGGCCGGCCCCGAACAGGCGCGCTTGAGCGTCATCGACAACGGCGCCGGCATGGACGCCAAGCTGCTGCCGCACGTGTTCGACCTGTTCACCCAGGCAGAGCGCACGCCGGACCGCTCGCAGGGCGGCCTCGGCATCGGCCTGGCGCTGGTGAAGACCATCGTCCAGATGCACGGCGGCCAGGTCGAGGCGCACAGCGACGGACCGAATCTGGGGGCGTCGGTGTCGGTGCTGCTGCCGCTGGCAACCGAGGCTTCCGAAACCGAAGGACGCACGGCCCCTGCGGCGCTGCTTCCAAAAGCGAATACGCGTCCGGTGGCGCCATGCACGCTCACCATCGTCGACGACAACGTCGACGCGGCTCAGTCGCTGGCGGTGCTGCTGCGCGAGCAGGGTCACACCGTCCACGTGTTCGACGGCGCCATGCGCACGCTCGCCTCCAGCGAGATCCTTCACACCCACGCCTTCATCCTCGACATCGGCCTGCCCGACATGACCGGCTACGAACTCGCGCGCCGCCTGCGCCGCGAGCACCCGGACGCCAGCTTCATCGCGCTCACCGGCTACGGCCAGGCGCGCGACCGCGACCTGTCGAAGCAGGCCGGTTTCGACCACCATCTGGTGAAACCGGTGGAATTCCGTGCCCTGGCCGATATCCTGGCCAGGCTGCCGCAGTGCCAGCCGGCGGCGAACAGGCCAAAAGAAGCGGATATTGCCGGCGTCAGCTGAAATTCTCGTTGTCTTGACTTTATTTCTATTAGTCAGCACTATTGTTAAATCCCCGACATCATCCGTACCAAGCCGTGTCCCGTAAAAAGAACAGCCGCCAGTGGGCGCGCCTGCGAATCCTGTGTTCCGGCGGCCTGCACCTGATGACCCTCATTCCCGATGCACTGGAGCTGGTGCGCGAGCTGATTCCCAACAGCGCGTCCCAGCTGTTCCTGCTCGCCGCGCGCGCGCCGGAAGACGTGCAGGAAGCCAACGTGCTGGGCGTGCTGCCGCCGCCGAACGGCTACTTCTATGGCGATTCGGTCGACTTCGGTGTGGCCCCGAGTGAAGCGCGGGCGCGTGCGGCCCACGTGCTCGAAGTGCGCCTCGGCCCGGCATCGAACCCGTTCGGCACCCTGACCCTGCTGCGCGACGAGGGCCCGCCCTTCGACCTTGATGACGAGGAAGACCTGGGGCGCGTCGCCAATTATTTCGACCACGCGATGCGCAACGCGGTCACGGCCGGCAACGGCCTGAGTGGCGTGATCGAGGACGAGGCCATGCTGCTGGCCACGACCGGTGGCGACATCCTGTTCCTGAGCGATTCGGCCGGCGCGCTGCTCGGCCAGCTGGCTTCGCAGGAGCAGCAGGTGTTCGACCGCCGCACGCTGCCGCCGTTCTGCCTGCGCCTGGTGGAATCGGTGGTGTACGGCGAGCGCTATCCCTGGCGCCTGCCGGCGGGCACGCTGGAGCTGGCCGGCGGCGTGCTGGAAGCGCGTGCGCAGTGGATGAGCGCCGGTTCCTACGATGCCATCCACAGCCGCACCGTCGGCATCTTTTTGAAATTCGTGGTCCCCATGCCGCTGCGGATCTGGCGCGCGCTCGGCAGCGTCGAGCTGTCGCCGCAGCAGATGGAAGTGGCGTTCTGGATGGGCCTGGGCGGCGGCCGCGACGCTGCCCGGAGCCGCATGGACGTCAGCGACGCCGTGCTGCGCGACTGCGTGAAGGCGGTCTACGAGAAGTTCGGCTGTACGTCCGAAGCCGGCCTGCTGGCCATCCTGCGTCCCGCCATCTCGCGCATGTAAGCTGCGTTCGCGCGCGTGTTCTCCTGAACATCCCCCACCAAGGGGGATGGAATACACTTGCCTGGCTGTCTATTATCTCAACCGTTCCCAAGGAGGTTTGTATGAACATTCGATGGATGTGCGCTGTCGCGCTGGGCGCTACCTGTGCTCTTGCCAATGCTGCCGACATGAAGGTCACCATGAAGATGGCGACCGAGAAGGGAGAGGGCCAGGGGATCGGCACCGTGACCATCAGCGAAACGCGTTACGGACTCGTGTTCACCCCGGAATTGAAGGGGCTGCCGGCCGGCTTGCATGGTTTCCACGTGCATGAAAACGGCAGCTGCGGACCGAACCAGAAGGACGGCAAGACGGTGCCCGCGGGCGCCGCCGGCGGCCACCTCGACCCGGCCAAGACCGCCAAGCACGGTCTGCCCTGGGGCGATGGCCACCTCGGCGACCTGCCGGCCCTGACGGTCGACGACAAGGGCGCCGCCACCAACCCGGTGCTGGCGCCGCGCCTGAAGCTGGCGGACGTCAAAGGCAAGGCATTGATGGTCCACGCGGGCGGCGACAACCACGCCGACCACCCGGCGCCGCTCGGCGGCGGGGGCGGGCGGATGGCCTGCGGCGTCATTCAGTAAGCCATCCCTGGCACGGTCAGGGATGAAATAAAATTTCAATTATAGGGTTAAAACGAAATGAAATTTCACTCCCTGATCGCGGCGGCATTGCTGTGCGCGGCATCAAGCAGCCATGCGGCGCTGATCCACCAATTCAACCTGGATGGCTCACTGAACGATTCAGTAGGAACGGCAACGCTGCAGGGCGATGGCCAGCTCACCGCCAGCGCCTACGTCTTCGACGCCAACGAGGGACTGCGCCTCGATGCGCAACTGGGCGGCGAGTACACCATCGACATGGCGTTCCACTTCGACAGCTTCGGCAACTACGGCCGGATCCTCAATTTCACGAACCTGGTCGGCGATAACGGTTTCTACGCGCAGAACCACATCTTCCGCGTCTTCGGCTCCACTGGTCCGGTCACCGGCAGCAACGGCTATCTCACGGCGAACGTGGACAGCCGCGTCACGCTTACCCGTGACGCTGCAAAGATGTTCAAGGTGTACCAGAACGGCGAACTGGTGCTGAGCGTCTCGGACCCCAACAACATCACCGATTTCGGCCAGAACGTCGCCTGGTTCTTCCGCGACAATAATGGCGGAAACGGCAACGAGGCAAATCCTGGCGCCGTCGACTACATCCGCATCTACAGCACGGCGCTGAGCGCCGATGAGGTGAAGGTGCTGGCGCCGCCGTCCACCGACGTCAGCGAGCCGGCGACCTACGGCCTGCTGGGCGCCGGCCTGGCCATGATGGGCTGGACGCGGCGCCGCCGCAAGTAAGCCAGGGCAGGGCAGGGCAGGGGCCATGCTCGGGTTCGGGATATGGCACAGCTCACACAGTTCGCGCTAAGATGTTCGTGATTAACTTGCGAACATATCAGCGACATCGATCGTGATTATCCGAGACAGGCCGTCCGGCCTCAAGCTGTTCCTGCTGCTGCGCGGCTCGGTCCTGCCGCGCATCCTGCCCACCCTTGCGGTCAACGTGGCGATCGCCATCCTGGTCACCTGGACGCATGGGGTGCTCGGCGGCCTGAAGATCACGGTGACCGCCATTCCCTTCACCCTGATCGGCCTGCCGATCGCGATCTTCCTCGGTTTCCGCAACAATTCGGCCTACGACCGCTTCTGGGAAGGGCGCAAGCAATGGGGCGAACTGGTGCTGCGCAGCCGCAGCCTGGCGCGCCAGTGCACGGGCCTCATCGCGGGCGACGGGCCGGCGCTGGCCCGCAACGGCATGCACGACGTGCGGGTACGCATGGTCTTGCGCGGCCTCGCTTTCTGCTGCAGCCTGCGTGACCAGCTGCGCAACCGGCCAGGCGACCCGGTGCTGGGCAACTTGCTGGCACCATGCGAGTTCGAGCGCATGCAGCGGCAGCACAACAAGCCCGACTACCTGATGCGGCAGATGGGCCAGGACCTCGGCCAGTGCGTGAAGGATGGCCGCATCGACGCCTGCCTGGCCGCCAACATCGACGCCACCTTGTCCGCGATGACGGCCGCCGGCGCCGCGTGCGAACGCATCAGGAACACGCCGATCCCGTTCTCGTACTCGGTGCTGCTGCACCGCACTGCCTACATGTACTGCTTCCTGCTGCCCTTCGGCCTGGTCGACACGATCGGCTTCATGACGCCGGTGGTGGTGGCGATCGTGGCCTACACCTTCTTCGGCCTCGATGCGCTGGGAGACGAGCTCGAGGAGCCGTTCGGCATGGAGCCCAACGACCTGCCGCTGGACGCCATCTGCCGCGCGATCGAGATCGACCTGCGCACCGCGCTGGAAGACGACGACATCCCGCCGCCTTTGGTGCCGGTCGATTTCTGCCTGATGTAAGAACGCAGCGCACGGCGACCGTGCGCCCTGCAACTGCTTACTTGGCGGCCGTACGCGCCTTGCCGAACGGATCGCCCGCCTTCCATGCCGGCGCCTTCGGCGAATCGGCCACCATGCGGCCCAGGTTCAGCGTGAACTGCGCCTGCTGCACCATGCCCGCCAGATCCCAGGCCGGATCGTATTCGTCGCTCACCTGGTGGTAGCGCTCGCGGTAGGCCTTCTGCTTGGCGTTGCTGGCCTCCACATCCTTCACCCAGCCGTGGCCCGCGCCCACCGAGAATGCCGGCACGCCGGCCTTGGCGAAGCTGAAGTGGTCGCTGCGGAAGTAGCCGCCGCCCAGGTCAGGCTTGGCCGGGGCAATGCTCAGGCCCATGCTTTGCGCGGTGGCGGCTGCCATCTCGCCCAGGTCGGTGCGCTCGCTGCCCGGGGTATTCACGTCCTTGACCAGGCCGACGAAGTTCAGGCTGTCCAGGTTCAGGTTGGCGACGGTCTTCTCGATCGGCCATAGCGGCTTGGCGGCATAGGCCGCGCTGCCCAGCAGGCCCTGTTCTTCGGCAGCCACCCACAGGAACATCTGGCTGCGCTTGGCCGGGTTGCGCACCGCTTCCTGCGCCATCGCCAGCAGGGCGGCGGTGCCGGAGGCATTGTCGACCGCGCCGTTGAAGATGGTGTCGCCGCTGCTGCCCTGCTTGCCCATGTGGTCCCAGTGCGCGCTGTACACCACCAGCTCGTCCTTGAGCGCCGGATCGGTGCCCGGCACGATGCCGGCCACGTTGAATTCGTTCAGCGTGCGCACCTCGGCGCGCGCCTGGCCCTTGACGCGGGCTTTCAGTGCCACCGGCTTGAAGCCTTTGTCTTCGGCCGCGGCGCGCAGCTTGTCGAGGTCCTGGCCGCCGGCGGCGAACAGCTTGCGCGCGGTGGCGTCGGTCATCCAGCCCTGCAGGCCGGTGCCCAGCTTGCCCTCGGCCAGCTGGAAGCGCTCGGCATTGGCCCAGCTGTTCTGCACCACGCTCCAGCCGTACGAGGCCGAAGCGTCGGTGTGGATCAGCAGGACCCCGGCCGCGCCCTGGCGCGCCGCTTCTTCCAGTTTATAGGTCCAGCGGCCGTAGTAGGTCAGGCCGTCGCCGTTGAAGCGCTTCGGCTCCGCGGCGGTCGGCTTCGGATCGTTCACCATCATCACCAGCACCTTGCCCTTGACGTCCAGGCCCTTGAAATCGTCCCAGCCTTCTTCCGGCGCATTGATGCCATAGCCGACGAAGACCAGCTCCGAATCCAGGTTGTGGTCGGCCTTCGCATCGCCCGGACCCCAGACCCAGTCGGCGCCGAACTGCAGCGGCAGCTTCTTGCCGCCGGCGACCAGGGCGATGTTGCTCTTCTGCGGCAGCGAGCGCACGCCGGCGATCTTGACCGGCTGGCGGAAGCTGCCGTTATTGGCCGGCAGCAGCCCGGCCGCGGCGGCCTGGGTTTCGAGATAGGTGACGGTCAGTTCGCCGCCGCGCTGGCCGGTGCCGCGGCCTTCGACGGCATCGGACGACAGGAAGGCGAGGTGGGCGCGCAGCGGCGCTTCCTTGACGGCTGTAGCCTGTGCTGGCTGCGGCGTGTCGGCAGCGCCGGCGGCGATGGCCGGGTAGGCCAGTGCCAGGCTGCTTGCGAGGGCGGTAAGGACAACGGAGGAGACGATCTTGTGCATGGCTTCCTGCTGCTTGGGTTGATTGGGTAGTGCACGGCGTGCGCCGACCATTGTATGCCAAGCGCTCAGTAAAACCGCAACACATCCGCCGACACCGTCATCCCCGTTCCCGGCATGCGCGGCGGCGCGCCGGGCGGCAGCAGGTGCTCCGGCAGGCCGGGCATGCGTTCGTGGACCATCACCGCCAGCACGTCGTCCGCCGGGGCGTCGATCGTGAAGCGCAGCACCCGGTCTTCCATGCCGTACAGCGACAGCGACCACGGGCTTTCCTTCGACGTCAAAACGCGTCCGTTCAGGGTGGAGCGGTGCGGCTTGGTGCCGGCCACCCACATCTTGACGTGCGGCGCCCGGTTCTTCGAGCGCAGCGTGAACTCTACCCGCCGCAGCGGAGGGTTCAGCGAGGGCAGGGCCAGCGCCGGGTTCCTGAGCATATAGGCTTCCGGGAAGGCGATGCCGTCATCGCGCGGCGCGATCGAGAACCACTGGCGCGGACTGTGCCAGCCGAACACGTCGACGTAGATCGCGGGCTTGTCCAGCGTGGGAAAGAGCTGCTTCGACCAGCTGTCCAATGGCTGCGGCGGCAGCAGCCAGTAGGCGCGCCAGCTGTTCATGTCCTTGAAATAGACCAGCCGGTTCGGCTCGAGGCCGGGTCGCTCCTGCGGGGCCGGAGCGGAAGCCTGGCCCGGCAGCGCCATGCAGGCGGCCAGCGAGGCCGCCACCCCGACGCCCACCAGGCGCCCCAGCGGCAGCAGCAGGAACAGGCTGGCAAAGCACAGCAGCATGAGCGCCATGACCACCGCCAGCACGTACAGGCCTTGCGGAGCAAGGGTCCAGGCGTCGCGCAGGGCCGGCACGAACAGCAGCGGCGCAGGGAGCAGGCCGGCACCCAGGATCAGCAGGCGCAGCGCGAAGGGCCGCGGCGTTTGCAACAAGGTATAGGCCACCAGCGCGGCGGCCAGCGGCCAGGCCAGCAGCCAGGCTGCCTCGGGCGCCGACAACAGGGCGAGCAGCAGCGCGATGCCAAGCCAGGCCATCGCCCCCAGGAACACGGCGTGTGCGCCCGTGAACCTGCGCAGCAAATAGAGCGCACCCGTGAACAGGCAGCCCCCGGCCACCAGGAACACCACCGCCTGGCTGGCGTCCTGCGCCTGCGCCAGCGCCAGCGCGCCCAGTTCGGCGCGCCGCTCCCACAGCAGCATCCGCGCCGCCAGCAAGATCAGCGCCATGCCGAAGAAGCCCTGCACCAGCGGCGCCACGGTGGTGCCGGTCTCGCCCAGCGCCCGCCGGTAGCCGCGCACCAGCAGCAGGCCGGCCAGCGCCGCCAGGCTCCAGCACAGGATGGCCGAATGCTGGACGTTGCCAGCCAGCGGCAGGGCGAAATACGCGCGCGGCTGGCGCGTGCCGCGGGTGAGCGATTCCGCCCCGAAGTGGCGCGCCAGGCGCAGCATGGTGTCGCCCAGGTGGGCCAGCATGGCCGGGTCGAGCCGTTCCACGGAATCCAGGGTGCGGGCGCCGTCGAAACGATGGCCGGTGTTCACGAACAGCAGGACCGGGGCATCGATGCCGGCCAGCGGACCGATGCGCGGTGTGTCCGGCAGCATCTTGTAGAAGCGCGCCATCAGCGATGATCCGGCTATGTTGGGCGTCGCCCCTGTCCAGCCTCCCAGCGCGCCCCCGCCCGCGCCGCTGGCGGCGTACAGCACCAGCGGACCGGCGCTGCCGGCGGCGTCGAACTTCAGCGTCAGGCCGATTCGAAGCGCCAGCGGGTGCTGCTCGGCGAAGCCCTTGGCGCCGAGGCCGCCGACCTCCTCGCCGTCGGCGAACAGCATCACGATATCGTTGGGGTGGGCCGGGCCGGCGTGCAGCTTGCGCGCGACCTCCAGCATCGCCGCCACCTGCGCCGCGCCGCGCGCCGCGCCCAGTGTGGCCAGGCCGCTGTCGTAGTGTGCCGCCAGCAGCAGCGCCGGGCGGCGCTGGCGGTCCGGCGCACTACCGGGCAGGCGCAGCACGATGTTGTGCACGACGCCGAGCGTCACGTCGGTGCCGCCCCAGAAGCGGATGGTGGACTTCTGCACCGTGGTGGTCTGCACCTGCGGCTGCAGGCCCATGCCGCGCAGCTGCTTGAGGATGTAGTCGCGCGCGCCGGCGTTGGCGGCGGTGGCGATCGGGCGCGGCTGCGCGGCCAGCGCCGACACGTGCCGCATCATCCGGTCCAGCGCCGGCGGCGCGGTCTGCGTGGGTACCGGCGCGCGGATGGCGCTCCAGGCCAGCACCGCAAGCACGGCGGCGGCAAGCGCAACCCAAGGCAGGGCGCGCGACGGCGCCGTCGGTATTCCAGCGGTAAGCATGGGTCTCTCCTCGTTATTTGTATTGTTGTCAGTGCCGCGGGCGAAAAAAAACCCGCGGTGGAATGCGGGTGGAAAAGGGAAACGGTAAGACTTAGTCGAGCGTCCAGACATAGGCGATCTGGCCCCATCCGGCCTGGGCGACGCCGTTGTTCATGGCCGGCTTGAACTGGCACAGGCTCAGGGCGTTCACGGCGGCGCGGTCCAGTTCGCGGTGGCCGCTCGACTTCTGGACCCGCGCATCCTGCACGCGGCCGTCAGGGCCGACCAGCAGCGCCAGCGTGACAGTGCCCGTGTCGCCGTTGCGCGCCGCGCTCACCGGGTAGTCCGGCTTGGCGCAGCCGTCGGCGCTGGCCAGCACCGCGCTGCCCATCTGGCCGGCGCCGCTGCTGGCGGCGGGTGCCGGTTCGGCCGGGGGCGCCTCGACGGTCGCGGGCAGGGCCTGTTCGACGGTCGGCTGGGCTTCGGTAGTGGCCTGCACCTGTTGCTCCACCGGAGGCGGCGGGATGTCGATTTCCGGCGCCGGCACCACGATCGGCGGCTTGACGGCCTCTACCCGCGGCTGCGGTGGTTGCGGCGGCGGGGGCGGTGGTGGCGTTTGAGGCTGGATCCACACCGTGGCATCGTCGATCAGCTTGGGCAGGCTGATGGTCTTCGAATCCAGGGTGTTGATCAGCCCCAGCCCCACCAGCACGTGCAGGCCGGTGACCAGGGCGAACTTGCCCGCCTTGCCGCCGGTTCCATCGTTAAGTTGCGTGAAGTGCATGGCGATCTCCTCTTCTTGTTGGTTCCGGCGAGTGGATCGCAGGAATTAGTGCCTAGGGAAAGATATGCATCCGACAGTTGATGGAATTAATATATGCTAGGGCTTGGTAGTGTGTAAAGCTAATTCGTAGTAATTTTGCTTCCGGTTGTCAGTCTTCTTGGCGCACAAGAGGGAATGGATGGGGTCTCGCGTCGCGGCCCGTTGTATGAAATAATCCTCGTACAACCCGCTTGCTTTCTGTCGCTTGGCACAGTGTCCTGCCAGAGATTGGTAAGCGAACGACAATGTGCAAATACGTGCGCCGCATGGGCGGGTGATACACAGGAGTGAAAGTGGTGTCCGAACAGAAAAAACCGATCCGCGTGATGCTTGCGGACGACCATCCGATCGTCATGACCGGCTTCGCCATGTCGCTCGAAGCGGCCGGCATGCAGGTGGTAGGGCAGGCCAAGACCCCGAGCGAGGCGGTGGCGCTGTATGCGGCGCAGCAGCCCGACGTCGTCATCCTCGACATGCGCTTCGGCACCGAGCTGACCGGCCTGGATGCCGCGCAGAGCATCCTGAAGGACGATCCGCGCGCCAAGATCATCTTCCTGAGCCAGTTTGACCAGGACAGCCTGATCAAGGAAACCTATCGCATGGGCGCACACGCCTTCGTCACCAAGGATTGCGATCCGTCCGACCTGGTGACGGCGGTGCGCCATGCCCATGACGGCAAGCTGTACTTCCTGCCGCAGATCGCCTCGCGCCTGGCCAGCATGGCGGTGCGCGGCGACGTGACGCCGCAGTCGCAGCTGGACGAGCGCGGACTCGAGATCTTCAAGCTGATGGCCGAAGGCATGACCAATGCCGAGATCGCCGAGAAACTCGATCTGTCGACCAAGACCATCAGCAACATCAGCCAGTCGATCAAGGAAAAGCTGGGCGTGCACCGCCAGGCCAACATCACCTTGCTGGCCGTGAAGCACGGCCTGATCGAGCCCTGAGGTCTTGATGCGTCACCTGGGCTTCCTGTGCGCGGCAGCTACCGCGCTTGCGTTCCTTGCCGCGCCGGCGCACGCCGCCGCCGCGCAGGCAGGCGCTCCCCAATTGGCGGACGGCGCCGGCGCGCCCAAGGACGAGGAAGTGACCGGCTTTCGCTTCCAGATCCTCACCGGCGACGACAGCGAGGTCACGCGCCGCATTGCCGAAGACCTGTACAAGCGGCTGGTGCCGACCTTCGCCGCCTTCCGCACCGAACTGGGCCAGCGCCGCCGCATGCTGTACGTGGCGATCGGCCCGGCTGCGCTGCGCGACGCCGTGGCGCGCAACTGCGACTGCGTGATCATCTCGGCCTTCACCTCGAGCCAGGTGTGGCGCGCGCTCACCGAAAAGACGCCGGTCGCGCGCGCCGGCCTGATCACCGCCGTGTATGCCGAGCCGGCGCCGGCCGACCAGCTGCGCCTGGCCACCTTGCTGTACGGCCGGCCGGTGCGGGTCGGCGCCATCCTCGGCGGCGACACCGCCTTCCTGCGCCCGGCGCTCGAAGCCGAGGTCGACGTGCAATCGATCGCCCCGGGCGACGACATCAACCACACGCTCAACCGCATGACGCGCGCCGAGGTGCTGCTGGCGATGCCCGACGGCGACGTCTACAACCCCGAGAACGTGCGTAACATCCTGCTCTCGACCTACCGCCGCAAGCAGGGCGTGATCGGCTTCTCGGCCGACATGGTGAAGGTCGGCGCGCTCGCCACAACCTATTCCGAGATCGAGGACATCAACACCCAGGTGGCCGAGATCGCGGCCGCCTTCGTCATCACCGGCGACCTGCCGCCGCCGCAATTTCCGCGTTACTTCCGCACCGTGGTCAACGAAGGCGTGGCGCGCTCGCTCGACGTGCGGGTGACCGACAATGCGCGCAGGTTTACACGACTGCCTGCGCGCCCGACCGCGCGACTGGCGCCCCGGCCATGACGCTGCGTTTCTGGCGCGGCTGGAGCATCGGCCGGCGCATGGCCTTCATCACCATGCTGCCGGTGACTTTCCTGTTCACCTCCTTCGTGTGGTACTCGTATTATTCGCACCGGGCCCAGGTGGCCGAGGAACTGGCCGAGCGCGGACGCACCCTGGCGCGTGCGCTGGCCGAGACCAGCGAATACAACGTCATCTCCGGCAACCTGTCCGACCTGCGCCTGACCATCAACGGCCTGGTGCAGTCCGACAGCAGCATTTACCGCATCGAGGTGACCGGCACCGACGGCACCCAGGCCGTGCGGGTCGATTCCGAGTCGGCCATCGACGCCCAGTCGCACCACTACGAGGCGCCGATCAAGAAGCAGGTGGTGTGGATCAACCTGTTCACCGACAACGGCACCCCGCACGTCTCGGCCTCGAGCGACCTGCGCCCGCCCACCCTCACCACCGAGATCGTGGGCTGGGTGCGGGTCACGATGTCGCCCTCGAACATGATGGCCAAGCAGACCCGCCGCTTCCGTTTCGAGGTGGGCATGGCCGCACTGGCGCTGGCTGCCAGCGGCGTGATGGCATGGGTGCTGGCGCGCTCGCTCACGGTGCCGCTGCGCGAGGCGATCGGCGCGCTGAGCCGCATCCGCAACGGCGATTTCCGCGTACACCTGCCGGTCAAGACCGGCGGCGAAGTCGGCGAGCTGCAGGCCTCGATCGGCCAGATGTCGCTGGCGCTGGAGGAATCCAAGCGCGACCTGGAAAACAAGGTGGCCGAGCGCACCCGCGACCTGCTGGCCTCGCGCAACGAGGCGCTGCGCGCCGACGCCGACAAGCGCAAGCTGATCCAGAAGGTGAACTCGATCATCGAGGACGAGCGCAAGAGCATCGCGGTCGAGATCCACGACGAACTGAACGCGTCCCTGATCGCCGCGCGCCTCGAGGCCCAGGCCATCGGCGCGCTGGCCGCCAAGGCAGCCAAGGTGGCAGCGACCCCGGAGATCGAAGAGATCGGGCGCAAGTCGCAGGCCATCACCAAGCTGGCCCTCGACCTGTACGCCAACGGCCGCCGGCTGGTGCGGCGCCTGCGCCCCGAGGTGCTCGACATGCTCGGACTGCACGGCGCGGTGGAAGAGATGGTGCGCCACTACGACGGCAGCTCGGGCTGCGGTTTCGAATTCCACGGCGAGGGCGATTTTTCGCGCCTGTCGAACGAACTGGCGATTTCCGCCTACCGCATCGTGCAGGAAGCGCTGTCGAACGTCATGAAGCACGCCCAGGCCACGTCGGCCCAGGTGCGCCTGGTGCTGGACGAAGGCGCCCAGACCCTGCGCATCGTGGTTGCGGACGACGGCAACGGCTTCGACCCGGCCAGCGCTTCGGAAGGCATCGGCATCATCGGCATGCGCGAGCGCGTGTACGCCGTGCACGGGGTAATGGACGTGCGTTCCAGCCCGGGCGGCGGCACGGTGCTGGCGATCACCCTGCCGCTGCATGCGCCGGCGACCGTCCTGCCTGTTCCTACGGTTTAACCCAACTACGAATCATTATGTCCATTGAACTGCTGACGCCCTACGAGAAGGGCAATCTCAACCAGACCACCACGCATGCCGACTGCATCGCCTGGTACGACGAGCTCGCGCGCCGTCATCCGAACGTGCTGCGCTTCCAGCAGGTGGGCGTGTCGGACGCCGGCGTGCCGATCCACGCGGGCGTGGTGAGCAGCGACGGCGTGTTCGACCGTGAGGCCATCAAGGCCGCCGGCCGCCCGGTCTTCTTCAACAACAACGGCATCCACCCGGGCGAACCGGAAGGCGTGGACGCCTGCATGGCGCTGGTGCGCGACTTCTGCACCCAGCCCGAGCGCCTGGCGGGGCTGCAGCAGACCGTGTTCCTGTTCGTCCCGCTGTACAACGTCGACGGCAGCCTGAATCGCGCAGACACCTCGCGCGTGAACCAGGACGGCCCGGAGCAGTTCGGCTTCCGCGGCATGAGCCGCCACCTCGACCTGAACCGCGACTTCATCAAGTGCGACAGCCTGACCGCGCAGGTGTTCAACCGGCTGTTCACGGCCTGGGACCCGGACGTCATGGTGGACACGCACACCTCCAACGGCGCCGACTACAGCTACACCATGACCCTGATCCATACCCAGCCGGACAAGCTGGGCGGCGACTTGGGCGAGTTCCTGCGTTCGACCATGCTGCCGGCCATGTACGCCGGCATGGAAGCGCGCGGCTGGCCGACCTGCCCGTATGTGAACCCGGTCAAGGACAGCCCGGACGACGGCATCGCCGACTTCCTCGAGACCGCACGCTTCTCGACCGGCTACGCGGCCCTGCATCACACGATCGGCTTCATGCCGGAGACGCACATGCTCAAGCCGTTCAAGGACCGCTACGAGTCGATGCGTGCGCTGGTGGAGACTGCGCTCGACTTCACGGTGCGTCATGCGGATCGGATTCAGGCGCTGCGCCGTGCGGCGAAGCAGGCCAGCGGCGCGCGCCGCGAGTGGCCGATTCATTGGGCGATGGACGAGACCAACCCGGACAGCTTCCGCTTCAAGGGCTACGAAGCCGGGTACAAACCGAGCGTGCTGGGGACGTATTCGCGCCTGTGGTACGACCGCACCAAGCCGTGGGAGCGCGACATCGCCTGGTACAACCGCTTCCCGGCCGACATCCACGTGCGGGCGCCACGCGCCTATGTCGTGCCGCAGCAGTGGCGTGAGGCGATCGAGCGCCTGCAGTGGAACGGTGTGCGCATGGAGCGCGTGGAAGCCGATCGCGTGGAAGAGGTGGACTATTACCACATCGTGTCCGTGACCTCGCGCCCGAATGCCTACGAGGGCCACATGTTCCATGACGACGTGGTGCTGGAAAAGCGCCGCGGACAGGTAACGCTGCGTGCGGGCGACTTCATCGTGCCGCTCGACCAGGACAATGCGCGCTACGCGGTCGAAACGCTCGAGCCGCTGGGTCACGACAGCTTCTTCCGCTGGGGTTTCTTCAACAGCGTGCTGGAGAAAAAAGAAGCGTATTCGGACTACGTGTTCGAGGACCACGCCGCCGAACTGCTCAACGACGAGCCGGCGCTGGCGGTCAAGTTCGTTGCGTGGAAGGAGGCGAATCCGGCGCTGCTGTCGAACCAGGAGGCGGTGCTGGACTTCATCTTCGCGAATTGCGAGCGCTATCGCGAGCCGGAGTGGAGGCGCTATCCGGTCTTCATGCTGGCCTGACTGGGGCCTCAGGCCAGGGCCGGCCGCCGGCCCTGGCGAGGGATCTTCATGAAGCGTCGGCCCCGGTCAGGCGGCCGTAGATTCCGCTGTAACGATTGACGCTGGCTTTCCAGTTGCGCTCGGTTTCCACGTACTCGCGGCCGGCGGCGCGGAGCTTCGGCCACTCGGTCCGGGCATCTACCAGTCCACCGACCTTGTCGGCCAGCGCGCGTGGATCGTCCGCCTTGAACAGCACGCCGGTCTTGCCGTCCACGATCAATTCGAGGTGGCCGCCGACATCGGACGCGGCCAGCACGCGGCCTTGGGCCATCGCTTCGAGCGGCTTGAGCGGCGTGACCAGATCGGTCAGGCGCATCGACAGGCGCGGATACACCAGCACGTCGAGCAGGTCGTAGTATTTTTGCACCTGGTCGTGCGGCACGCGGCCGGTAAAGACGACCTTGTCGGCAATGCCCAGGTCCTTTGCCATCTGGCGCAGGCGCGCGTCTTCGGGGCCGCCACCCACCAGCAGCACGCGCAGGTCGGGCCGCTCGGCGCTCAGCGCGGGAACCGCGCGCAGCAGGATGTCCAGGCCCTCGTAGGCATAGAACGAACCGATGAAGCCGATCAGGCGCGCGTCCGTCAGGCCCAGTTTCGCCTTCAGGTCCTGGTCGGCCACGCCGCCGACGGCGAACTTGTCGATATCGACGGCATTCGGGATCACCGTGATCTTGTCAGCCGGGATGCCGCGCGCGACGATATCGCGGCGCAGGCCTTCACAGATCGTGGTCACGGCATCGGCGCGCCTCAATGCGTAGCTTTCCAGCGCCCGCGTCAGGCGATAGCGCAGGCCGTTCTCGGTGGCCGTTCCATGGTCCACCGCGGCGTCTTCCCAGAAGGCGCGCACTTCATATACCACCGGGATGCCGAACTTCTTGCCGGCGCGAAGCGCGGCGATCGCGTTCAGCGACGGGGAGTGCGCGTGCAGCACGTCCGGGCGGATGGCCGGGATGATTTCCGCGAGGCGGCGCTCCAGGCCATCGATGACCTGTTTCTGGTTCAGTACCGGCAGCTTGCCCAGGAAGCCCGCGCTGGCCGGCGTACGATAGAAATGCAGGCCGTCCACGGTTTCTTCCAGTGCGCTATCGGAATTTTGCTTGGACCCGGTGACATGGAAGGTTTCCCAACCCATCGCACGTTGCTCGCGCAGGATCGAGCGGGTACGGAAGGTGTAGCCGCTATGCAGTGGTATCGAGTGATCCAGTACGTGGAGGACGCGCATATCAGTTCTTCTTCACTCAGCGGCGGGTGCTGGCGTAGCCGCAGGTGTCGACGACGACCTTACCCGCGAACAGTTCCTGCTTCAGGGCCAGGAACGGCTTGTGGTTGACCAGCATGACCGCGATCTGGGAGCGCGCCAGCGCATCCTGCGGCGTGCGCAACTCGCCCTTGTCCAGGCTGGCCGGCAGCGCGGAGATGTTCGGCTCGACCACGATGACGCGGCAGTTGTGCGCCGCGGTGATGGCCGCCACGATGTCCAGTGCCGGGCTTTCGCGCAGATCGTCGATGTCCGGCTTGAATGCCAGGCCGAAGCAGGCGATGGTGACGTCGGATTCCTGGCGGCCTGGATGGGCGGCGACGAAGCGGTCGATTTCCTGCTTGACGCTTTCCAGCACCCAGTGCGGCTTGTGGTCGTTGACCTCGCGCGCGGCCTTGATCAGCTTTGCCTCTTCCGGCGCGCTGTGCACGATGAACCACGGGTCCACGGCAATGCAGTGTCCGCCCACGCCCGGGCCCGGACGCAGCACGTTGACGCGCGGGTGGCGGTTGGCCAGTGCGATCAGTTCCCATACGTCGATGCCCAGCTTGCCGCAGATGATCGACAGCTCGTTCGCGAACGCGATATTCACGTCGCGGAAGGAGTTTTCGGTCAGCTTGCACATCTCCGCGGTGCGCGAATTGGTTTCGATGCACTCGCCCTGCACGAAGGTCTGGTACAGCGCGATGGCGCGTGCCGAGCAATCCTTGGTGATGCCGCCGATGATGCGGTCGTTCGAGACCAGTTCGTGAATGACCTTGCCTGGTAGCACGCGCTCAGGGCAGTAAGCGATGTTGATATCGGTGGCGTCGTCCGGACCCTGGGGAATCTTCAGGTCGGGGCGCTCTTCAGCCAGCCATTCCGCCAGTTTCTCGGTCGTGCCGACCGGCGAGGTCGATTCAAGGATGACCAAGTCGCCTTTTTTCAGCACCGGGGCGATCGAGCGCGCCGCGGCTTCGACATAGGTAATATCCGGCTCGTGATTGTCGCGGAATGGGGTCGGCACGGCAATCAGGAAGGCATCGGCAGGCTGCACGGTGGTGGTGGCCTTGAGATATCCCTGGTTGACCGCGGCGCTGACGATCATGTCCAGATCGGGTTCGACGATATGGGCCTGGCCGCTGTTGATGGTGTCGACCGCATGCTGGTTGATGTCGACGCCGATAACATTCTTCTTGCGAGAAGCAAACATTGCAGCCGTGGGGAGACCAATGTATCCCAAGCCAATCATTGCGATAGTATCAAACGAGCTGGTCATGATTTTCTCTTAAAAAGTTTACGATTTGCAAAGCGGCAGTACCGTCGCCATAGGGATTGGCGGCGTTGCTCATTCGGGTGTATTCAGCGGGATCGGTCAGCAGGACGCGCGTGCCGTCGACGATCGAACGGACGGACGTGCCGACCAGGCGCACGGTGCCTGCGGCCACGGCCTCGGGACGTTCGGTGGTATCGCGCATGACCAGCACCGGTTTGCCCAGCGATGGCGCTTCTTCCTGGATGCCGCCGGAATCGGTCAGCAGGATGGAGGCGCGGTTCATCAGGTAGACGAAAGGCAGGTAGCTGACCGGATCGATCAGGTGGATATTGGGATTGCCCTTCAGGATGCGTTGTACCGGTTCCTGCACATTGGGATTCAAATGCACCGGATACAGAACCTCTACGTCATCAAGCTGGCTGATTTCGTCTAGCGCTCGGCAGATGTTCTCAAACCCTGTACCAAAGTTTTCTCTGCGATGACCAGTCACCAGTACCAGTTTTTTCTTGCTGTTGAGGAAACTGAACTGCGATTCCATCTGGCGCCGGAGCGCTGGGTCGGTCTCCAGGCGCCGGACAACATCCAGCAAGGCATCCACGACGGTGTTGCCAGTGACGCAAATATTTTGTGCGGAAACGCCTTCGTTGAGCAAGTTCTGTTTTGCATGCTCAGTCGGTGCAAAATGCACTTTGGCAATTGCCCCAGTCAGCTTACGGTTGATTTCTTCTGGCCATGGGGAATATATATTCCCGGTCCGTAGTCCGGCTTCCACGTGGCCGACGGCGATGCGCTCGTAATACGCTGCCAGGCTGGTCGCCATGGTCGTCGTGGTATCGCCATGCACCAATACATAATCCGGCCGCCACTCGCGCAGCACGGTGCGCATTCCGGTCAGTACTTTGCCGGTGATGTCGGAAAGGTCCTGACCGGGAGTCATAATGTCGAGATCGAAATCAGGCTTGATGGAAAACAGCTCGAGTACCTGATCCAACATGGACCTGTGCTGGGCGGTGACACAGACTTTGACGTCGAAGTCGGGAGCGGCAGCAAGTTCACGCACTACCGACACCATTTTGATCGCCTCTGGCCGGGTGCCGAAGACGGTGAGTATCCTGAGGGTCATCTGCTATTACTGGTTATGTGCGTTGTGATTAGCGCAGGTATTCAAGGCAAGCTCGACTACCCAACAATGTTGCTTTTTATATATTTAAGTAAACTGATCGGTACATTGTCCCTGAAAAGCATGGGATTGTCAAAAGTATCACATGCTTTCCGTATCGCAACAAAAATCGCTTTTACTACTCTACACTGACGGGTGCCAGAAAGTCACTCCCGCACCATCGAAAGCATTATTTGTATGCGTATATGCAACGTTTTAAGTCTGCATACCTGCATAAAATGCAACTTTCAGAACCAATCCTCCATGCCATGCAGCTACATCATGAGTTGATTTGAATCAATAGTGTAGATGTTTTTTCGCAAGACTGGCGTCTGGTTGGGGTGCATTAAAGTAAGGTTCTGGGCCTGGTGATCGTTGATCGTCAAGCGAGCAGAATCAAAGCAGACGCGCGCCGAGTCGATTGATGCCTGAATTAGCCAAGCTAGGACCATGTCGAAGGTAGGCGCGGTTGCGCCGTGCGGCCTGGGTGGACAGGCAAGGCTCAGCACGGAATTAGTTGTTCGCGGTAATCCACCGATCCACCTTCGCCTCCAGCACCGCCAGCGGCAGCGTGCCTTCCCCCAGCACGATCTCGTGGAACTTCGGCAGGCTGAACTTCGCGCCCATTGCCGCTTCGGCGCGTTTGCGCAATTCCATGATCTTCAGCGACCCGATCTTGTAGCCCAGCGCCTGCCCCGGCCACACCATGTAGCGCTCGATCTGCGCGCGCGCCTCGGCTTCCGAGTAGCCCAGTGTGTCCTGGAAATACCGGATCGCCCTGGCGCGGCTCCAGCCTTTCGCATGCAGGCCGGTATCCACTACCAGGCGCGCCGCGCGCAGCATCTCGTCGTTCAGGTGGCCGAAATAGTCTTCCGGCTTCTCGAACAGGCCCATCTCCTTGCCCAGGGTCTCTGCATACAGCGCCCAGCCTTCGGTAAAGGCGTTGTTGCCGCCGAACTTGCGGAAGTTCGGCAGGCCCAGCTCCTGCACCAGCGCGATGTGGAAATGGTGGCCCGGCTGGCCTTCGTGCAGGTAAAGCGTCACCATGCCGGTGCTGCCGTACAGCTTCGGATCGTTCACCACCGACCAGAACACGCCGGGACGCGAGCCGTCCGCAGCCGGCGGGGTGTAGTGGTCCGAGGCGGTGGCGCGCGACAGTTCGGGCTCCAGGCGCAGGTCGAGCGGCGCCTTCGGCATCAAGGTGAACAGGGCCGGCAGCTTGGCGCGCACCCTGGCGTCCAGGTCGCGGTAGACGGCGATCACCTGCTGGTCGGAGGTGAAGGGCTTGAACTTCGGCTGTTCCGACACCCAGCGCGGCAGGCCGGCGGCGGGGCCGGTGTAGCCCATCTTCGGTCCGGTCACGGCGTATTCGCCCTGGATGCGCGCCACCTCCTTCAGGCCGATCTCGTGGATCTGCTCCGGCGTGAGATTGGTCGTGGTCATCGCCGCCGCGCGCGCCGCATACCAGGCGGCGCCGCCGGGCAGGGCGGCCCAGCCGGCGCTGGTGCGCGTTTTCGGCAGGTAGTCCTTTTCCAGGTAGGTCGACAGGCGCTTCAGGGCCGGATTCAGTTTGTTGGCGATCGTCTTGCGGTAGGCGTCGGTCAGGCTGCGCTTCTCGGCCCTGGTAAACGACGCCGGCATGTTCCTGATCGGCGTGTAGAAGATGCTGTCCGTGGTCTTGGCCGCCACCAGTTGCTTGAATTGCGGTAGCGCGGACTTCATCGGCTCGCGCGGCTGGACGATGCCGCGCCTGACCCCTTCGCGCATGTTGGCGATCGACTGGTCGATGTGCGGCACCAGCTGCGCCAGGCGGTTCAGGTAGGCGCGGTAGTCGCGTGGGGTGTTCAAGGGCTGGGCGCCCTGGCCGCCGGCGTAGTTCGCCAGGATCACCGGCATGCTGACCATCTGGTCGATCGGGATCAGGTGCTCGGGGAAGGCGGCCAGGCGCAGTGCGCTGTCCAGGTCGAACTTGAGGATGTCGTAGCTGGTCTGGTCGCGGCTGCCCAGGCGTTCGCGCGGGATTGTCGACAGGCGCGCAAGATAGCTGCGGTACAGCGCGAACTGCTGCGCGCGCAGCTTGGGCGAGATCGACAGGCCCAGCTTGTCGTTGAAGCGGCTGTCGCCGTTCTCGGTGGCCCAGACCGGCTCGAAGCGCGCCAGCGATTCGTAGTATTCGTCGGCCAGGGCGTTGATCTGGCGGCTTTCCAGCGTCGCCGCGGCGGCGGCGGGTTTGGGGCTGTCGGCCTGCGCCGCTGCGGCCGGCGCGCACACGAGCAGCGCCGCCGCAGCCAGGGCTGCGAGCTTGAACATGGCATTCATGGTGTTTCCTTGTGAATCAGTAGCTGGCCAGCGGCGTCAATGCGCCGTTCTTGAAGGTGTAGACCGTGACGGCGGTCTTCTTCAGGTTGCCCTTCGGGTCATAGCCGTAGGTACCGATCACGCCCTGGTAGCTGATGGTGTGCATGGCCGCGCCGACCTTGGCGGCATCGACCGAGTTGGCCGATTTCATGGCCTGGGCGATGAATTTGGTCTGGTCGTAGAACGAGGGCGCGTAGACGTCCGGGTCGCGCTTGAAGCGGGCCTTGTAGGCGCTGATGAATGCCGGGCCGCCCGGCTGCTTGGCGACGATGGCGCCGGCCTGGGCGCAGCGCACGTTCTCGCCGACGGCCGGGCCGCCGAGCTTGGCCATCTCGGGGCTGCACAGGGTGTCGCCGCCCAGCAGCGGCACGTTCAGGCCGAGCGCCTTCATCTGGCGCGCCATCGGCGCAGCCTGCGGGGCATAGCCGCCGAAGAAGACCGCGTCCACGCGCTTGGCCTTCAGCGAGGTGAGGATGGCGGCGAAGTCGGTGGCCTTGTCGGTGGTGTACTCGTGGCCCGCGACCTTGATACCGTTGGTCTGCGCCTGGCGCTTGAACTCCATCGCGATGCCCTGGCCGAAGGCAGTGCGGTCGTCGATGACGCCGACGTTCTTCACCTTCAGCTCCTTGGCCGCATAGGCCGCCACCGAGCCGCCCACCTGCGTGTCGCTGGCGACGATGCGGAACACCGTCGGGTAGCCTGACTGGGTAATCTTGGGATTGGTGCCGACGGTCGACATCAGGATGCCGTTGTCGTTGTAGACGCGCGAAGCAGGGATGGCCACGCCCGAGTTGTAGGGGCCGAGCACGAACTTCACCTTGGCGTCGGCGAACTTCTGCGCCACGTTCACGCCCTGTTTCGGATCGCCCTGGTCGTCTTCGGACTGCAGCTCGAAGCGCAGCGTATTGCCGCCGACCTGGAGCTTCTGTGCGTTGAGTTCCTCGATGGCGAGGCGCACGCCGTTCTCGTTGTCCTTGCCGGCAAAGGCGTTAGCGCCCGACAGCGGGCCGCTGACGCCGATCTTGACGACTTGTTCGGCGGCGCCGGCGTGGATGGCTAACAGTGCCAGCGCGAGCGGCGCCAGGTGCAGTTTGGATGGCATTCAGGGTATCTCCGTTGTGTTCTAACGGACGCCATCATCGCATGAAACCCGCCAGGGGTTAAGCAGGCAAGCCGTGCGAAATCAGCTCCAGCGGCAGCGCCGTGCTGCACTTGATCTGCTCCATCGAGAACGCCGACGACACGCCGGTCAGGCGTGCGGTCTTGATCAGCTTCTTGTAGAAGCGGTCGTAGCCGGCGATGTCGGTGGTGACCACCTTGAGCAGGTAGTCGACGTCGCCGCTCATGCGGTGGAACTCGAGCACTTCCGGCAGCGCGACGACGGCCGCGGCGAAGCGCGCCAGCCATTTCTCGTCGTGTTCGGTGGTGCGCACGCTGACGAACACCGTCACCGGCAGGCCCACCTTCTCGCGGTTGACGATGCTGACCCGGCTTTCGATGTAACCCTCTTCCTCGAGGCGCTTGACGCGCTTCCAGCACGGCGTACTGGACAGGCCGACCTTTTCGCTGAGGCCGGAAATGGAGAGGGTGGCATCTGCCTGTAATGCAGCAAGAATAGCGCAGTCAAACTTGTCGAGTGAGTTCATTTTCACTATGTCGATATATCGAGAATGCACATGCCAATTCCGTGCGATAAAACGAACAAAATGGAATGCGCTTACCGGCACGGCTCCGTAACATACTTACTTACGATAACACGATCCGAAGCAACTAATTACTTTTTTGTAATTGTCATCATGAACACTGAACTTTACCTCGACGCCAATGCCACGTCGCCTGTCCTGCCTTCAGCCATCGAGGCTGCAACGGCCGCCATGCAGGCCTGTTTCGGCAACCCGAGCAGCAGCCATGCCTGCGGCCTGCGCGCCAGGTCGCTGCTGGACGCCACCCGGGCCAGGGCACGCCGCGTGCTGGGCGCCTCCAAGGGGCGGGTGATGTTTACCAGCGGCGCGACCGAAGGCATCCAGACCGCCGTGCTGTCGGCGCTGTGCGCGGTGCGCGAGCGGAGGGAGCGCGGTGAAGCCTGCGGCAACCTGCTGCTGGTCGGCGCCACCGAGCACAAGGCCGTGCCGGAGAGCCTGGCGCACTGGAACCGCCTGCTGGGCACCGGGCTGGAACTGCGGATGCTGCCGGTCGACGGCGACGGCCGCCATCGCCTGGACGTGTTGCGCGAACTGGCGCCGCGCGCCGCGTTTGTCTGCACCATGGCCGCCAACAACGAAACCGGCGTCGTGTCCGACCTGGACGGCATCGCGCGCGTGCTGGAGGAAACCGGCAGTCCGGCGCTGTGGATGGCCGACTGCGTGCAGGCGCTCGGCAAGCTGCCCTTGCACCTCGACGCCACCCGCATCGACTACGCGCCGTTCTCCGGCCACAAGCTGTATGCCCCGAAAGGCATCGGCCTGCTGTATGTGCGCGAAGGCGCCCCCTATACGCCGCTGATGTGCGGCGGCGGCCAGGAGGCGGGGCAGCGTTCCGGCACCGAAAACATGGGCGGCATCGCCGCCCTCGGCGCGGTGCTCGGCGCACTGGAAGAAGGCGGCACTTTCCGCACCCACGCCCAGCTGCGCGACTACCGCGGCCGCCTCGCCACCGCCCTGGTGGATGCCTTCCCTGGCCTGGGTTTCAACGCCCCGTTCGAGCACGCGCTGCCGACCACGCTGAATTTCTCGGTGCCGGGCCTGGGCAGCAAGGAGCTGCTCGACCTGTTCGACGCGGCCGGCCTGCGCGTCAGCGCGGGCTCGGCCTGTTCGGCCGCCAAGGCGGCGCCCAGCTACGTGCTGGATGCCATGGGCGTGCCGGTAGAGCGCAGCGAGTCCGCCGTGCGCCTCTCGTTCGGCCCACTGGCGGACGAGGCCTTTATCGAGGACGCCTGCGCGCGTATCGCACACTGCGGCCGCGCACTGGCACAGGCCAAGTCCGCGGCGCATTCGGCGGCGCGGCTGCAGCAGGCAGAGGCGGGCGGCGCCAGCGGCTGGCTGCTGTTCGATGACGAAGGCCGGCACTGCATCGCGATCGATCCGCCGGCGGCGCTGGCGGCGCGCATCGCTTCCGACCTGTGTACGCGCGATTGCCGCCTGCTGGCCTGTTTCGATACCGGCATGGGGGCCAGTGGCGCCGATGCACTGTGCGACATCCTGGGAATGACGCCGGGCTGGCCGAATCATGCAGACCCGGCCCAGCAGGTGCGGTTCGCCGGACGCACGCTCGACGCCATCGCGCTCGGCCAGGACGTGCTGGCGAAAGCCGGCGACGGCTACCTGCTGGGGCGTCCGGAACATGGCGCGCTGGCCGCCGATGCGGTGCGCTTCGTGTTCGGTGCGGTGCCGTCCGATGCCGGCCTGGATGCGGCCCTGTGCTGCCACCGGGCCGGCGAGCCCGCCGTGTCGCACGTCAAGGCTGCTGCGCTGGCGGACGAGGGCATCGACCTCGATGCCACCACGGCCGCCGCCTACCTGGCGGCCCACCCGGAGGCGCTGCTGGTGGATGTGCGCGAGCTCACGGAGCATGTGGCCGGCAGCGCCCAGCTGCGCGGGCGCGCGGCACAGCACGTGCCGCTGTCGCAGCTGGCCGGACAGGCCGCGCACTGGCTGCGCGAGCCGCGTCCGCTGGTATTCCTGTGCCGCAGCGGCAACCGCAGCGCGCGCGCCGCACGCCTGCTGCGCCGCCTCGGCCATGCCCAGGCCTGGCACGTCACCGGCGGGCTGGCGCTGGCCGGGTAGATGCCGGCGTCTGCCGGCTGGGCGGATCCGCTCCCTGTGTACGTCACCGCACAGTAGCTACCGCTGGCTTCTTCTAGCATGGCGGTGGCCGTGCGCGCCCTGCGTTTCCCTTCCCATTGACCTGCTTCAGGCGCACAGCGTGCCGGCGGTCGACAGCGCGCGCCTCTGTGTCGAAGTCCCTGCGAGGTTGCTGTTGAAGCAAGAGAAGAATCCGAAGGCTGGATCCGCCGCCCCTGCCGCAGCCCCGAGGGATGCGGCGGATGACGGCGCACCTGGCCTGCGCGTGCAGTTGGCCGAGCTGGCCGGCGCGCTCGAGGCTGCCTGCGACGCGCTCGACGGCGCCCGCCGCCGCGGCAGCGATCTTCCCCCCGCCGCCGGCGTCATCCTCGACAGCATTCCCCTGATCGACGTCCAGTTGCGGCAGGCACGGGCCGCCTTCGGCCTGCACGACCGCGGCGTGCTGCCGCCGCAGGCACCCGGTGGCGACGTTCGCATCCTCGTGCTGGCGCGCGAAGCGGCGGCGCGTGACGACGGGCGCATCGATCGCGACGGCCTGGCGCGCTTCCTCGTCGCCGCCGAGCCGGACGCGCCACTGCGATTGGCCGAGCTGCGCCTGTTCCCTGCTGCCCTGCGCATGGCGCTGCTCGATGGCCTGCGCCGGATCGCCCAGCGCTGCGCCCGCGCCTGCGAAGAGCGCATCCTCGCCGCTGACTGGGCAGGCCGGATGCTGGACACCGCCGACCAACGATCCGGCGACCTGGTCCTGCTGGTGGCCGACATGGCGCGGCAGGTGGAGCCGATGGGCTGCAGCTTCGTGGCGGAACTGGCGCGCCGCCTGCAGGGGCAGGGGACCGCCGTGGCGCAGGCGCTGGCCTGGATCGATGCGCGCCTGGCCGACCAGGGTTCCAACATCGCCGACCAGGTGCAGCTTGAGCGCGATGCCATGGCAGCCGACGGCAGCCTGGCGGCCAACAGCCTGGCCAGCCTGCGCCTGCTGGGCGGCATCGACTGGCGCCTGCTGGCGGAAAGTTCCAGCGCGGTCGAAACCCTGCTGCGCGCCGACCCGGACGGCAGTTATCCGAGCATGGACGGTCCGACCCGCGACCTGTACCGGCTCGCCATCGAACGGCTGGCGCGTCGCAGCAGCCGGCCGGAAGCCGACGTCGCCCAGGAGGCGTTGGCGCTGGCAGGCAGGCACCGCGCCCCGAGCGAAGGCGGGCTCGATGCGCGCCACCGCCATATCGGCTACTACCTGCTTGGTCCCGGCCTGGCGGCGCTGGAAGCCAGGCTGCAGCCGAAGCCGGAGTTGAGGCGCCGCCTGGCCCGGCGCCTGCGGCAGGATCCGCTGGCGGTACACATCGGCGCCATGGCGCTGTTCACGTTGCTGTTCGCGGCGGCGGTCGTGGCGTGCGCGCGCCAGCAGGGCGCGGCCCTGTGGCTGCAGGCCGTCATCGGCGTGCTCGCCCTGCTGGGCGCCAGCGGCCTGGCGCGTTCGCTGGTGGACATGATGGCGGCCTGGATTGCGCCGCCGGCGCCGCTGCCGCGCATGGACTTCGACGGCGGCATCACGCCGCAGGCGCAGACCCTGGTGGCGGTGTCGGCGCGCCTGCTCAACAGCGCCCAGGTCGACGCCTTGTGCCGCGACCTCGAAGTGCGCTATCTCGCCAACCGCGATCCGCACCTGCGCTTCTGCCTGCTGGGCGACCTGTACGACGCGCCGCACGAGAGCATGCCCGACGACGATGCGCTGGTCGCGCATGCCGCCGCCGCCATCGAGGCCCTCAACCGCAAGCATGCGCACGACCATTCCTACGCCACGCTCGACGAGGAAGGGCAGCCGGCTACCGCCAGGTTGCGCATCGAACCCTTCCTGCTGCTGCAGCGTCCGCGCACCTGGAACAGCGGCGAACACGCCTGGATCGGGCGCGCGCGGCGGCGCGGCCAGCTGGCCGACCTGAATGCCTTCCTGGCCGGAACCGGGCGCGAGCGCTTCGCCGGCGTTGCCGGGAATACCGCCGGGCTGGCGGAAATACGCTACGTGATTACCATCGATGCCGCCACCGACCTGCCGCGCGACGCGGCGCGGCGCCTGGCCGGCGCCATGGCGCACCCGCTCAACCAGCCGCTTGTGGTGGACGGCGACGGCGCCGCCAGGATAGCCGAAGGACATGCCATGCTGCGCCCGGCCGTCGGCGCCGCGCTGCCCCGCCCGCAGGCCGGCCGCTACCAGCGCATGTGGCTGGAGGGACGCGGCACCTGGGCCGCCGGCCTGGCGGCGCGCGAGTGCGAAGCGCATGGCATGCTCGGCTGGTCCGCCATCTACGACGTCGATGCCTACGAACGGGTGCTGCGCGGGCGCCTGCCGGACGACGCGTTGCCCGCGCCGGGCCTGGTGGACGAGGGCTGCCTGCACGCGGCGCGCGACTGCGCGGTGCGGCTCGAGGAAGCGCTGCCCGGCAGCTATGGCGAACATGCGGTGCGGCGCCATCGCGCGCAGCGCGCGGCCTGGCAGGGAGCCGGCTGGATCCGCAAGCACGTCAAACACGGCAAGGACCTGCGCGCGGCCAATCCGATGACCGCCGCCGCCCGCTGGCAGCTGTTCGACAGCCTGCGCGACAGCCTGGTGGCGCCGGCACTGACGGCGCTGCTGGTGCTGTGCTTGAGCACGCTGGCGGCGCCCGCGTTCTGGATTGCCGTGGTGCTGTCGGTGTTCTTCCTGCCGGCCCTGCCGGGCAGCCTGGTGGCCTTGCTGGACCGGCCGCACGATGCGCCCTGGCGCCAGCACCTCGACAGCTGGTCGCGCGGCGCGCGCGTGCCGCTGGTGCGCGCGGCGCTGGCTGCCAGCTTCCTCCCGCATGCGGCCTGGTGCCAGCTCGACGCGGTGGCGCGTGCGGTATGGCGCCGCCATGTGTCGCGCCGGCGCCAGCTGGAGTGGCGGCCGGCGGCGCTGGCGCGTCCGGCACGCGTGGTGGCCAACAACTGGCTGGCGATGTGGTTCGCGCCGGCGCTGGCGATTGCCACGGCGCTGCTGCTGACCTTCGCCAACCCGTATTCGCTGTTCCCCGCCGCACCGGTGCTGCTGGTGTGGTTCCTGTCGCCGCTGCTGGCCTGGTGGACCAGCCTGCCGCTGCGTGCACAGCCGCCGCGCCTGTCCGCGGCGCGCCATGCCGCCCTGCAGCGCCTGGCGCGTCGCAGCTGGCGCTTTTTTGAAGACCATGCCGGCCCGGCCGGCAACTGGTTGCCGCCGGAAAGCGTGCAGGAGCATCCGCATCCCTTGCTGGATGCCCGTACCACGCCGGCCGGCATGTCCATCTATCTGCTGTCGACGCTGGCGGCGCACGATTTCGGTTACATCGCGCCGGGCGAACTGCTGCGGCGCCTGGACGACTCGCTGGCCTCGATGGCGCTGCTCGAGCGCTGGAACGGCCACTTCCTGGCCGACTACGACAATGCCACGCTGGCGCCCAGCGAGCCGGCCTTCGTTTCCACACGCGACAGCGGCTGGCTGGGGATCGGCCTGCGCGTGTTGTCCGGCGGGCTGGACGAGCTGCCCGACGCGCCCGTTGCCGGGCCGCGGACACTGGACGGGATCCGCGCGGCCCTGCATGTGGTGGACGAACTGGCGCAGCACCAGGCCCACGGCGTGCGCACGCTGGTGGCCGCCGTCTGGGGCGCGCTCGATCCGCAGCGCGGCCGCGCGGCCGGTACGCTGCCCGGCCTGTCCGCATGCCTGCACCACGTGGTCGATGCCGCCGACACGCTGGCTGTCAGCCTGCCCGAGACGTCGGGCAGCGGGTCCGCCGCCCTGCGCGACTGGGCGCTGTGCCTGGCCGTGCAAGCCCGTGCGGCGCGGGACGAGCTGCTGGCGCTGGCGCCATGGATGCGCGCCGAGCAGGAATACGTACTCGACGCCAGCCTGACGCGCATCCCGACCCTGCGCGAGCTGGCGGCGCTGGACGCCCCCGCCGGCAGTCACCACGGTCTGGCGCGGCTGGTGCGCGAAGGGCGTCAGCACGCGCAGAAACTGCTGGCCGAGTGCGCGCGGCTGGCGGCGCAGGCGCGCAGCTTCGGCGCCATGGATTTCGCCGCCTTGCTCGACCGCGAAACCGGCCTGCTGGCGGCCGGTTGCCATGTGCGCGACGGACGCGATGGGCGCCTGGATACCGACAGCTGCGACCTGCTGGCCTCGGAGAGCCGCATGGCCAGCTTCCTGGCGGTGGCCCAGGGCCAGCTGGGGCAGCGCCACTGGTGGGCGCTAGGACGGCCACTGCGCATCGCCGGTGCGGAACAGCTGCTGCTGTCGCGCACCGGTGCGCTGTCGGACTACCTGGCGCCGCAGCTCCTGATGCCGGCGTGGTCCGAAACGCTGCTCGATCATGCCGGACGGGCCGCGGTGCGTGCGCAGGCGGCGCATGGCGCGCGCCACGACATGCCCTGGGGCTTTTCGGAGTCAAGCTGCAACGCGGTCGACGCGCAGCTGCGCTTCCAGTTCGGCCGCTTCGGCATTCCGGCGGCGAGCCTGGAGCGCAGTGCCGACCCGGGCCTGGTCGCCGCACCATATGCAGTCATGCTGGCACTGCAGGTAGCGCCAAGCCTGGCGCTGGCCAACCTCGAACGCATGGCGCAGGAAGGCCTGGCCGGTGACTACGGTTTCTTCGATGCGGTCGACCATACCCCAGGCAGACTGCCGCACGGCGAGCGCCGCCACGTAGTGCGCACGGTCGCCACCCGCCACCAGGGCATGGGCCTGCTCGCGCTGCTGCAGTTGCTGCACGACGCGCCGATGCAGCGCCGCTTCGCCCGCGACCCGGAGCTGCGCGCGGCCATGCCGCTGCTGCAGGAGCCGCTGCCGGCCTGCGGCGCAACGGCCCCGGCGCCTTACGACACCGCACTGCAGCGCTCCGGCCCCGCCCATGGGCGCCTCGTCGACCGGGCCGACGCCGCGATGCCGGACGTGCAGCTGCTGTCGAACGGCAGCTACCATGTGATCGTGGATCGTGACGGCATGGGCGTCAGCCGCTGGGGCGAGCTGGTGCTGACGCACTGGCAGCCGGATCCGCTCGGTGCACGCGGCGGCCTCGCCTGCGTGCTGCGCGATACCGCTTCCGGCGAACTGTGGTCGTCCACGCTGGCGCGCGGCGACGGCGCGCCGGAACGCTACGAGGCCGTATTCGCCGAGGGCCGCGCCAGCTTTCTTCGCGAAGAGCGCGGACTGGCCATCTTGAGCGAGGCCGTGGTGGCGCCCGACGACGACATCGAGCTGCGCCACGTCCGCATCCGCAACGACAGCACGCTGCCGCGCACGCTGGAGGTGACGAGCCACGTGGTCCTGGCGGCGCCCGCCGGCATGACGGTGGGCCCGGACGGGCCGGTGCGCATCGACGCGCCGACCCAGGCCATGCTGTGGGTCCCCGGCCCCGGCGCACCAGCCGTCCTGCACCTGATGGCGGTTCGTGGCGAGGCCGGTGCGCCGCTGTACAGCAGCACCTGCCTCGACCCCGCCGGTCCGCTGGCGCCGCCTGGAGAGGTGTCACACGGGCCGCAGGCGTCCGCGCCGGCCCTGGCGATCCGCCGCACTATCACGCTGGCCCCTGGCCAGGAGATCGGCATCGACCTGGTGTTGGGTGTGGCCCCGACGCCCGCCACGGCGCGCGAACTGGCGGCGCGGTATGCGGGCACGCAGGCGGTCGGGCAGGCGCTGGAGGCGGCCTGGACCCACGGCCAGGCTTTCCTGCGCGCGGCCGGCATCGGCGAGGCCCAGGGCCGGCTCTACAACCGCCTGGCCGGCTGCCTGCTCGACCCGGTTCCCGGCCTGCGGGCGGACGCCGGCGTCATCGAACGCAACGTGCGCCCCCGCGCAGCGCTGCGGCCATATGGCCTGGACGGCAGCCGTCCGCTCCTGGTGCTGCAGCCCGGTCCCGATAGCAGCCTGGCGCGCGAGATACTGCAGGCGCATGCCTACTGGCGCGCGCGCGGCTTCGAGGCCGACCTGCTGGTGCTGTGCGACGGCCGCGACATCCTGGCACAGATCACGGCGCTGGCGCCGGAATCACAGGACGGCGTACATCTGCACCTGCTGCCCGACGTGCCGCAGGAAGACCGCATCCTGCTGCGCGCGGCGGCGCAGGTGCTCCTGCTCGAGGAGCGCGGCAGCCTGGCCGACCAGCTGCGCCGCGCGGCCCCGGCGCTGCCCGCGCTGCCGGCGCCGTTCGCGCCCCAGGAACAGGCGGCGCCCTGGACCAGTGATGCGCGGCTGCCGGAAGCCGAGGCGCTGCTGCACGGCGACGGCATCCGCGGCCTGGCGCAGGACGGCCGCGAAGCGGTGGTCCGCAGCATCCAGGCCCTGCCCGCGCCATGGGTAAACCCGCTGGCCAATGGTGTGTTCGGCGCCGTGCTGCCGGAATCCGGTGCAGGCAGCACCTGGTGCGGCCGGCGCGAATCCCTGCTCACGGCGCCGCAGGGCGAAGCCTTCTACCTGCGCGACGACGACAGCGGCGCGGCATGGTCGCCGACGCCGTGGCCGATGCCTTCCGGCGAGCCTTATATAACGCGTCACGGCTTCGGCACGACCCTGTTCGAACACGTGGCGCACGGCATCCGCTCCGAGCTGCGCTGCTTCGTGGCGCCCGGCGCGTCATTGAAATATGCGGTGCTCAGGCTGCACAACGCGTCCAGCGCGCCGCGCCGCCTGTCGGTGACCGGCTATGTGCAGTGGTGGATGGATGCTGCCGGCACGCCCCCCGGGCTGCAGGTGGTCACCGGCGTCGACGTCGCCAGCGGCGCGCTGGTGGCGCGCAATGCCTTCGGCGACGGCTTCGCCGACATGGTCGGCTTCTTCCACCTGGACGCGCCCCAGGTGGCGTCGACCTGCGACCGGCAAGAATTCATCGGCCGCCACCGCAGCCTGGCGCGGCCGGCGGCGCTGGAACGCAACGGACTGGCCGGCACGCTCGGCGCCGGGATCGATCCCTGCGCGGCCCTGCAGGCGCCGGTCGAGCTGGCGCCCGGCGCGGACGCCGAGCTGGTGTTCCTGCTCGGCGTCGCCGCACCTAGCAGCCTGGCGGCGAGCCGCACGGTGCAGCAGCACGGCGGCGCCCAGGCCGCGGCAAGGGCGCTGCGCCAGGTGCATGCGTTCTGGGACGAACTGCTTGGCAGCGTGCGCGTATCCACGCTTGACGCGCGCTTCGACCTGTTCGCCAATGGCTGGCTGCCCTACGGGGCGGTGGCGGGCGCCATGGGTGGCACGCCGGCGGAGCAGCTGCAGGGAGCAATGGCGGCGCTGCACGGCAGTCCGGGTGTCCTGCGCGATGCGCTGCTGCGGGCCGCGCGCGCCGACATCGGCGCCGCCGGCGCGCCGGTCGAGGACTTTTTGTGGCTGCCCCATGCGCTGCACCGCTATGTGAGCGTGACGGGCGACTACGGCATCCTGCGCGAGCCGGCCGGCGGCGACCCGTCCAGCGGCACCCGGTTGGCGCACGACGATTTGTACCAGTACTGCGTGCACGGCCTGCGCGGCTGCCTGCGCTTCGGCATCCACGGCATGCCCCTGCACGAGGCGCGCATGCATGAGGACGAAGCCGAGCTGGATGCCCGCGCCGAGAGCGTGCGGCTGGCCTTCCAGCTGGCCGCGGTGTTGCAGCGCTTCGCTGAAGTGGCCGACCGCCGCGCCGACTTCGGCTTCGCCACCACCTGCCGCGGCGCCGCGCTGGCGCTCAAGGCGCAGGCCGAGGAGTACGGCTGGGATGGCGCAGCCTACGGCAATGGAGAAAACGATCCGTCCACCCAGGCCTGGGCCGCCATGGCCGGTGCCGAGCCAGGCCGCATCAAGGCGGTGCTCGGCGCCGTCGACCCCGCCGCCGCGCGAGACGGGCGCACCGTGGCCTGGACGGCGCTGGCCCTGGCCGGCGAAGGCGCCGCCACGCGCGCCTGGGACATGGTCCGCAGCCTGGTTTCGCTTGGCGGGGAGGGGGCACGCGTGCGCTGCGCCGGCGGCCCTTGCTTCATGATGGATGGCGTACACGCGGGACCCGCAGCCGGTTGGACTTACCTGGCGCTGACCGATGCGCTGCTCGGCCTGCAGCGCGGCGTCGACCGCCTGGCGCTGGCGCCGCTGCTGCCGGCGGGCTGGGAGAGCCTGCGCTTCCGTTACCGCAGCGGGCGGACGGATTATCATGTGACGGTGCTGCCGGCCACGCTGGGTGAGCTGCTCGTGCTCGACGGCGAACCGCAGCAGGACAACACGATCGAGCTCGTCGACGACGGCCGCGAGCACAAGGTGGAACTGTATGTGGAACGCAGGCCAGGCGACGCGCTCGCGGGCCATCACGACAACCAGCCAGGAACGAAGACATGAATGAAAGAATGACGCGATGGACCGGCGCCGCCTGCGCCGCCCTGCTGTGCTGCGCCGCGCCGGCGGGGGCGATGGACTGGACCGACAATTCCATCAGCTACCGCTACGGCACCCGCTTCGCCGAGCCCTTCAACCCCGAACACATCAAGAAGCACATTGTCGCCTTCACGCACGCCAGCGGCTACAAATACGGCAGCAACTACCTCAACCTGGATGTGTTGAAGTCCGACAGCACGGACCCGCGCTCGCTCGGCAGCGACAGCGGCGCACGCGAAGCCTACCTGCTGTATCGCCACACGCTCGACATCGGCGCGCTGCGCGGCCAGGAGATCCGCTACGGCAAGGTCAAGGGCCTGGGCCTGACGCTCGGCTTCGACGTCAACCACAAGGACGACGTCGGCTACAACTCGCGCAAGCGCATGCTGGTGCTGGGGCCGACCCTGTTTTGGGACGTGCCCGTCTGGGACGTGCCGGGCTTCCTGAACACCAGCATCCTGTGGCTGCGCGAATCGAACGCGCCGAGCGGCCCCTTCCCACCGATCGCCAACGTGCGCGGGCGCTACACCTACGACACCCATCCGATGTTCAGCGCCAGCTGGGGCATCCCGGTGGCGGAGGGTTGGTCCTTCGAAGGCTACCTGAACTTCATCGCCGAGAAGGGGCTGGACGAAACCGGCAACCCGACCAGCGCCGAGACCAACCTCGACATGGCGCTGATGGTCGACATCGGGCCGCGCCTGGGCTACGCCAAGAAGAAGATCCGGGTCGGGGTCGGCTACCAGTTCTGGAACAACAAGTTCGGCAATGCGCGCCGGACCACCGGCGGGGCGGGGCAGCGGGCCAGCACGCCAATGGTGCGGGCGGACTTCCATTTCTGACGCCGCCGGGCAGATCAGGCCGACAGCTTGCGCATCTCGGCGTACAGGTCGGCCTTGCCTTCGAAGCCGATGCCGGGCAGGTCCGGCATGCTGATGTAGCCGTTGTCGACCGTGACCCCATCCGGGAAGCCGCCGTAAGGCTGGAACAGGTCCGGGTAGGACTCGTTGCCGCCCAGGCCCAGGCCGGCGGCGATGTTCAGCGACATCTGGTGGCCGCCGTGCGGAATGCAGCGGCTTGGCGACCAGCCGTGCTCGCGCAGCATGTCGAGGGTGCGCAGGTATTCCACCAGGCCGTACGACAGGGCGCAGTCGAACTGCAGCCAGTCGCGGTCGGCGCGCATGCCGCCATAGCGGATCAGGTTGCGCGCGTCCTGCATCGAGAACAGGTCCGCGCCCGGGCCTTCATCGACTTCCTCGTCGCGCACTTTCAGGCGCCGGCAAAACCGGACTTCTCCTGATCACTCCTGGCAGTCGGCCTGCGGCGTGCCGCGGGCAGCGTCTTCGCGGCTCACGTCGTCCAGTGCCGCCTGCAGCGCGGCCAGGGTGAAGGGCTTGGGCAGGAACGCGGGCTTGACGTCGAGGTCATCCGCCACCGCGGCGCCGAAGCCGGACGAGAAAATGATCTTCATGCCCTGGGCGTCGACCTGCACCCGGCGTGCGAGTTCGAGTCCGGACATGCCCGGCAGCGAATGGTCGGTCAGCAGGACATCGAACTGCTTGTCCGCCAGCAGCTCGAGGCCCTGCTCGGCGCTGCCGGCGCCTTCGACCGAGTGGCCCAGGATGAGCAGCAGTTCGGACAGCATCGTGCGGGCGTCCGTGTTGTCCTCGACGACCAGGATCGACATCGGCTTCGACGCGGCCGGCGGCGCCGCTTCGGCCGCCTGCGGTGCCGGCGCCGGCAGTGGCGCAGCGGGCGCGGGCGCGCCGTCCCTGGGCGACGCAAACAACTGACGGATCTTGCGGGCCAGCTCGTCGCGGCGGTAAGGCTTGCTGATCAGCTCGACGCCCGGGTCGAGGCGTCCGCCGTGGACGATCGCGTTCTGCGTGTAGCCCGAGGTGAACAGCACTTCGATCGCCGGCAGCATCTGCTTGGCCTGGCGCGCCACCTCGATGCTGCGCACCGGGCCGGGCATCACGACGTCGGTGAACAGCATGTCGACCGGGACGCCGCTTTGCAGGATCGTGAGCGCGCCCTGGCCATCGTTGGCCTTCAGCACCCGGTAGCCCAGGCCTTGCAGCATGTCGACCACGGTCGCCTGGACCGCCAGGTCGTCTTCGACCACCAGGATGGTTTCGGTACCGCCCACGACCGGCGCGTTGCGCAGGTTCGGCAGCTCGACTTCGGGCTGCATCGAGCGCGGCAGGTAGATCTTGATCGTGGTGCCGCTGCCGACCTCGCTGTAGATGCGGATGTGGCCGTTACTCTGCTTGACGAAGCCGTAGGCCATCGACAGGCCCAGGCCCGTGCCTTCGCCTTCGCGCTTGGTGGTGAAGAAGGGCTCGAAGGCGCGCGCGACGATCTCGGGCGGCATCCCGCATCCGGTGTCGGAAATGGCCAGCATGACGTACTGGCCCGGCGACACTTCCGGCTCGTGCAGGACGTAATTGTCGTCCAGCATCGCATTGTTCAGCTCGAGCGTGAGCCTGCCGTCGCCCTTCATGGCGTCCCGGGCATTGATGGCCAGGTTGAGGATCACGTTCTCGAGCTGGTGCGGGTCGGCCAGGGTGGTCCATAAGCCGCCGGCGACCACGGTTTCGATCTGCACCGATTCGCCCAGGGCGCGGCGCAGCAGGTCATCCATGCCGCGCAGGACGCGGCCGATATTGGTCGCCACCGGTTGCAGCGGGTGGCGGCGGGCGAACGCCAGCAGTTGCGACGACAGCTTGGCGCCACGGTCGGCCGCGAAGGCGGCGGTTTCGAGGCGCCGTTGTGCCTCGGGATTGCCTGCCAGGGTCATCTGCAGCAGTTGCAGGTTACCGGCAATAACTTGCAGCACGTTATTAAAGTCGTGTGCGACGCCGCCGGTCAGCTGGCCGATCGCTTCCAGCTTCTGGGATTGGCGCAGTTGGGCATGGGTCTTTTCCAGCTCGGCCGTGCGCTCGCGGATGCGTTGTTCCAGGGAATTGTTCAATTGCCGCACCGCGTCTTCGGCTTCGATACGCACGCCCACCTCGTGCTGCAGTTTGACGTTCGACGCTTCCAGTTCCTTGGCGCGCTCGCCGACTTCGCCGAGCATGCCGTTGAAAGCGTCGACCAGCACGCCGACTTCGTCTTCGGTGGTCTTTTCCACGCGCATCGAAAAATCGCGGCGGCGGATGACCTGGTCCACGGCGGCGGTCAGGGCCAGCACCGGCTTGATGATGGCCGCCTGCAGCCAGCTCGACATCAGCATGGCGACCAGCATGCTGCCGAGCAGGACGGCGCCAAGAATGGCGAGATAGCGCCTGACCTGGGCCATCAAGGGATACTCGGCCGCGACATACACCGTACCGACCAGTTCGCCGTTGCGCAGCATCGGCGTGGCCACCGCAATCCGTCCGCCATCGATCACACGGCCTGCCCGTGGCAGCTGCTTCGGCAGCCTCTGGGCTTCCGGCGCCGACTTGGCGTACGAGGCGAAGACCGAACCGTCGGGACGGAAGATGGCGGCGCTGACGATGGACGGTCGCGCGCGCAGCTGCAACAGGTTGTCGCGGGCGACCTGGGCGTCATTGAATTCCAGTGCCGGCTTGGTCACCTCGGCCAGCAGATCGCCCTGGGCCTGGAGATCGTTGGCCCAGCCACTCTGGTAGTTGCGGATGTCGAGCACGAGCATGGTGGTGCATGCCACCAGCAGGGCGGTCAGCGTGGTGACGAGGACGCCCAGTATCAGCTTGCGTGAGATCGATTGTTTTACGGCGCCCAACATGGTCAACGACTTCCTTTCACCACACGCGTGGCAACACTGAATAGACGCGAGTTCAGGCGAAGTCCGCCCTGTTCGGCCGCGTCGAGGGACACTTCAAACCGTACCCGGCCGTCGATAGTCTGGAAATTGATGACGCTGCCCTGGTCCAACCCACCCTCGGTATCGGTCACGGTCAGGATCGGCCGTCCTTGGGCCATGCGCAGCCACTGGGTCTGGCGTGCACGATCGGCGCCGCCGAGGAACAGCATATGGAGACCGCTCAGCGAGTCGCCCGGCAGCACGCGCTTGACGATGACGCCGCGCTTGTTCACGCTGCGTCCGGCCGCAATGCGCGCCAGTTCATCGGCCACCGTATCGTCGCCGGTAACGCCGATGACATACGGTGTGTCGGCCTGCGCCAGCGTGGCCTGGGGCCACTCCACATAATTGAGGAAGCGGTGCAAATAGGCGGCCTGTACCAGCTCGGTGCTGGCGACGAGGGTCGTGGCCGCCGCCATGGGCGCGGCCAGGGGTAGGCCGGCGCCGGCGAGGCACAGGGCCAGCAAAGCCGCGCCGATGCGCCGGCGGCGAGCCGGAGGCCGGCTGCTCGTGTGGATGTCGGAAAACATCTGCAAAGCCCGCACCTGTTACAGGTTCCAGACCAGCCGCAGGAGGGCGGCGCGCTCGTATTCGCTGCGTCCGGGCGCCGAGCCGAACTCGGGGTGCCTCGGATCGAACAGGTTCTGCCCGATCAGCGACAATTCGAGCCCCTTGCGAATGCGCCAGCCATAGCGCAGGTCGACCGCCGTATAGGACGGCACGGCGGGGGTGCGCAGCGCGCCGACGCGGCGCAGCGTGACATCCAGCTCGTGGCCGGCCGCGAGGTCGTGGGACGAGCGCAGCATCCAGTAATGGCTCGGATCGCTGGTGGCCAGGCCGGTCGTGGCGGTCAAATCCCTGCTTTGTGGACGCACTGACGTGCCCACGTGCTGTACGACGCCGCCCGCGGACATGCGCCAGGCCTTGCCCGCCTGCCAGCTGGCCCAGGCTTCGATGCCGCGCGTGCGGCCTTGCGCGAAGTTGCGGAACACGGAACCCGTCCCGTTCTGGTTCGGCTCGATGGTGCGCAGCCGGTCGTAGTCGCCGAAGAAGGCCGTCGCCGAATACGACAGCGTCGGCGTGGGCTGCGCCCGGTAACCGAGTTCGACCACGTTCGCCACCTCGGACTCGAAGTCCTTGCCGCCCGCGATGGCGTATTGCGGCACCCCGTTCACGATGCGCGGCGTGGTCGGGCTGTAGAAATCGCGGTCGATCCGCGACGGTGCGCGCACCGAGCGCGACAGCGAGCCCCAGACCAGCGTCGACGCCTGCGGTTGCCACGCCAGGCGCAGGGTCGGCAACACTTCGACGCCGGTGTAGTTATTGTGTTCGAACTTCAGTCCTGCGGTCAGGCGCAGGTCGTCGCGCAGCGCGAACTCGTTCTGTGCGAACAGGTTGGCCCAGGTCAGGTTTTTGTTCCCGGGCAGGAAGCCGAACGCGGGGCCGTTCTGCACACGGTCGTGTCCCCAGCGGTAGCCGCCGCCCCAGACCAGGCGATGCCTGGCGCCCAGGTCGACGGCGTGCTGCAGTTGCAGGTCGAGGGTATCGAGACGCTCGAAGAAGGCGTTTGGCTGGTCGCGTTCGGTATGGTCCCAGTACATCTGCACGGTGGCCGTCGATCCGCCGGCGAAGGTCTGGTTCACGCGCCCGAGCAGGTTGGCGCCGCGCACCCGGATGTCCGCCGTCCCCTGCTGGTGCAATTTGCCGTCGACCACGTCGCCCTGCAGCGTGATGTTGCGGGCCGTGTCGCCCCAGTCGGCGCGGAAACCCGCCTGCTGGCGATCCCAGCCGGTGAGCACGGGGCGGCCGGCCGCGGTACGGGTATCGTCATGGGCGGCGTACTTGGCATAGGCCCGGTAATGTCCGCCATTGGCCAGGGCGCCGCCGTAGCGGACCGCGCCGTTGCGCTCGTCCTTGCCGGCCGTGACGCTGACCAGCGTGCCCTGGGTCGTTTGAGCCGACCTGGTGATGATGTTGATGACGCCGTTGACCGCATTCGCGCCCCACAGCGTGGCGCCCGGGCCGCTGATGACCTCGATGCGCTCGACATCCTCCAGCACCACGTCCTGCACGTCCCAGAAGACGCCGGAGAACAGCGGCGAATAGACGGTGCGGCCGTCGATCAGGACCAGCAGCTTGTTCTCAAAAGCGTTGTTGAAGCCGCGCGCCGTGACGGCGTAGTTGCGCGCATCGACGCGGGCCACCTGCAGGTTGGGCGCCAGGCGCAGGGCCTCCGGCAGGGTGGTGGCGCCGGCGCGGTGGATCTCCTTGCCGGTGATGACGAAGATCGACGACGCGGCCGTGGACAGCGATTCCGGGCGCCGGGACACCGAGGTGACCTGGATGGTGGCAAGCTCTTCGAGGCTCATGTCGCCGATGTCCTGCGGTTCGGGAGCAAAGGCGGCCGCATGGGTTTCCATGGCGGCCAGCATCAGGACGAGGGCGCCGACGAGCGGACGGAGGCGGGGCTTGCTGCGGGCGGGAGAACACATCGGAGTTGTCAGTGGAACCATGGTGAATGCGGCTGGTGGCAGTTTGCACTGAAATGGGGCGCGTGTGAGGAGGGGATTGTACGTTACTAACATTGCGACACGTTAATTTTCGGTGTGGTGGAGCGCAGCCGTGCCATCTGCTGCAACACGGCTAGGAAATTTGGGCAAGCGTTAACTCCCGCGTAGCGAATCGGCTGACCGTCTCACAGAATCGTAACATTCGCGCTTCCCTGGCTAGTGTCCGCAAGACACTTGAACTTGCTCACATATCGTAGATAAATTTGCAATTTAAGCGCTACTTCGGAACAAGGTGGATTTCCATGAAATTGCAAAAATTGCATTATGAAAACCACAACCGTTTCCCCCACCATTGGAGCGCTGCTGCTGGCCCTGTGCTGCAGCAGCGCGATCGCGGCCCCGGCCGAGCACAAGGAATTCGAAGCCACCTTGCACGCGCCTTTCCAGGGCGCGGCGGATGCGCGCCGGACCTTCAGCCTGAACTTCAGCTACCCCGGCCTGGAACAGCCCGGAACGGTCTACTGGAAGCTGGAACTGGTCGACCGACGCGGCCGCATCGTCCGGCTGTGGCGCGGCAATAGCGCCATCTCGGGCGATTCCGCTTCCGCGCGGGTCGCATGGGACGGCCGCATCCAGGGCAAGCCCGCACCAAGCGGCCTGTACCGGGTGCGCATGCGCGCCGTCCTGCGCGGGGTGCCGCATGACGAACACGACGCCGTCGAACAGGACTGGCAGATCGCGGTCGGCGACATAGCGCCGGCGCGCCTCCCGCGTTTCGCGCCGCTGCCGGGCGTGCGCGACGCTGCCGCAGGAACGGCGATGGCCCCGGCCACTGCATCGCTGCCCTACACGGTGTATCTCGCCAACCTGCACAGCCAGAGCAACCACAGCGACGGCGGCGCCGCGCTCGACGCGTGCAAGGGCGCACAAGACCCGCTCAAGGCCAGGTACGGCCCGGAAGCGGCCTTTGCCTACGCCCGGGGCCGGGGCCTCGACATCCTGGCCGTGTCGGAGCACAACCACATGTACGACGGCTCTGACGGCACCGACCCCAACGCCGACCCGGCCAGGGCCAAGGACCTGTACAAGGCTGGCCTGGCCAGCGCGGCCGCCTTCAATGCCACCAAGCCCGGCTTCCTGGCGCTGTACGGCATGGAGTGGGGCGTCATCAACAACGGCGGCCACATCAACATCTTCAACAGCGACGAGCTGCTGGGCTGGGAGACCAACGCCCTGGGCGAACTGCTGGCCGACACGCCGACCCCGCGCAACGACTACGGCGCGCTCTACGCCCTGATGCGCCAGCGCGGCTGGGTGGGGCAGTTCAACCATCCCTCGCACAGCGGGCAGTTCAAGGTGAACGGCGTGTCGCTCGCGTACACGGCGGACGGCGACGAGGCGATGGCGCTGTGCGAGGTGATGAACAGCACCGCGTTCTCGACCAACGACCTTGAAACCGAAACCCGGCGCAGCAACTTCGAGCAGGCCTGCAACCGGCTGCTGGAAGCCGGCTACCACGTGGCCTTCAGCACCAACCAGGACAACCATTGCGCCAACTGGGGCGCGTCCTACACCAACCGCACCGGCATCCTGCTGCCCAACGGGACGGCGCTCACGCGCGACGCTTTCGTGGAGGCGCTCAAGGCGCGGCGCGTGTTCGCCACCATGGACAAGGGCTCGCAGCTGGTGCTCACCGCGAACGGCAAGCTGATGGGCGAGCGCTTCTCCAACCGCGGGCCGCTCACGCTCAACGCCAACTTCGCCTCCAGCGCGGGCAAGAAGGTGGCGGCGGTGTCGATCATGGCGGGCGTCCCGGGGCGCAATGGCACGGTGACGGAGGTCTCGAACCTTGCCACGACCTCGTTCACGCCGCCGCCGGGCAAGCATTTTTATTATGCGAAGGTGACGCAGGAGGATGGCAAGGTGTTGTGGTCGGCGCCGGTGTGGGTGACGCAGGAGTAGCCGCACATCGTAGGGTGGGCGGGTCTCCCGCCCACGCGTTCAACCAGCAGCAAGATTATCGCGCACGAGAACGGCGCCGATAACGATCGCCGGGTGGGCTTTTGTAATTCCGGGCATTGCCCGAAATCACCCCGCCCACCCTACAAAACCCCGAGTGACTCACCCTTCCCGAGCAGGTAGCCACGCCCGGCACAGCAAAGACCAGGCTGTCCTTACAGCGCGCACCAGGGCCATGCGGGTGCTTTCCGGCCACGATCGAAGATGCTATCCTGCCAGCGCCCCCGGCCTTACCCAGGCTGTCCAGGGCTTCATTCCTTCCATGCGAGAGACCATGAAGACTAGCACCCTGCTGCGCGCCTCGGCCTGCGCCTTTATCTGCCAATGGAGCGCTTACGCGTTCGCACTCGATCCCCTCAGCTACGCCAAGTACGACCAGGTCAAGACCACGGCCCTGCACCTGGACCTGAAGGCCGATTTCACCCGCAAGACCCTGGCCGGCTACGCCGACCTGACGCTGAACTGGATCGACAAGAAGGCCACCAGCCTGGACCTCGACACCCGCGAGCTGACTATCTCCAGGATCGAGGCGCAGGACGCGAAAGGGGCATGGCAGCCCGTCAAGTACACCCTCGACAAGCTGGACGCCGAAAAAGGCCAGGCGCTGCACATCGCGCTGCCGGGCCAGCCGGCCAAGGTGCGCATCCACTACCAGACCGCGCCGACCGCGCCCGCGCTGCAGTGGCTCACGCCCAAGCAAACCATGTCGGGCAAGTACCCGTTCATGTTCAGCCAGTCGCAGCCGATCGCCGCGCGCTCCTTCGTGCCGATCCAGGACACCCCGGCGGTGCGCTTCACCTACACCGCACGCATCCAGGCCCCGGAAGGCATGCGCGTCGTGATGAGCGCCGATAACGACCCCAAGGCCACCGGCAAGGGCGGCTGGAAGTTCACCATGCCGCAGCCGGTGCCGTCCTACCTGATCGCGATCGGCATCGGCGAGCTGGAAGCGCGCACCCTGGGCGGGCGCACCGGCGTCTACGCCGAGCCGATGCGCATCAAGGCCGCCGAATACGAGCTGGCCGACACCGAGAAGATGGTGGCCGCGGCCGAATCGCTGTACGGCCCGTACCGCTGGGGACGTTACGACATGCTGGTGCTGCCGCCGTCCTTCCCGATCGGCGGCATGGAAAACCCGCGCCTCACCTTCCTGACCCCGACCATGATCGCAGGCGACCGCAGCCTGGTCGACCTGGTCTCGCACGAGCTGGCGCACAGCTGGTCGGGCAACCTGGTGACCAACGCCTCGTGGAAGCACTGGTGGCTCAACGAAGGCTTTACCACCTACGTCACCACCCGCATCCTCGAGAAGATGTACGGCGTGGAAGTGGCGACCATGAACCTGCAGCTGGAGCAGGAAGAAGCGCTCGATTCGCTGAAAGACATCCCGAAGGCCAAGCAGGCCCTGGTCACCCGCGATCCGGACACCTCGAGCAAGCACTATACGGACGAAGGCCTGGCCTACCCGAAGGGCGCCTGGTTCCTGCGCACCCTCGAACAGCGCGCCGGCCGCGCCGCGTTCGATCCCTTCCTGCGCGGCTGGTTCGACCAGCACGCCTTCCAGAGTGTGACCACCGACCAGTTCGTGGAATACCTGCGTGCGAACCTGCTCGCCAGGAACCCGAAGATCATGAGCGACGCGGAGTTGGAGGAGTGGCTGTACGGCCCGGGCATCCCGGCCAGCGCAAAAAAGGCGGTCTCGACCCGCCTGGCCAAGCTGAACGACACCACCGCGCGCTGGCTCAAGGGCGACATCAAGACCGCGCAGCTGCCCACCAAGGGCTGGAACGCCGCCGAGTGGATGAAGTTCTTGAACGACATCGACAACAAGGCCACCGCCGCGCAACTGCAGGAGCTGGACCAGGCCTTCGGCCTGGCCAAGACCGGCAATAACGAAGTGGCGTTCCGCTTCTACCGCGCCTCGGTGCACGCCGGCTACCGCGGCATCCGCCCGAATCTGGAAGCCTTCCTGATGAGCGTGGGCCGCCAGAAGTTCGTGGTGCCGCTGTACGGCGCGCTGCGCGCCAACGCGGACGACCGGGCCTGGGCCGAGCGCGTCTACAAGGCGGCGCGCGAGCGCTACCACCCGGAGACGCAGGGCAGCGTCGACAAGCAGATGACCAAACAATAAGAGGATGAACAGCGTGCTTTCCATGAACCGACTTGCAGCCGCGATCCTGATCGCGTTTTCCGCCACTGGCGCGGCGTTTGCACAAGAAACGGCGCCCGTCGCCGCAATTCAAGTCGCAGCCGCGAACGGGCCCGCCTACAACCTGAAAGCCGACGTCGAGCGCGTCATGAAGGAATTCGACGTGCCGGGCATCGCCATTGCCGTGGTCAAGGACGGCAAGGTGATCGCCGCCGAAGGCTTCGGCGTGCGCAAGCGCGGCGAGCCGGCCAGGGTCGACGGCAAGACCATCTTCGAGATCGCCTCGAACTCCAAGGCGTTTACCGCCGCGGCGCTGGCCATGCTGGTCGACCAGGGCAAGCTGGGCTGGGACGATCCGGTCATCAAGCACCTGCCGGACTTCCGGATGTACGACGCCTACGTCACCGCCGAGATGACCATCCGCGACCTGCTGGTGCACCGCAGCGGGCTGGGGCTGGGCGCCGGTGACCTGATGTGGTGGCCGACCACCAGCTTCACCACCGACGAGATCATCCACAACCTTCGCTACATCAAGCCGGCCACCAGCTTCCGCAGCGCCTACGCCTACGACAACCTGCTGTACATCGTGGCCGGCAAGATCGTCGCCGCCAAGTCGGGCAAGACCTGGGGCGAGACCATGCACGAGTGGATCCTCGAGCCGGTGGGCATGACGGGCACCACCACCAGCCTGCAGGAGAACGCGAAGTTCGCCAACGTCTCTGCGCCGCACAGCAAGATCAACGGCAAGGCGGTGCCGGTGAAACCGATGCCGGTGCCGAACGCGGACGGCGCGGTGGGCATCAACACCAGCGCCGAAGACATCGCGCGCTGGATGCAGGTGCTGCTCGATAACGGCAAGGTGGCCGAGGGCAAGCGCCTGTGGTCGGACAAGCAGGCACGCGAGATGTGGACCGCGCAGACCCCGATGACGATCAATACGCCGCGTCCGCCGCTGGCGGCGACCAAGCCGAACTTCTACGCCTATGGCCTGGGCTTCCAGCTGCGCGACTACCAGGGCAAGCTGGTGGCGATGCACGGCGGCGCCCTGCAGGGCTTCTACAGCCGCGTGCTCCTGGTGCCGGAATCGAAGCTGGGCATCGCGATCTTCACCAATGCCGAAAGCGGCCCGTCGCTGAACGCGCTGCAGTACCGCCTGCTGGACCAGCACCTGGGCGCGGCGCCGACCGACTGGATCGGCCGCATCGCCGACGTCGACCGCGAGAACCAGGCCAAGGAAGCGGCCCGCGTGAAGGGCGAAGCGGCATCGCGCGCCGCCACGTCGAAGCCGTCGCTGCCGCTGGCTTCGTACGAGGGCGAGTATGAAGATGCCTGGTATGGCAAGGCGAACATCAAGCGCAACGGGAACAAGCTGGTGCTGTCGTTCGCGAAGACGCCGGACCTGACGGGAGAGATGGAGCACTTCCAGCACGACACCTTCATCGTGCGCTGGAAGGAAAGGAACTTCAATGCGGATGCGTATGTGACGTTCTCGCTGGACCATGACGGCAGCATCGAGCGGGTGCGCATGAAGCCGGTGTCGACGGAGACGGACTTCAGCTATGACTTCCAGGATCTGCTGTTTGTGCCTGTAAAGAAGGAAAAGAAGGCTTGATTTGAGGCTGGTTGAACGCGTGGGCAGGAGACCTGCCCACCCTACGATGTGGTTCCTGTAGGGTGGGCGGGGTAATTCAGGCCAGTGGCCTTAATTACGAACGCCCACGCGTTCAACGAAACGTAGCGATGTCGAAAAGTCTTATTTCCCGCCCCACACCTTCATCATATCCTCCGACCCCTGCGTCCGAATCCCGTTATCCGACAGGATCCCTTCGGTCGCCTCCAGCATCGCCTTGCGCGGCAACACCATGGTCTCGCCGTAGCGCTGGTCGAACTTGAACACGACATGCTCGTCCTTCAGGTCGCGCAAGGTCGACACCAGATGGGCCAGGCTGCGGATCTTGACGCCGTTGACCGTATCGATCACCGAGCCGAAACGGTTGCTGTAGCCGCGCACCAGCTTGTGCGGGAAGAAGGGGCCGCTGATCACCACCAGTTCCTCGCGCGCCGCGTCCGGCGAATCGCCGCGCTGCGTCATCAAGGGGCTGTCGTTGAACGCCGCCCCGTTTGCCGCCGCCGCATTCGCCGCCAGGAAGGACAGGAATTCGTTGGTCGCACGGGTAAATACCACCGGGCCGTACACGAAGTAAGACGGATAGCCGCCGTTCAGGTCCGGGATCAGGAGCGGACGCGGGCCGCTGGCCGGCACCTCGACCTTCATCGATTTGCCGGCGCGGATGATCGTCATCGGCACCTTGCCATTCCTGGCCACCTGCTGGATGCGGTACTGGAAGCGCACGCGCAGGTTCGAACCCAGCTTCACCATGCCCTGGTTGTCGATCGGGTATTCGCCGATGTGGGTGATGATGTCGCCTTCCTTCAGCGGCCAGCTGGCGTCCGTCTTGTACGGACGGTGCACCAGCGCGCCTTCGACCGAGGTGTCGATCTTCAGGTACTGGCGCAGCGCCGCGTTCTCGAGCGTCTGGACGCTGTCGTGCAGCAGCGGCTTGCCGTCGTAGCGGCCGTCTGCCACGTCCTTCAGGAACAGCTCGATCTCTTCGTTCGGGATCACGTAGCCAATGTTCTGCGCACCGGCCGCCATCGAGAAGGCCAGGCCGATCATCTTGTCGCCCGCGATCACCGGGCCACCGCTGTTGCCCGGGTTGATCGGCGCGTCGATCTGGATGCGCAGGCCCGAGCTGAACGAGCCGTAGCCGACGAACTCCACACGCGAGACGATGCCGCGGGTAGTCGACAGCGAGTTGCCGCCGACCGGATAGCCGTAGGCGAACACCGCTTCGCGCACGTCCGGCAGCACCGCGGCGCGGCGCACCGGCGGACGCTTGTCGAAGAAGGACGGGTCGTCCAGTTCCAGCACCGCCAGGTCCAGGCCGCGCGCCAGCGCGATCACCTTGGCCGACACCTTGTCGCCCGACTGGCTGGCCTGCACCTCGACCTGGCTGGCGTAGCCGACCACGTGGGCATTGGTCAGGATGCGCTTGCCTTCGATGATGACGCCCGAGCCGGTCACATCGACAGGGGACGCCTTGGCCCATGGCTTGTACGGATCAGGGCGGCGCACGGTGGCGAAGATCTTGACCACCGAGTTCTCGACTGCCGGCAGGGCAGGGGCCGTGGTGGCCGACGGGGTGGAGACGGCCGGCGACGGTGGGGTCGCAGGGGTTGGTGCTGGAGGAGGAACGGTGTCCTGTGCGTGGACGAGGCCGGCCAGGGCGAATGCCACGGCGGCGGCGAGGCGTGCGGTTTTCATGGGCTCCTTCGGTGGCTCAAACGGTACAAACTGTGCGAAACGCTGCGATGCGCTACGAATCGCAAGAATATACACGCTCGCCGCCGAAGGAAATACACCAATCTTCACGGGAGGCGTGGCCTCCCGGTGCAAAGCACTTACTGCTTCACGAACTTGAGCGTCATACGGTCGCTCTCGCCGATCGCCATGTACTTCTCGCGGTCCTTGTCCTTGTTGGCCAGCACCGGCGGCAGGGTCCACACGCCTTTTTCGTGGTTGGCGGTGTCCTTCGGGTTGGCGTTGACTTCGGACTTGGCGGCCAGTTTGAAGCCCGCGCTTTCCACCGTCTTGATCACCCAGGCTTCGTGCACATAGCCGCTCGACGCCTTCGCATCCTGCGTCATCGAAGCCGGCAGGCGGTGGTCGACGATGCCCAGCACGCCGCCCGGCTTCAGGACCTTGTGGATCTCCTTGAAGGTGGTCTTCAGCGCTTCTTCGCCGTTGCCGACCCAGTTGTGCAGGTTGCGGAAGGTGAGCACCATGTCGACGCTGTTCGGCGCCGCGATCTGGTAGGTGGCCGGCGGTTCGAACACGGACGGGACCACCTTGTCGTAGAGCGCCGGATTCGAATCGAGCTTCTTCTTGAAGGCCATCCCGTAGCGGTTGTCGGGTGCGATGGCCTGGCCCGCGCCGATCAGCTTGCCCTTGTCGCGCAGGTAGGGCGCCAGGATCTCGGTGTACCAGCCGCCCGAAGGGACCAGCTCGACCACCGTCATGTTTGGCTTGATGCCGAAGAAGCTCAGGGTTTCGTAGGGATGGCGCGCCGCGTCGCGCGCCTTGTTGGCGGCGCTGCGGTGTTCGCCCGCGATGGCGGCTTTCAGGGCGTCGTCTGCCAGTGCGGTGCCGGTGGCGCCGGCCAGGCCGGTGGCCAGCATCGCGGCCAGGATCAGTCGTTTCATCGGTTCGAAGTCTCCAAGTGATTGTGCGCGGCCGGACGGAACGCCGCCGCCGCGCTGATGATCGGCCACAGTTGGCGGACAGTCAAGCGTTGTTCGAACATGCATACGTCGCTCGTAAACATGTCCGCGCGGGTGTCCGCCGCGGACACCCGGACAGGCCTGCGGACACCCTCGGCGGACAGTGAACGTCCATTGAACCGTGCGTCTGAAGCGTGCTGTGATCTGGCACAACAATTGCCTATTCAAAACGTCGAGTTGCTGCTAAGGTTGGCAAGTTTGCCGAGGGCCTCTGCCCTGGCCAACCTATCCCTCCGCAGTACATACAAGAGCGGGCCGCACCACAAGGCGGGACCGCTGCCCAGAAGTAGGTTGATTTCAGGAGACATTATGGAACGCCGTAGCTTTCTCAATTTCAGCGGCCTGGCACTCGCCACGACGCTCGTCCCGTTCAGCCGCGCGATCGCCGCTGAAGAACTGCTCAGCTCCATGCCCACGGCCGCCAAGAAGGCGCTGGCCGACATCGCGCTGAACGCCGCCACCAAGGCCGGCGCCAGCTACGCCGACGTGCGCATCGGCCGCTACCTGAACCAGTTCATCACCACCCGCGACCTGAACGTCGAGAACGTGGCCAATACCGAATCGGCCGGCGTCGGCGTGCGCGTGATCGCCAACGGCGCCTACGGCTTCGCCGCCACTTCGGACATGAGCGCGGACGGCATCGCCAACGCGGCGCGCCAGGCCGTCGCCATCGCCAGGGCCAACGCCAAGCTGCAGTCCGAACCGGTGCGCCTCGCACCAGTAAAGGGCGTCGGTGAGGTATCCTGGGCCACGCCGATCAAGAAGGACTGGCGCTCGGTACCGATCAAGGAGAAAGCAGACCTCCTGATTGCCGCGAACAAGGCCGGCATGGACGGCGGCGCGACCTTCATGAACTCGATGCTGTTCCAGGTGAACCAGCAGAAGTACTTCGCTTCCACCGACGGCTCCTACATCGAGCAGGACGTGCATCGCCTGTGGGCGCCGTTCCAGGCCACGGCGGTCGACAAGACTACCGGCAAGTTCCGTTCGCGTTCCGGCCTGGGCGCTCCGGTCGGCAAGGGCTATGAATACCTCGATGGCCTCAAGGAGCACAAGATCAAGGCTGCGGGCGGCGTCGCCACCTTGTACACCGATACTTACGACATCATCGAGGACGCGCGGGCCGCCGGCCGCGATGCCAAGGCCAAGCTGACCGCCAAATCCGTCCTCCCAGGGAAGTACGACCTGATGCTGTCGCCGGAACACCTGTGGCTGACGATCCACGAAAATGTCGGCCACCCGACGGAACTGGACCGCGTGCTCGGCTACGAAGCCAACTACGCCGGCACCAGCTTCGCCACGCTGGATAAATGGGAATCGAAGAAGTTCAAGTACGGTAACCCGATCGTCAACCTGTTCGCCGACAAGACCACCCCGGGATCCCTGGGCTGCGTCGGCTACGACGACGAAGGCGTCAAGACCAAGAAGTGGGACATCATCAAGGACGGCATCCTGGTCAACTACCAGGCCACCCGCGACCAGGCCCACATCATCGGCGAAAAGGAATCGCACGGCTGCTCGTACGCCGACAGCTGGAACTCGGTGCAGTTCCAGCGCATGCCGAACGTCTCGCTGGCGGCCGGCCAGAAGCGCCTGACGCCGGACGAGATGGTCAAGGACATCAAGAAGGGCATCTACATCGTCGGCGACGGCTCGTTCTCGATCGACCAGCAGCGCTACAACGCCCAGTTCGGCGGCCAGCTGTTCTACGAGATCAAGGACGGCAAGATCGGCCCGATGCTGGAAGACGTGGCCTACCAGGCCAATACCCAGGAATTCTGGAGCGCCTGCAGCGCCATCTGCGACGAGCGCGACTGGCGCATGGGCGGCTCCTTCTTCGACGGCAAGGGCCAGCCGCCGCAGATCAGCATCGTGTCGCACGGCTCGTCGACCGCGCGCTTCAACGGCATCAACGTGATCAACACCGCCCGCAAGATCGGCTAAGGGAGAGGAAAACCATGAGCATCCTGACCCAAGACCAGACCAAGCGCATCACCGACCGCGTGCTGTCGCTCTCCAAGGCTGACGAGTGCATCGTCAGCATCGAAGGCAGCCGCATCGGCAATATCCGCTTTGCGCGCAACGCCGTGTCCACCGCCGGCCTGGCCGACGACACCCAGATCCAGGTGCAGGTCGCCTTCGGCAAGCGCCAGGGCACCGCCACCATCAACGAGTTCGACGACAAGTCGCTCGAAAAAGCCGTGCGCCGCGCCGAGGACCTGGCGCGCCTGGCGCCGGAGAACCCGGAGTTCATGCCGGCGATCGCCAAGACCGGCTACAAGTCCTCCGAGACCTTTGTCCAGAAGACCTCGGAGATCGATCCGGAATTCCGCGCCCAGGCCGCCGCCTATGCGATGGAAGCCTGCCGCAAGAAGGGCCTGGTCGCGGCCGGCTTCTTCACCGACCGCTCGACCTTCGAAACCGTGGCCAATTCCAACGGCGTGTTCGGCCACCAGGTCGCCACCTCGCTCGACTTCACCTGCACCGTGCGCACCGAAGACGGCCGCGGTTCGGGCTGGGTCAAGCGCTCGGCGCGCGACGTCGCCCGTTTCGATCCGCGCGAAGCGGCCGACGTGGCGATCGAAAAGGCGCTGCGCTCGGTGGACGCCAAGGCGCTCGAGCCGGGCCGCTATACCGTGGTGATGGAACCTTCCGCCACCAGCGACCTCTTGACCTTCATGATCGGCGGCTTTAACGCCCGCATGGCCGACGAAGGCCGCAGCTTCCTGTCGAAGAAGGGCGGCGCCAACCGCCTGGGCGACAAGCTGTTCGACGAGCAGGTCAACATCTGGACCGACCCGTGGGACAAGGACGTGCCGGTGCTGCCGTGGGACGGCAACATGATGCCGCGCGAGCGCACCCACCTGGTGAAGGACGGCCGCATCAACGCGCTGAACTACTCGCGCTACTGGGCCAAGCAGAAGAACCAGCGCGCCACCGGCACCGCCGGCAACATCATCATGGCCGGCACCGACAAGAGCACGGCCGAGCTGATCGCCAACACCAAGAAGGGCGTGCTGGTGACCCGCACCTGGTACATCCGCATGGTGGACCCGCAGTCGGTGCTCGTCACCGGCCTGACCCGCGACGGCACCTTCTACATCGAGAACGGCAAGGTCAAGCATCCGATCAAGAACTTCCGCTTCAACGAGAGCCCGGTGAGCATGCTGAACAACATCGAGGAAATCGGCAAGCCGCTGGTGATCGGCGGCGACGAGGCGAACTACGCGATGCTGATTCCGTCGATGAAGATTCGCGATTTCAACTTCACGTCGCTGTCGGACGCAGTTTAAGCAATCCGCCCATACGGGGCGGCCGGTGTTGCCGGCCGCCCCGCGCACCCATACGGAAACCCACATGGAACGTCGTAAATTCCTCCAGATCGGCGCCGGCACTGCCGGCGCCATGCTCATCCCGGTCTTCGGCAATGCCATCGCCGCCGATGAGCTCATGAGCGTCATGCCCGCCAGCGCCAAGAAGGCCTTGGCCGACACCGCGCTGAACGCCGCCACCAAGGCCGGCGCGTCCTACTGCGACGTACGCATCGGCCGCTACCTGAACCAGTTCATCATCACGCGCGACCTGAACGTCGAGAACATCAGCAATACCGAATCCAGCGGCGTGGGCGTGCGCGTCATCGCCAATGGCGCCTACGGCTTCGCCTCGACCAACGACATGAGCCCGGACGGCATCGCCAACGCGGCGCGCCAGGCGGTGGCGATCGCCAAGGCCAATGCCAAGCTGCAGACCGAGCCGGTGCGTCTGGCGCCTGTCAAAGGCGTTGGAGAGGTGGCCTGGGCCACCCCGGTGAAGAAGGACTGGCGCAGCATTCCAGTCAAGGAAAAGGCCGACATGCTGATCGCCGCCAACAAGGCGGGCATGGTCGCCGGCGCCAGTTTCATGACCGCGTCGCTGTTCCAGATCAACCAGCAGAAGTATTTCGCCTCCACCGACGGTTCCTACATCGACCAGGACATCCACCGCCTGTGGGCGCCGATCAATGCGACCGCGGTCGACAAGGCCAGCGGCAAGTTCCGTTCGCGCGCGGGCCTGTCCTCGCCTGTGAGCATGGGCTACGAATACTTCGACGCCAAGGCCAGCGACAAGGTGCAGGCCGCCGGCGGCGTGACCACCCTGTATACGGGTTCCTACGACATCGTCGAAGACGCACGTCTGGCCGGCAAGCAGGCACGCGACAAGCTCAGCGCCAAATCGGTCGAGCCGGGCAAGTACGACCTGGTCCTGAGCCCCGAACACCTGTTCCTGACCATCCACGAGAACGTCGGCCACCCGACGGAACTGGACCGCGTGCTCGGCTACGAAGCCAACTACGCCGGTACCAGTTTCGTGGGCCTGGACAAGTGGGAATCGAAGAAATTCAAGTACGGTTCCGAGCGCGTGAACTTCGTTGCCGACCGCACTACCCCGGGTTCGCTCGGCCTGATCGGCTACGACGACGAGGGCGTGCGCGCCAAGAAGTGGGACATCATCCGCAACGGCATCCTGGTGAATTACCAGGCCACGCGCGACCAGGCCCACATCATCGGCGAAAAGGAATCGCATGGCTGCTCCTACGCTGACAGCTGGAGCACCATCCAGTTCCAGCGCATGCCGAACGTCTCGCTCGAAGCCGGCAAGGCGCGGCTCACACCAGATGAAATGATCAAGGACGTCAAGAAGGGCATCTACATCCTCGGCCGCGGCTCCTACTCGATCGACCAGCAGCGCTACAACTCGCAGTTCGGCGGCACGCTGTTCTACGAGATCAAGAACGGCAAGATCACGGGCCAGCTGGAAGACGTGGCCTACCAGACCAATACCCAGGAATTCTGGAACGCCTGCTCGGCCATCTGCGACGAGCGCGACTGGCGCATGGGCGGCTCGTTCTTCGACGGCAAAGGCCAGCCGAGCCAGGTCAGCGCAGTCTCGCACGGCTCGGCTACCAGCCGCTTCAATGGCATCAACGTCATCAACACCGCACGCAAGATCGGTTGAGGGGAGAACACATGAAACAGCTGAACCAGGAAGAAGCAAAACGCATCGCCGATCGCGTGATCGGTTTCTCGAAAGCCGACGAATGCAGTGTGTCGATCGAAGGCAACCGCACCGGTAACATCCGTTTCGCACGCAACAGCGTGTCGACCGCCGGCCTGACCGAAGACACCCAGCTGGCCGTGCGTGTCGCCTTCGGCAAGCGCGTGGGCACCGCCGTCGTCAACGAGTTCGACGACAAGTCGCTGGAAAAGGCCGTGCGCCGCGCCGAGGAACTGGCGCGCCTGGCGCCGGAGAATCCGGAATTCGTCCCCAGCGTCGGCAAGCAGGAATACCGCGGCACCCAGACCTTCGTGCCGGCCAGCGCCGCGATCGACCCGGCCTACCGCGCCGACGTGGCGGCCGCCTCGATCGGCCAGGCACGCGCCAAGAAGCTGGTGACTGCCGGCTTCTTCACCGACAGCACCCGCTTCGCCTGCATCGCCAACTCGAAGGGCGTTTTCGGCTTCCAGGAATTCACCGACCTGTCCTTTACCTGCACCGCGCGCACCGAAGACGGCCGCGGGTCGGGCTGGGTGACCCGCTCGGCGGTCGATGCGCGCCGCTTCAACGCGGCGGAAGCCGCCGAGATCGCGATCGACAAGGCGCTGCGCTCGGTCGATGCGAAAGCGCTGGAGCCGGGCCGCTACACCGTGATCCTGGAACCGGCGGCGACTTCGGAAATCCTGGGTAACATGTTCAGCTCCCTCGGCGCACGCGCAGCCGACGAGGGCCGCAGCTTCCTCGCCAAGAAGGGCGGCGGCAACCGCCTGGGCGAGAAGCTGTTCGACGAGCAGGTGAACATCTGGGCCGACCCGTGGAACCCGGACGTGCCGGTGGCCCCGTGGGACAACCAGACCATGATCGCCCGCAAGCGCACCGACATCGTCAAGAACGGCCGCATCGCCTCGCTCGGCTATTCGCCGTTCTGGGCACAGAAGACCGGCAACCAGGCCACCGCCGGCCACGGCAACATGATCATGGCGGGCGGCACCAAGTCGCTGGAAGAGCTGATTGCCGGTACCAAGAAGGGCATCGTGGTCACCCGCACCTGGTACATCCGCATGGTCGACCCGCAGTCGCTCCTGATCACGGGCCTGACCCGCGACGGCACCTTCTACGTCGAGAACGGCAAGATCAAGCATCCGGTGAAGAACTTCCGCTTCAACGAAAGCCCGGTCACCATCCTCAACAACATCGACGAACTGGGCAAGCCAGAGATCATCGGCGGCGACGAGGTGCCGTTCCAGATGGTGCTGCCGCCGATGAAGGTGCGCGACTTCAACTTCACCTCGCTGTCCGACGCGGTCTAAGGTTTACGGATGGCCCGCATCTAATGGCGAACTTCGATTTCTACTTCACCCGCCTGAGCTACGAATCGGGCGACTGGGACGTGGATATCCGTATGCCCAGCAACGTGCTGAACTCGCTCGTCGAGTACACCACGCTGCGGGTGGATCCGGCGGAGCGCATCGTCGCGCTGTCGGATCCGAAGATGCTGCAGGCGCCGTTCTGCTACCTGGCGGGGCACAAGCTGGTGCAGTTCACACCTAGTGAGCGGCGTAACCTGGAAAAATACCTGCGTGGCGGCGGCTTCGTCTTTGTCGACGACTGCAACCACGACATCGACGGCCTGTTCGCGAAATCCTTCGAGGCCGAGATGAGCAAGATCTTCGGCGCCTCCGCACTGAAGAAGATCCCGAATACGCACCCGCTGTATTCGTGCTTCTTCAAGTTCGACGGGCCGCCGACCACCGGCGGGGAACTCAATGGCTGGGGCGACGACCTGGTGCACGAGTACCTGAAGGCGATCGAGTTCGGCGGGCGCATCCGCCTGCTGTACTCGAACAAGGACTATGGATGCGAGTGGGACTACGACTTCCGCAACAAGCGGTTCCTCGCGGTCGACAACACCCGCTTCGCGGTCAATATCATTCAATATGCGTTGGGAGCTTGAAGAGTGTCGGAACGTGATGCGGTAGCGTGGAGTGAACAGGAAATCGCCGATCTGGTGGCAAGGATCGGCGCGCTGAAGGCCAGCATGGCGCGCGTCATCATCGGCCAGGAAGACGTGGTCGACCTGCTCGTGACCTGCCTGCTGGCGGGTGGCCACGCGCTGGTCGAAGGCGTGCCGGGGCTGGGCAAGACCCTCCTGGTGAAGTCGCTGGCGCAGGCCACCGACATGCAATTCCGCCGCGTGCAGTTCACGCCCGACCTGATGCCCTCGGATATCGTCGGCACCGAGATCCTGGAAGAAGACACCACGACGCGCCAGCGCGTGTTTCGCTTCCAGCAGGGCCCCGTGTTCACCCAGGTGCTGCTGGCGGACGAGATCAACCGCGCGCCGCCCAAGACCCAGTCGGCATTGCTGGAAGCGATGCAGGAGCGCGCGGTCACCTTTGCCGGCACCACGCACAAGCTGCCGCGTCCCTTCTTCGTGCTGGCGACGCAAAACCCGATCGAGCAGGCCGGCACCTATCCGCTGCCGGAAGCACAGCTGGATCGCTTCCTGCTGCGCATCGACGTGGTCTACCCGACCGAAGACGAAGAAGTGCTGATGGTCTCGCGCACCACCCACGCCGGCCTGGACGACGCCGAGCCGGCGATGACGGTGGAAACCCTGTTGCGCCTGCAGGCTCTGGTGCGCGACATCGAGATCGGCGAGCACCTGCTGCGCTACGCGACGCGCCTGGTGCGCAATACCCGTCCGGCCCTCAGCTCCGTGGCGGCGGTCAGGCAGCACGTCGGCTGGGGCGCCGGTCCGCGCGCCGGCCAGGCGCTGGTGCTGGCCTCCAAGGCGCGCGCCCTGATGCAGGGCCGCCTGGCGGTCACGCGCGACGATATCCAGGCCATGCTGCTGCCGGTGCTGGCCCACCGCGTGCTGCGCAACTTCGAGGCCGAGGCCGACGGCATCGCCATCGCCGACATCCTGCAGGCACTGCGCAACGAGATCCGGGTCGATTAATCTTGTCGCTGGCGAAGACCGCGCTGATCGCGCACACGCAGAAGCTCGACCTCGTGATCCGCCATGTGCTGGCGGGGCTCGGCCACGGCATCCATGCCGGGCGCGAGCGCGGGGCGGGCGTCGAATTCTCGGAATACCGGGCCTATGCGCCCGGGGACGAGTGGCGCCGCGTCGACTGGAAACTGCTGGCGCGCGCCGACCGTTATTTTGTGCGCGAAGCGGAGCGCGACAGCCATGTGGCGGTCTGGCTGGTGCTGGACGCCAGCGCCTCGATGCTCGAACCCAGCCGCGAGGTGGCAGGCGTCGATAAACTGGCCTATGCGCGCACGCTGCTCGGCTGCGTGGCGGCGATCGCCCAGCGCCAGGGCGACGCCTTCGGGCTGGTGGTGCTGAGCGATGGCAAGGTCCAGTTCACCCCGGCCCTGCGCGGGCCACGTCAGCTGCAGCGTGTGCTGCTGCAACTGAGCCGTGTGCAGGCGGAAGGCGAACTCCCGGACGCCGACACGCTGCGTGCCAGCCTGCACTTCGCCCAGTCCCCCAGCGTCATCTTCGCGGCCAGCGACCTGCTCGACTGGCCCTCGCCGCTGTCGCAGGCCTTGATGCGCCTGCGCGGCATGCGCCACGACGTGCGCGTGCTGTGCCTGCAAACGCAGGCGGAAGTCGATGCCAGTTTTTCCTCAATGCTTGCATACCGCGATCCGGAGCAGGGGGCCGGCGTCTACCGCTTCGGCAGCGACCTTAAGGAAGTCTATCGCCAGAACCGCGAAGCGCATTTTGCAAGCGTCACTGCGGCTTGCCGCAAGAGTGACATCCCGCTGGTGGCCGCTCGCATCGAACAGCCGCCGGGCGAAGTTCTGCGCCTATGGCTGCGGCGTCCAGGGAGGCGGCCATGAACCAGCTCTGGTGGTTCGCACTACCCATTCTTCTGCTGCCGATCTGGTGGCACCGCCGCAAGCGCGAGCAGCACAAGGCCGAGCTGCTCGCCACCGCCCGCTTCCTGCCGCGCGCCGAGCCGCGCCAGACGCGCGCGTGGTCCTGGCGCGATGTGATCCTGCTGCTGGTGCGCTGCCTGATGCTGGTGGCTGTCATCGCCTGGCTGGCCGACCCGGTCATGCCCTGGCGCGGCGATACGGTGATCGTTGCCGCCGGCACCGACCCTAAATGGGCCGACACGCAGGCGGCGCAGGCCGGGCTGGCAAAGGCCGACCGCCTCGTCATGCCTGCTGCGCACACCATGAGCTGGCTGCGTGCCCATCAGCGCGAATGGCGTCCGGAGGCGCGCCTGCTGGTGCTGGGCGACGTGCCGATGCCGGCGCTCGTTCCCCAGTTCGGACGCGCGATTGAGTTGCGGACCGTGGCGCGGCCACCGGCAAAGGATGAACGCCGGGTTCATATCGCCAGCGAGCGCCCCGCGCAGTGGCGCCGCGTGTTCGCCCTGGAAGGCGTCGCCATCGACGAGGCGCCGGGCCCGAACACCTCGCTCATCGTCTGGGACCGCCAGGAGGCGCCGCCGCCGTCGCTGCGCGCGCCGCTGTGGCTGGTCACCGAGATCGCCGCTTTCCCCGAGCTGGCCAAGGCGCCGCAGGTGGACGGCTTGCGTTACGCCGACAGCGCGCGTGGCCGGCTGTGGCATTCCGACACCTGGCCGCCGCAAACGCCTGGTGCCGCGCGCACGCTGCTGGAGAACTGGCAGCGCCTGCATGCGGGCCCACCAAGCTACACCGCGCCTTCGCAGGTATTTGCTGCATCGAGCAGCGCCCGTGCGCCCGAGCCGAGCGGCGCGCTGCGCGACATGCTGATGGCGCTGCTTGCCGCACTATTCGTACTCGAAAGGATACTGACGCATGCAAGACGGCGCTGAGATCGTCCGGCGCGTCTGGCGCGCCGCCCAGCTGCGCCGGCTGCCCATGTGGATCGCCGGCGCCTTGCCGTGGCTGCTCATCCGCTCGGCACCGGGCCTGATTGCCTGGGCCATGTTGTGCGCCTGGGACTGGGCCGTCCTGCGCCGCCGCGTCGGCGTCGAATGGACGTCCTGGCTCGACGGCGCCGTGCCCGAGATGGAAGACAGCAGCGCGCTGATCGAGCACGCACCGACACCTGTGGCCCAGTTGCAGCGCCGGCGCATCCTCGAACGCCTCGACGCCAGCGTGAGTGCCCGGCAGCTGCGCGGGATCGCACGCGGCCGCATCAAGCCTGGCCTGCCCTGGCTGTTGGGCAGCATTGCCGCGGCAGCCGCCGTCTGGTTCGCCACATCGGCGACGCCGCAAGGGGCCGCCGTAGTTCCCGGCAAGGCGCCCGTGGCGATTGCCGCCCCGGTCCTGTCCCAACTGGTGGTGCGCAGCGCGCCGCCGGCCTACACCAGGGTCGCCCCGATCGAGTCGGCACCGAAGGACTTGCAGGTGCCCGAACAGACCCTGATCACCTGGTGTCTGAAGGACGCCTCAAGCGCGGAAGAACCAATCGAGCTCAGCAACGGCCAGACTTTGAAACCGGGCAAGGAGTGCGCGCGCTGGACCGCCACCGAATCCGTGTTCTGGCGCTGGCGCGGCAACCGCTACACGATCAAGGTCATTCCCGACCAGCCGCCGGAAATCACGGTCACGTCGCCGACGCAGATGGTGCAGGAGCTGCTCGATACCGCCACCAGCGCCGCCATGGGCGTGAAGGTGCGCGACGATTACGCTGTCACCCGCGCCACCCTGCACATGACCCTGGCGCGCGGCAGCGGCGAGAACATCCGCTTCACCGACCGCGAGATGCCGATACCAGGCTCGCCGGACCCGAAGCAGCGCAACTGGTCGAAGAACTGGTCGCTGGCCGAGCTGGGCATGGAACCGGGCGACGAGCTGTATTTCTTTGTACGCGCGAGCGACAACGCCGCGCGTCCACACACCGTGCAGTCGCCGACCTATACGCTGCGCCTGCCGGCCCCGCCGGAGGAAGCGGAAGAGGAAAGCGCCGCGATGCCGATGCTGGTCAAGCCGCAGAGCCTGCGCAGCCAGCGCCAGATCATCATCGACACCGAACAGCTGGTGGCCGACATGCGTACCACCAGGATGAGCAAGGACGCGGTGCTCGAACGCAGCCAGAAGATCGCCGCCGACCAGGGCGCGCTGCGCCGCCGCTACGGCCAGTTCCTGGGCGAGGAGTCGTCGCTGTTCTCCGACGGCGAGGACGACCACGACGACCATGGCGCGGAAGAGGGCGGCAGCAACCAGGACATCCTGCACCAGTACGGCCACGCCCACGACGAAGCCGAGAACGCCACGCTGTACGACGAAGACACCAAGAAGGTGCTGCGCCGTGCGCTGATGGCGATGTGGGACGCCGAGAAAGCGCTGCGCGCCATCACGCCGAAGGTCGCGCTGCCGCCCGAGCACAAGGCGCTGGAGGCGATCAAGGAATTGCAGCAGGCCGAACGCGTCTACCTGCACAAGACCGCCTTCGTGCCGCCGCCGATCAAGGAAGAGAAGCGCATGACGGGCGACATGATTGGTGCGGCCAGCTATCGGCGCGAACAGGGCGGCGCCGACAAGCGCGTCCCGGAAGACCTCGGCCTGCTGGTGCAGGCGCTGTCCGGCGACGGCCCGCTGCCGGCCCTGTGGACGCGCAGCGCCCACGACTGGGTGCGCAGCCGCCTGCAGGACGACGACCAGCGCCTGTCGGCCCAGAAGGCGATCCAGGACGTGCTCGACGGCTGCGTCGCCTGCCGCCCGGTGCTGCGCGCCTGGCTGCGCCAGGGAGCCGGGCAGGGGCAGGTGCTGCTGCAGGCGAAGCCGACGGTCGAGACGCCGTTCGTGCGCGCGTGGCGTGAAGGAATGAAATGAACACATTGATGAGCACAAGCGTGATGCTGGCCTTGATCGGCGCCGCGGGCGTGGCCAGTGCCGGACTGTACGCCTGGCGCCGCAGCTTCATCGATGCCCTGCTGGTGCTGGTTGCCGCGGCGGCACTCGGCCTGTTCGCCGCCGGCATCACCATGCCAGGCGACGCTGGCCGCACCCTCACGCTCGACCCGGCCGCACCAGCGCCGGCGCTGGACGGCGTGCGTGCCTTTGCGGTGAAGGGTGACGGCATGCGCGCCGCGCAGTGGAACGACCTGCCTGCGCTGCCCCTGCAGTGGAAGCGTCCGGAAGGCGGCGCCCTGCGCGTCTACTTCCCGCGCCAGCTGGCGCTCGGCCGTCCTTTCACCCTGCGCGTACAGCGCGAGGATAAAACGGATGCGCGCATGCAACTGCTGGCCGAAAACGGCCAGGTCATCGCGGATGCGCGTGGCACGGGCGACCTGCTGGTGAACTGGATGCCGCCGCTGGCCGAGCGCCTGGTGCTGAAGGCGCGCCTGCTCGATGCCGCCGGCAAGACGATCGCGGAAGGCCCGGTGCCGCTGACCATTGTCGAACCCAACATCCTGCAAGTGCAGGGCCGCTTCGGCGCGCCATCGTTTGATCTGCGCACCCTGAACGAACTGCTGGCCGGCAGCGGCGCGCTGCTGGACTGGCAGGTGGCGCTGGGCCGCGCCATCACGCGCACCGAACTGCCTTTGGCCGAGATGAAGGCGCCCAACCTGCTGGTGATCGATGCCGCCTGGTTCGAGCGCCTGGGCGCCGCCGAACGCTCGGCGCTGCTGGGCCGCGTGGCCGGCGGCCTGCCGCTGCTGGTGCTGGGCGCGAATGCCAGCGATCCGGGTATCTGGTCGCGCACGCTGGGCTTGCGCTTGCTGCCGCAGCCGGCGGACAAGAAGATCGACACGCCTTTCGAACTGCCGGTGGCTCCCCTCAACCCGGCGTCGAAGGAAGCGGGCGAGTGGCTTGGTGCGGACAACCTGGTCTGGACGCGCAGCTGGCAAAAAGGCCGCATCGCCTGGCTGGGCGCCGGCGAATGGCACCGCCATGCGATCGCCGAACCGCAGGCGCTGGCGCAGTGGTGGCAGGGCGTGCTGGACCGCGTTGGCGTAGAGCTTCCCAGGGACGTCGAGTGGCTGGAGCCGGAAGAGCTGCCGCTGCCGGGCCAGCGCATGGAGCTGTGCGCGCGCGGCGTGAAAGGGGAGGTGAGTTTTCCCGATCTGAAGCTGACGCGCACCTGGTCGCCGCGCACCGACAGTGCCTGCGTGGCGGTATGGCCGGAGAAGTCGGGCTGGCTGCAGCTCCGGGATGCGAAAGCAGGCGCGCACGCGGTCTACGTCTACGCACCCGGCGATTGGCCCCAATGGCAGGCGGCGCAGCGGCGCGATGCGACTGCGCGCTATGCGGCCCGGACGCCGGTCAAGGCACTGGAAGGTGCAGCGCGCGCATACCCGGCCTGGCCGTTTGCACTTGCGTTTACCTTGGCAATGCTGCTGCTCTGGTGGCGCGAGCGCCGCTAGCCGACATCCTTAATCGGCCAGTTGCAGGCCGTTCTCTTCGCACCAGCCCCGCAGCGCGTTCCGGGTTGCATCCTCGTGAAACCGTTCCCAGGCTGCGCCCGCACCGCGCTGTTCCAGCAGGCGGGCGAATCCTTCGGTGTTGCGGTCGCGAAACATGTCGCGCACGGTGTCCTGGTCCTCGGCCAGGTGGCTGGCGGCGAAGCGAAGCACGAGCCCGTCTCCGATGCCGAGCGTACCCGCAGGCGGCACCGGCACATACCCATCGTTGTCGCCGGACGCCGAAGGCATCGGCGCCTCCTCGTCCATGTACTCGTCGTTCAGGAGGTGGATCATGCCGGTTTCGCGCGACACCATCGCGGTGACCGTGCCGCCGCCATCTTCCACCATCATGGCTGCCCCTTCGAGTTCATCCAGATTGACTGTTGGCATGGCTAATCCTGTGCAAGTAGTCGGAGGAAAGCAGTATGAAGCGCCTGCGCGCGACAGGTGCGCACGCTTGGCGGCAGCCACGCCAAACGGCGCGCATCACTCGAGCATGCAGAAAAGTCGCCGTCTGTTTCGCCAATCGCCGGCGCCTCCATAGGCTATGATTCGTCAAAATATCCATTTCCCATAAGCATGTTTTCGCGACTCGACCCCAGTATCAAGCTGTTCGGCATTCTGATCATCGTCATCCTGGCCTGCCTGGCCACGCTGCCGATCCTCAGCAGCCACCAGGCCAACACCACCTTCGACGCCCTCAAGGAAGAGGCGGGCAAGGAGCGCGCCTATAATCTCGTGCTGAGCCTGCTGAAAGATGCCGAGACCGGCCAGCGCGGTTTCCTGATCGGCAGCGACGACAGCTTCCTGGAACCTTACAACGAGGGTGTCGCCGGTATCCCCGCCGCGCTCGAGGACTTGCGGCGCTTTGCGACGACAGAGCGGGAACGTGCCCTGGTAGCGCGCATTGCCGCGCTGAGCCGGGACAAGGTGCGCGAGATGGACCGCTCCATCCGTATCAAGAAGGCCGGCAATTCCCAGGGCGCCCTGGATATCGTGGCCAGCCAGCGCGGCAGGGTCATCATGGACGAGCTGCGCACCTTGCTGGGCCAGCAGTTGCGCGTGCTGGCGCAGCACCGCAACCTGTTGCGCGAAGAGATCACCGCTACCCTGCGCTACAACTCGGCGCTGGGCCTCGGCGCCAGCCTTGCCAGCCTGGTACTGATCGTCTCCCTGGTCTACGTCGTCACCAGGAGTCTGAATGAACGCGCGGAGTCGGCGCGCCAGTCGCGCTCCCTGGCCGAGAGCAATGCGCAGCTGGCGCATCAATCGGCGGTGCGAGCCGAGCGCCTGGCGCTCACAGCCAATATGTTGCAAGCACTGGACAGCGTGAAGACGCCGGCCGAGCTTGAGCGCGTGCTGCCCGTATTCCTGCGCAAGCTGCTGCCGGATACGTCGGGCGCAATGTATCTGTATCGCAATTCACGTGACGTGCTGGAGCTCAAGGCGGTCTGGGGCGCGGAGGCCGAGGCGCCGCCGACGGTGGCGCCGGGTGAGTGCTGGGCCCTGCGGCTCGGCAAAGTCCATGTCGCCACGCCTGCACACGACCTGTGCTGCGATCACGGCGGGATCTGGCAGGACAAGCACGCTACCCAGACCTGCGTGCCCATGATTTCGCAGGGCGACGTGATCGGCGTGCTGGTCATCGCCGGCGGGCGGCGCGAGGACAGCCAGCTCGATGGTGCGGACATTGCCACCCTGGCCGAGCAGCTCAGCCTGGCCATCAGCAACGTGTCGCTGCGCGACACCCTGCGCCACCAGTCGACGGTCGACCCGCTGACCGGCTTGTATAACCGCCGCTTCTTCGACGAGTCGCTCAAGCGCGAAATGGCGCGCGCCCAGCGTAGCCACAGTGCCTGCTCCGTGGTGATGGTGGATCTCGATCACTTCAAGCGCGTCAACGACACCTATGGTCACGACGGCGGCGACCTGGTGCTGCAGGCGGCCAGCCGCGCCATCCTGCAGCGGGTGCGCGCCAGCGACGTGGTATGCCGCTATGGCGGCGAAGAGCTGGTGCTGATGCTGCCGGATTGCACCGCAGACGAGGCAGCCAAGTGCGCGGAGGCGATCCGGGTCTCCCTGACGGGGATCGTCATCCAGCACGTCGGCCAGACCATCGCCGGCCTCTCGGCCTCGTTCGGCGTGGCCCAGTGGCCCGGCCATGGTCATGGTGAGCAGGAGCTGTTGCAGGCGGCGGATCGTGCCTTGTATGCGGCAAAGAAGAGCGGGCGCAACAAGGTGGTGGTCGCCGAGGCGGTCGCGATTCCCGTCAGCCTGAGCGCTTGACGATAGCTTCCTGGCCCGGCCCCGCCCGCCATTCGATAAAGACAGCCGCAACCCGCGCCAGGCGCGGGCCGCGGATCATGCCGGTTTAAAACGCGTAATCCACCTTCGCATACATCGACCGTCCGTTAATCCCGAACGGGCAGGTCTCCCAGCAATACGTAAAGCCCAGCTGCGGGAACGGCGCCGCCTTCACCGGGTCCCACTTGGTCGGATAGGTGTCGAACACGTTGTTCACACCCGCACTCAGGCTCAGCTTCCTGGTGAAGCTGTAGCGGGCGGTCAGGTCGAGGATCCACTTGGCCGACCAGGTCTGGATAAACCCGGGCGTAAAGCCCTGGCCTTCCACTTCGCCGAAGTAGTTGGCACGCGCCGTCGCGTTCCACTGGCCCACCGTGTAGTCCGCTGCCACCACGTGGTGCTGGCGCGGCTGGCCCTTTTCGATCAGCGTCACCTGCGTGTCGTCGAACAGCTGGGTGCCGCTGAGCACCGAGGATTGCGAATGGCGGTCCTTCACTTCCGTGCGGTTGAAGCCGAGCTGCCCGGACAGCACCAGGGTCGAACCTTGCCCGCGCGTGGTGTGCTGGGCCACCAGGTCGAAGCCGGTGGTCGTGGTGTCGATCGCATTGGTGAAGAACTGGGCCTGGCCCACGCGCAGCGGATCGAGGATGGCCTTGATCGGGCAGGCGGCCGCGGTGGCGCAGGCGCCCGATTCCGGCGCGATGTTCGACGAGAACACGATGCGGTCGTCGATGTTGGTGCGGTACAGGTCGGCCGTCACCGAGAAGTTGTTGGTCGGGCGCAGGATCATGCCGACGCTGGCGCTCTTCGACGTTTCTTCCTGCAGCGGCGCGATGCCGAATGCGCGGGTCACGGCGCTGTTCTCGCGCGCGGTCAGGGTTTCGGTCAGCACGCCGGCGGCGTTCAGGTTGGTCGACACCGAGCTGTAGAACTTCTGCTGCACGCCCGGTGCGCGGAAGCCGGTCGAGCCGCTGGCGCGCAGGCCCACCAGGCGCGACGGGTCGTAGCGAACGCTGAGTTTACCGATGGTGGTGTTGCCGAAGTCAGAGTAGCGTTCGTGGCGCAGGGCGGCGCCGAGCGAGAGCGCATCGCCCAGCTTGCGTTCGAGGTCGACGTAATAGGCGGTGTTGTGGCGGCCGTCGTCCACTTCGGTGCCTGGGGTATAGCCGGGGAAGCCCTGGATGCCGGAGGCCGCGATGCCACCCGTCTGGTCGCGAATGATCTTGCGCGGATCGTTGGTGCGGCCATATTGGTAGGACACCGGGTCGCCCGCCACGATCTGGTAGTTATCGCGGCGCCATTCGAAGCCGGTGCCGATGTATAGCGGCGCGCCGGCGACATCCACCGAGCCCTTGAAATCGAGGTTGAGCGTGGTCTGGTTGAATTTCAGCTTGCCGGTATCGGCTTCGAGCGGCGAGCTGCCGTTCTCGTAGTAGTAGCTGACGTTGATCGAATTGCTCTCGTGGAAACCGAGCTCGCTGCGGCCGTGGTTGACGCTCAGGTCCATGCTCCAGTCGCCCGACAGGTCATGCTTGTAGCCGACGCCGAGCGAGGCATCCTTGACGGTGGTGTTGATGTTGGGCAGGAAGCCGTTCGGATACACGGCCGGCACGTTGCGCGCATCGCCCGCCGAGCGGAAGAACCCGGCCGCGTCGCCCGTGCGCTTGGACGCGCCGCCGAAGGCGTACAGTTCGCCGCCGCCCACCGGCAGCGACGCGTTCATCCACAGGTAGCCGTCCTTGGCCAGGCTGTCGCCGATGCGCTGGGTCACGCGCGGCGGGTCGACGCGCAGGCTGTCCACGCCGGCGCGGTTGGTCTCGTTGCGGCGGCGGCCTTCGAGCGACAGGTTCAGGTAGCCGCCATCGGCGCCGAGCGAGATGCCCTTGTGCGCGCTGGCGGTGTAGGTGTCGCCGTCGCCTTCGCTGGTGGTGCCGGCGCTGGCGCTGAACTGGGTGTCGGTGGCGCCTTTCTTGAGCACGATGTTGATCACGCCGGCGATCGCATCCGATCCGTACTGCGCGGCCGCGCCGTCGCGCAGCACCTCGATCGACTGGATGGCGGACAAGGGGATCGCATTGATGTCGGTGCCGGCCGAGCCGCGGCCGATGGTTTGCTGCACGTTGACCAACGCCTGCTGGTGCCGGCGCTTGCCGTTCACCAGCACCAGCAGCTGGTCAGGGCCCAGGCCGCGCAGCGTGGCCGGGCGGATGATGTCGGTGCCGTCGCTGATGAAGGTGGTCGTGAAGTTGAACGACGGGTCGAGGTCTTGCAGCACCTTGCCGAGTTCGAGCGAGCCGGCCGACTGCAGGTCCTTCGCGCTGATCAGGCCCACCGGCACGGCGGTGTCGAGTGCGCTCTTGGCCTGGGTCCGCGAACCCAGCACAACCACCGTTGCCGGGTCCTTCTGTGCCTGGCCCTGGCTGTCCGCTGCTTCCTGCGCGAACGCCGATGCCATGGCCGATATCAATGCAGTTGCCAGCAGTACTCGTTTCTTCGGTTGATTCACCATCTTGTCCCCTTGTAGAGATTGAAATTACGCCATCACAAAAACTAGGTCTGCCATAACTAGCGCGACTTGATTCTGAGCAAACATTTCTGTAATTACAAGTGTGAACTGTGCCGGACGCAACACTTTTAGATGATTCGCTCTATTCACGGAATGCATGCTTATCCGCATTGGGTAATTGCTTCATGCATAGCAGGTTTAACTTCCGACAGCGTCCAGCCCTGCCTACAATGGCCGTCCACTTTTCGGAGATCCGAATGACGCATCCCAATGCTTACCGTAGCCGTTTCGCTGCCGCCATCCTGGCGCTCGCACTGTCCTCTACCGTCCACGCAGGGACGCCGGCTCCGGATACGATCAAGGTCGGCAACTACCAAGTGCAGATGGCCACGCTCGGCTCCGGGAACACCACCGTCATCCTGGAGTCGGGCTTTGGGCGTGACCTGGGCGTGTGGCGCAACGTCGCGCCAAGCCTGGCGAAATCCGCGAAGGTGATGGCCTATTCACGTGCGGGACACGGCAAGTCGGATGCCCGTCCGGAAGCGCCCACCATCGCGGCGCGTACCAATGAACTCGAACAGCTGATCGCCGCGGCCGGCCTGAAGCCGCCCTATGTGCTGGTCGGTCATTCCTACGGAGGCTTCCTGATCCGCAGCTTCGCCGCGCGCCATCCGGAGCAGGTGGCCGGCATGGTGTTCGTCGACCCGAGCGACGAGCAATTCCACGTCGAGCTGCGCAAGCTCGACGCCGCCGCGGTGGACAAGGACACGAAACTCACCGAGGGCTTCATGCCGCCGAAATTCCATGCCGAGCTGCGCAGCGTGCAGGCGGTGCTGGATGCCGGCAAGCTGCCGTTCACGGGCGCGCTGCCGGACGTGCCGGTGGCGGTCCTGACCTCGGTGCAGAAGCGCGAGCAGCCGCAGCTCTTCCTCGAGACACCGGCGGCGGTGCAGGTCTGGCGCACGCTGCATGAGCGCTTCTTCCGCGGTTTCAGCAACGGCAGCCACATCGTGACCGCCGAGAGCGGCCACAACATCCACCAGGAACAGCCGCAGCTGGTCGTGGCGGCGGTCGAGGGGGTGATCGCCGCGGCCGAAGGCGCGCGCGTGAAGCGGGTACGCGTTGCGGCGCACGCCGAACTGCTGCGCCGGCTGGAGGGCGGCGGCTCCGATGCCGAGATGGCCCAGGCGCTGGAGGCGAGCGGCGGCAAATACGTCACATCGGACAATGTGCATGACAGTTATGGCGAGGTGCTGCTGGCTGCGGGCAAGCCGCTGGAGGCGAAGCTGCAGTTCATGCGGGCGATCACGCTGGCCGAAGCCCAGGGCAAGGGCGACAAGGTGCTGGCGGGGTATCGGGCCAACCTGGCCAAGGCCGACGGGTCGCTGGCGCGCTGATCCGCCTCAGGCGTGGTCGCGCATCCACTCCTTCAGCCCATCCACCCACTTCTTCGCCGGCAAATTGAGGTGCCGCCGGATCTCGTTGGCGCGGTCGTACAATACCGAAAAATCGAGCTCCGGCGCGTTCTTGAAGGCCAGGACCACGATGTTCGCATCGTGCACCTCGGGCAGCCAGACCACGGCGTCGAACACCTGCTGCATGGTGAGCAGGTTCCTGTCGTAGCTGTTCAAGTCGCCGAACACGTTGGCGGTCATGATGCCGTCGCTCGACAGACAGTCGTAGCAGCCCTGGTAGAAATCGGGCGAATCGAGCACCGGTCCGCGCGCATCGTGGTCGTACAGGTCGACCTGCAGCACGTCGACCTGGCCGTGATGGTCGGCATCGAGCACGAAGTCGAGCGCGTTCATTTCACGGACGTCGAGCCGCGCGTCGTTCTCGGGCAGGCCGAACAGCGCGCGGCAGATGGCGATGACGTTCGGATTGAGCTCGGCCGCGGTGACCCGCGCGCCGGGAAAGCGGCGGTAGCAGAACTTGGTGAGCGCCGCGCTGCCCAGGCCCAGCTGCACGATGCGGCGCGGGGCCGCGTTAAACAGCGTCCACATCATCATCATCTGGACGTATTCGAGCTCGATCGCGTCCGGCTTGGACAGCCGCATCGCGCCCTGCACCCAGGAGGTGCCCAGGTGCAGGAAGCGTACGCCGTCGAATTCGTCGATGGTGGCGGGCGGGTGGCCCGGTTGGGCGAAACGGGGATCGATGCGGGCGTAGGAAGGTGGCATGGCAGTAGAACGGCGGTGAACGCCGATCTTACCATTCCATTTCAGGCGATACCGTTGCGCCCGAATTCCCGGAAGCCCGGCCGCTCGCTCAGGCGGTCGACATAGGCCGCCACGTGGCGCAAGTCCGGCTTGTCCATCGGCGTCATCATCCAGCGGTTCACCGACAGTCCCAGCACGACATCGGCCAGTGTGAAGGCGCTGCCCGCCGCGTAGGCGCCGGTGGCGCGCAGCCGGGCGTCGAGGATGCCGATGTGGCGGTTCCACGCCGCGATGCTGGCCGCGACCTGGGCCTGGTCCCGGTAAGCAGGGCTGTTGCGCACCAATGCCATGAAGGCGTAGCGCCAGGCCGTGTTCAGGTCGGTAGCCTGCCAGTCCATCCATTGCTCGACGCGGGCGCGCTCGCGGGCGCCGGCAGGCAGCAGCGCGCTTTCAGCCTGGGCGCCGTAGCTGTTGCAGAGATAGCGGCAGATCGTGTTCGATTCCCACAGCACGAAGCCATCGTCCACCAGCACGGGTACCTGCGCGTTCGGGTTGAGTCCCGCGTGTTCCGCGTTCCAGTCCTCGCGCGCGAAGGGCAGCCCGAGTTCGCGGCAGGTCCACAGCACTTTGCGGACGTTAATCGAGCTGTTCTTGCCGATGATCTTCAACATGGGCGTCCCTGGATGGTCATGGGGTTTGTGTGCCCGGCAGCGCCGGCAGGATCAGGGTGACGGCCAGGCCGCCGCCGTCGCGGTTGGAGAGCAGGATGCGCCCGCCATGAGCTTCGGCGATTTCGCGCGCCAGCGCCAGCCCCAGGCCGGTGCCGCTGCGCTTGGTGGAATAGAAGGGCACCAGCGCATTGGTCAGCACGGCTTCGCTCATGCCGCTGCCGCGGTCCAGCACCTCGATGCGCACGGCATCCTGCACGCGGCGCACGTGCAGCTCGACGCTGTCGGGGCGCGCACCGGATTCGTGGGCGTTCTTGAGCAGGTTGAGCAATGCCTGTTCCATCTGGGCGGCGTCGATCCATGCCGGCGCCGAGGGCAGGGCGCCCACCAGGCGAAATTGCACCTGGTCGGCCAGCCGGTCCACGAACACGTCCCATGGGTATGCTTCCAGGCGCGGCGTGGGCAGCTTGGCGAAGCGCGCGTAGCCGAGGATGAAGGTCTCGAGGTGGCGGGTGCGCTCGCCGATGGTTTGCAGGATCTGCGGCAGGCGTTCGGTCTGGCCGCGCCGCACCAGCTCCGCGCCCGAGTGCGCGAGCGAGGTGAGTGGGGCCAGCGAATTGTTCAGCTCATGGCTGATCACGCGGATCACCTTCTTCCAGGTCTGCACCTCCTGGCGCCGCAGTTCCGTGGTCAAGTGGCGCAGCAGCAGCAGTTCGTGGCGGCGGCCGTTGAGCGTGAAGCTGCTGCGCGCCAGGTGGTAGACCTCTTCGTGTTCCGACTCGCCGGCGGTAAACAGGCCGTCGCCGCCGCGCGCCAGCGCTTCCTTCAGGGCCGGGGCAGCGCCTTCCAGGATGTCGCCCAGTCCGTGGCCTTCGAGCTTGCGGCCTTCGGACAGCAACTGGCGTGCCGCCAGGTTGGCGTACACGATGGTGCCGGCCGAGGTTCCCGTAGGCGCGGCAAAGTCGGTCACCAGCAGCATCGCCACCGGCGTGTTCTGCACCATGGTGTCGAGCAGCAGCTCGCGCTGGACCAGGCCGAGGCGCTGTTCGCGCAGCACGTGTCCGAGGTCGTTGTGGGCGGCGATCAGGTCGGCCAGTTCGTCGTTCTGCGGCCAGTGCAGGCTGAAGGAAAAATCGCCGTCGCGGTAGCTCGCCACCGTGCCTTCCAGCGCGCGGAACAGCGACAGGATCGGCTGGATCTGGGAGCGGATGGTGATGATGGCGATCGGGACGATCGCCGCCAGGCATGCGAGGAAGACCAGGACGGGGTGGTCGGGGAAGAAGTGGTCCAGCCCGAGCGCGAGCAGGATGCCGAGTGCCAGCAGGGTGCCGACCAGCGCCGACCAGCGCGTGACCAGCGAAAGGCGCAGCCCCTTGCGGGTTTCACCTTTGCTCATGCGGGCCGGGCGATGCCGAGCCGCTCCATGCGCCGGTACAGGGCCTGGCGCGACAGGCCCAGTTCGGCGGACGCTTGCGCCACCACGCCGCCGGCGCGCGCCAGCGCCTGCACGATGGCGTCGCGGTCGGGTTCGGTATCGGATGGCTGCGCCAGGGACGGCGCCAGCGGCAGCCCGAGATCAAGCGCCTTGATCACATCGCCCTGGGCCAGCAGGCTGGCGCGCGCCATCACGTTCTTCAGTTCGCGCACGTTGCCGGGCCAGGCGTGGGCCTGCAGCGCGCTCTCGGCGGAAGGGTGCAGGGTCTTCCCGCGCAGGAAAGAGAGCGCCAGCGGCAGGATGTCGCCCGGGCGCGCCGCGAGCGGCGGCAGGCGCAGCTCGATCACGTTCAGGCGGTAGAACAGGTCTTCGCGGAAGCTCCCGGCGCGGATCATCGCCCCGAGATCCGCGTTGGTGGCGCTGATCACGCGCACCTTCACCTGGCGCTCGCGGTTGGAGCCGAGGCGTTCGAAGCGCCCGGTTTCCAGCACGCGCAGCAGTTTCATCTGGCCTGCCAGCGGCAGGTTGCCGATCTCGTCGAGGAACAGGGTGCCGCCGTCGGCCGCCTCGAACTTGCCTTCGCGCGCCTTGGAGGCGCCGGTGTAGGCGCCGGCCTCGGCCCCGAACAGCTCGGCCTCGATCAGCTCCGAGGGCAGGGCGCCGCAGTTGAGCACCACGAAGGGGCCGCTTGCCACCTGCGAGTTGGCCTGGATGATCTCGGCGATGCGTTCCTTGCCGGTGCCGTTCGGGCCGGTGATGAGCACCGGCACGTCGGCGCGCGCCACCTGGCAGGCCAGGCTCAGCACGCGTTCGGTGGCCGGGTCTTGCCACACCAGGCCGCGCAGGTCGAAGTTCTGTTCCAGCTCGCGCTTGGCCTTGCGCTCGCGCTGCAGGCGCTGATTCAGGGCGCGGTTGGCCTGGCCCAGCTCGATCAGGTTGGTCACGGTGGTGACCAGGCGCTCGTCGTTCCAGGGCTTGGACAAATAGTCGGCGGCGCCGGCCTTGATCAGCTCCACCGCGGCATCGAGGTGGGTCCAGGCGGTGAGCAGGATCACCGGCAGGTCGGGGTGGCGCCTGCGGATCTCGCGGAACAGCGCCACGCCCTCTTCGCCGGAGGTTGTGTCGGCGGTGAAGTTCATGTCCTGGATGACCAGGTCCACCGCCTCGCGCCCGAGGATGGCCAGTCCTTCCTCCGGCGAGGCCGCGCGCAGCGCGGCGATGTCGTGGAGGGAGAACAGGACCTCGAGCGCGATGGCGACCGCGGCGTTGTCGTCGATGATCAGTACAGTGGGCATGGCGGCAAGTTTAGCATCAGGCACTGCGGGTGGCCGTGGCCGGCGAAATGCTCGCCGCACGCCACGCCGGGCCATAGGCCGCCATGATGCCGAGCGCCCAGAACACCACCGCGCCGCCCACCAGGTAGTGCGCCGGCAGGCGCGCCATCTCGAGCTCCGTCACCAGGAGGTGGTTCAGGCTCAGCCCGAACAGCACGCCGCCGAACACGCCGGCGCTGGTGATCATGAAGTTCTCGGTGATGAAGTAGCGCAGGATGTCGATCTTGCGGGCGCCCAGGGCGCGGCGCACGCCGATCTGCTTGCGGCGCTGGGTGACCCACAGGCTGGCCATGCCGACGATGCCGGAACTGGTAATCAGGAGCAGCAGCGCGCTGACGGTAATCAGCATCCACGACAGGGCGACGTCGGCGCGGTAACGGTTCTTGCGGTCTTCTTCCGTGGTCTTGGCGCGTACGATCATCGGCGTGGCCGAGGACTTGCGCAGCGCTTCCTCGGCTTCTTTCATGACGCGATCGCGCTGGCCGGGCTCGGCGCGCAGCGCATACAGCGCGCCGGGGCTGCCGTACAGGCGCGCCGGCACCAGGCTCGAGAACTCGCCGTCCTCGCCCGTCTGTGCGTGCGCCGATTGCAGGCGCTCGACCACGCCCACCACCCGCAGCTGCGGCGCCTGGTCGCCGGTACCGAAATACAGGGTCTTGCCGACCGCCGATGCGCCCGGCCACAGCTTCTCGGCCAGGGGCTTGGTGATGATGATGTTGCCCGGCAGCTCGCGCGCGGTCTCCTGGTTGACGTCGACCAGCTCGTTCGGCAGGAAGTCGCGGCCCTCGACCATGTTCAGGCCGAAGGTCTTGGCCAGCGAATCGCCCGAGATGTACACCGAGCTGTTGGCGCTCTCGCGCGCCTGGCGCCGGTCGAGCGCCACGCTGTTGGTGCTGCCGCTGCCCGACAGCGGCATCTGGGTCACCTGCGCCACCGACAGCACGCCCGGGACGGCGCGCAGCACGTCGGTCTCGCGCTTGATGGTGGCCAGCTGCTGCTCGGGGCCGTCCGTGTTCAGGTTGCGGACCTGGAAGTAGAAGGTGGACGCTTCGTCGGCCAGGCCGGAAGGGCGGGCCGCCACTTCGCGCCGTTCGTCGACGATGTGCAGGGCGTTGGCCAGGATGCCGAGGCTCAGCGCCACCTGCAGCGCCACCAGGACCGGGCCGGTTTTGTTCCGCAGCAGGGCGGACAGGATGGGACGGATTTCCATGATGTGTTCTCCGGTCTTCTTATTGCGATTTCAGTTGGATGGCCGGCGTCACCTGGCAGGCGCGCCAGGTCGGCAGCAGGCCGGCGATGAGGGCGGCCAGCACCGACATCACGAAGGTCAGGCCCAGCATCTGCCAGTCCATGCGCGCGACCGCCGCCATGCCCTTGCTTTGCATGCCGATCAGGGCCAGGGCGCCGAAGGCCAGCACCAGGCCCAGCACGCCGCCGACCAGGCCGACCACGCCGGTCTCGATCAGGAACTGGTTGAAGACGTCGCGGCGCGAGGCGCCCAGGGCGCGGCGCACGCCGATCTCGGAGGCGCGCACCGAGAATTTCGCCAGCAGGAGGCCGATGGTGTTCACCAGGCACAGGACCAGGAAACCGAAGGCCAGCCAGGCCGACAGCTTGCTGTCCTTGCCGACGACTTCCATCTGCTCCATCCATTCCATCACGTTGTACAGCTTGTTGGGCGCATTGCGCTTCAGGCGGCCCAGCTTGCGCTGGTCGCTTGCATAGTTGTCGAGCCAGGACTGGAGCTCGGCGCGCTCGCCCGCCGTGCGGGTCTCGAACCAGAACTGGATCCAGGTGCACTCCGAGGTCAGGAGGTTGGCGAAACCCGGGTCGCGGTTGGCGCTGCAGTTCATGCTGCCGCTGTGGTTCATTTCGTGGCGGATCGCGTTCGAGAAGGGAATGAAGAATTCCTCGCCGTCGCCGAAGCGGCTGCCGCCGATCAGCTTGTAGTAGCGCGGCAGCGGGTTCCAGGTGTCGATCACGCCGACCACGGTGTAGGGGAAGCCGCCCATGCGCAGCTGCTTGCCGACCGGGCTGGCTTCGCCGAACAGCTTCTCGGCGGTGGCGCGGCCCAGCACGATGACATCGGCGCCGCGGGTGTCGTCGCCTTCGCTCCAGGCCTGGCCATGCAGGAAGGGCACCTTGAACATGGCGAAGAAGTCGCGGCTGGGCGCCAGGCCATAGGCACTGAAGGCCGGGATGTCGGTGCGCGGCGGCTCGATCGGACGCTGGACGCCGTACATGGCGGAACGGCGCTCGCCCTGGCCGCTCTTGAGGAAGTTGGCCGCATCGATGTAGCTCAGCTGGTCGTCGTTCGGTCCGTCGCTCGGGGCCCAGCCTTCGACCGGGCCATTGTCCACGTGCGGCACGAACAGGCGCTCGCTCTTCTCGGGGATCGGGTCGCCCGACATCATGTGCAGGATGGTCAGCGTCGAGACGCTGGCGGCCACGCCGACGGCCAGGGTCAGCACCATCAGGGCGGTCAGGGCCGGGTTGCGGCGCAGGCTGCGCACGCCGAGCTTGAGGTAATAGGAGAACATGGTCGTGTCGTCCTTAAGCGCTGGCAGCGGTCTTGTCGACCAGGGTCGGGCCCTTGCGTACCAGGTCCGAGACCTGGCCGTCGATGATGTGCACGTTGCGGTGGGTGCGCACCGCCAGTTCCGGGTCGTGGGTCACCATCAGGATGGTAGTGCCGGCCGCGTTGATCTCTTCCAGCAGTTCCATCACGCCGCGCGCCATCTGCGTATCGAGGTTACCGGTCGGTTCGTCGGCCAGCAGCAGCTTCGGCGAACCGGCCAGCGCGCGCGCGATCGCCACGCGCTGCTGCTGGCCGCCGGACAGCTCGGCCGGGTAGTGCTTCATGCGCGAAGCCAGGCCGACCTTGGCCAAGGCGTCCTCGATGCGCTCCTTGCGCTCGGTCTTGTTGAAGCCGCGGTAGCGCAGCGGGACGTCGACGTTGTCGAACAGGTTCAGGTCGGGGATCAGGTTGAAGCCCTGGAAGATGAAGCCCAGCTTCTCGTTGCGCAGGCGCGAGCGGGACGAATCGTCCAGGCCTTTCACGTTGACGCCGTCGAGGATGTACTCGCCCGAGGTGAATTCTTCCAGCAGGCCGGCGATGTTCAGGAAGCTGGTCTTGCCGGAACCGGACGGACCGGTAACGGTGACGAACTCGCCCTGCTTGACGTCGATCTCGAAGCCGCGCAGCGCGTGGGTTTCGATCATGTGGGTGCGGTACACCTTGCTCAGGTTGGTCATGCGCAGCATGGAATTCTCCTTTTGTTTATCTTGTTCAGCGGTTGATCGAAACGCGGGCGGCGTTATTGAAGGTATCGGTGCCGGCGATGACCACCTTGTCGCCGGGCTTCAGGCCCGACAGGATCTCGACGGCGGAAATGCTGGTGGCGCCCAGCTGGACCGGGGTGCGCACGGCGATCCCGTCCCGCACCACATAGGCATGGCGGCCGCCTTCGCTTTCGACGAAGGGACCGCGCGGCAGCATCACCACGTTCGGTTTTTCTTCGATCAGCAGGCGGGCGGTGACGCGCTGGCTCTGGCGCAGGCCCCTGGGCTGCTCGCCGTCGAAGCGCACGCGCGCCAGCACCTGGTTCTTCACGACCTCGGGCGACAGCGCCGACAGCTTGCCGGTGGCTTTTCCGCCCGGCAGGGTGATCTCGGCGTTGAGCCCCAAGCCGATGTCGGCCATATAGGATTCCGGCACTTCGAGCTCGACCTCGAGCTTGGACAGGTCGACCAGGGTCATCAGGGGCGCGTTTGCCGCCACCACCATGCGGTTCTGCACGTTGAGCGTGCCGATGAAGCCGTCCACCGGCGCGCGCACGGTCAGCTCGTCGACGCGGCGCTGGGCGTTGGCTTGCGACAGGCGCTGGCGTTCCAGCTCGCTGGTCTTGGTCTGCAGCGCCAACTGCACGTCGTCGCCTTCGAGGGCGGCGGCCTGCGAGGCGTGGCGGGCGCGGATCTCGGCCGAGTTCAGTGCGTCCTTGGCTTTCTGGTAATCGATCTTGGCGATGACGCCGACCTGGGCCACGCTCTCGTAGCGCTCCAAGGTGCGCTGGGCCGACAGGCGTTCGATCTCGGCGGTGTCGGCCTCGCGCTTGGCCAGCAGCTTCTGCTTGCGCGCCAGGATCTGCTGGCGCGCCACTTCGGCCTTGAGCTGCTCGTAGCTCGACGTCTCGCGCTTGAGTTCATCGCTCAGGTCGGGCGACTCGAGCACGGCCAGCACGTCGCCCTTCTTGACGGTGTCGCCGGCCGCGACCTTCAGGTTGACGGTGGCCGGGGAGGTCGAGTACAGGGTGGGGCTGACGGCGGCCACGATGCGGCCATTGACCGAGGCGTCGCGCACCAGGGTGCCGCGTGTGACTTCGGCGATGCGCAGGCGCGCTTCGCTGACCGAGTGCTCGCTACTGCTCCAGGCGCCCAGCACGGCGGCGCTGACGGCGAGGACGGCGACGGCGCCGCCCACCCACAGCGCGCGGCGCTTGAGCTTGTGGACCGGGGCGGGGGCGAGGACGGCGTCTTGTGATGAGGTATCGCGGATCATGTTTTTTTCATTGACAACGTTGGATGGCCTTGTCAATGCACGATCCGTGCCAATCAGGCAAGTGCTTGATTTTGCGCGAAATGTTAATGCCGTGTCCGGTGTCCGGGGTGTCCGTAAAGACACGGACGGACAGTGTGCGGACAAGGACGGCCGCCCGGACACCGCTTGCGCGGACCGGTGACAAAGCGTGAGGATTGGGGGCTGACCAGCTGCTAGCATGCCCGCATGAGCCAGAACGCATTCAGGCAGCTGCTTCGCCCCGTCCTCGACCTGTTCACACCCGCCGCCGACCGCACGCCGCCGTCGACCTTCTTCATGCCCGAGGAAATCGGCCGCCTGCACCGGGCCGACGCGGACCCGCGCAGCGCGCTCGACGACCAGACCTGGCACGACCTGCTGCTGGAATCCTGGGAGGAGCGGCTGGCGCAGGACAGCAGCATCTTCGGCCGACAACTGCTGCACCGCCGCCTGCGCGCCGGGCTGGGCGACGCCGACTGCGCCGGTTTGGGGGAACGCCTGCGCGGCCTGCTGGACCAACCTGTCCGCATCGACGCGTTGACCACGGCGCTGCGTCCGCTGCGCTACGCCGAGACCGAGATCGCCGGCCTGCTGTTTACCGACGCATTGCCGCAGGCGCCGGCCTGGAGCCGCTTCCTCTGGGCGCTGCCGCTCTGCCTGCTGCTGTCGCTGGGCCTGTTGATCACCCAGCCGCTGGGCTGGATGGCCACCCTGGCCGCCGTGGCGCCCTTGATGGCGCTGCAGATCCACTACCACCGCCGCCTCGAACTGTGGAAAAACACGCTGGCCAGCCTCAACGCGCTGCTGGCCGGCAGCCATGCGCTGGCCGAACTGGGCGGCCCGCTGCTGGACGCGTTTGTCGAAACGCGTGCCGAAGCGGCGCGCCTGCACAAGCGGCTTGGGCGCTCATTGGCGCTGCGGATGATCCCGGGCGGCGAGGCTTACGCCACATGGTTTGGCGCCTATAACGTCGGCCGCTACTGGAAAACCGTCCGCGCCGTGGCGGGCGCACGCGCCTTCCTGCGCGCCTGCTACCTGCGCAGCGCCGAACTGGAAGCCGACGTGGCGCTGGCCCGCCACCTGCGCCGGCAGGAAGCCTGGTGCTGGGCCGAACGCAGCGGTGCGCGCACGCTCGAGCTGCACGGCGGCGTGCATCCGCTGATGGAGGCGCCGGCCCCGCTGTCGGTCAGCCTGCACGGGCAGGGCGCCTTCATCTCGGGCCAGAACGCTTCGGGAAAAAGCACTTTTCTCCGCATGGTGGGCCTGAACCTGGTGGCGGCGCGCGCCTTCGGCTTCTGCTACGCGCAGGCGGCGCGCCTGCCGGCCGTGCCGGTGCGCGCCAGCATGCAGAACGAGGACTCGCTGCTGGGCGGCGAGAGCCTGTATATGTCGGAGCTGCGCCGGGCGCGCGCACTGCTCGATGCCAGCGGCCTACCGGCCGGCATCTGCCTGATCGACGAGGTCTTCCGCGGCACCAACCACCTGGAATCGGTGTCGGCAGCATGCGCGGTGCTGGAAAGCCTGTGCGAAGGCGACATGGTGCTGGTGTCCTCGCACAACCTGGTGCTGGCGCGCATCCTGGACGGCAAGCTCGCACCCTTGCGCATCGATACCACGGGCGGGCGTCCGGTCTTGACGCCTGGCGTGCTGCGCAAGCCGAACGGGATCGCGCTGCTGGCGACGCAGGGCTTCGGCGCGCGGATCGAGGGCAGGGCGGCCGAGGTTGCGGACTGGTTGAGTAATCGCTTGGCCGAGCCCCAGGCTCTTTCCAGCTAACAAGCTTCAGAAGGGCTTTGTCGCTGGCTTGCCACATCCATCACGGTAAACCGGCGTTTACCCGCGCCGCAGGCGCTTGCGCCAGCCAAAGCGGTTGACCCACCTCCATATCGGGTCTATACTCGCAGGTTCTCGATTTATTCTGCACGTGGTATACGCATTCGCAGCCGCTCCTTCGGTGAGTGGCTTTCGTCGCCTCTGCTACCAGTGCCCGACTCGGGACTAGGTTTCAGTCCCCGGACAAGCGCAACAATTGTCTGGGTCATCAACGTAGTAATTTTGTTGGATTTTTGAACGATGCCAACCATCAATCAACTGATTCGCAAGCCGCGTGAAGCCGCGGTTGTGAAGAGCAAGTCGCCGGCACTGGAAAACTGCCCGCAAAAGCGCGGCGTTTGCACCCGTGTCTACACCACGACCCCGAAGAAGCCGAACTCGGCACTGCGTAAGGTCGCCAAGGTTCGCCTGACCAACGGTTTCGAAGTCATTTCGTACATCGGCGGTGAAGGCCACAACCTGCAAGAGCACAGCGTCGTCCTGATTCGCGGCGGCCGTGTGAAAGACTTGCCGGGTGTGCGTTACCACATGGTCCGCGGCGCACTGGATACCCAGGGCGTGAAAGACCGTAAGCAAGCTCGCTCGAAGTACGGTGCGAAGCGTGCCAAGGCCGGCGCCAAGAAGTAATCCTGCGGCCCTGTCATCGACAGGTCACATTGAAAAGTTAAGTTGAGCCGGCCGTCAGGCCGAGTAAGTGAAAGATCATGAGGGTCTTTCGCGAGTGCGGATTCCGCACTCAACTGAAGATAGGAAGGAATTGAAATGCCACGTCGTCGTGAAGTACCCAAGCGCGAAATCCTGCCGGATCCAAAATTCGGCAACACCGATGTCGCCAAGTTCGTCAACGTTCTGATGCTGTCCGGTAAAAAGTCGGTCGCAGAAAACATCATCTACGGTGCGTTCGAATACATCCAGTCGAAATCGGGCAAGGACCCGCTGGAAGTCTTCGTCGCCGCGATCAACAACGCCAAGCCAATGGTGGAAGTCAAGTCCCGCCGTGTCGGCGGCGCCAACTACCAGGTGCCAGTTGAAGTTCGTCCGGTTCGTCGTATGGCGCTGTCCATGCGTTGGTTGCGCGAAGCCGCAAACAAGCGCAGCGAAAAATCCATGCCACAACGCCTGGGTGGTGAACTGATGGAAGCCGCGGAAATGCGCGGCGGCGCGATGAAGCGTCGTGACGAAGTTCACCGCATGGCTGAAGCGAACAAGGCGTTCTCGCACTTCCGCTTCTAAGCACGTGGCCAGACCCTCTCGGGGGCGCGGCCTAGCAGTATCTGTTGTTCAGGCCGGGCACATTTTGACTCCAAGATGCCGCCCGGTTTTGTCCATTCAAAGATTTAGGAAAAATTATGGCACGCAAGACCCCCATTGAGCGCTACCGCAATATCGGTATTTCCGCTCACATCGATGCTGGTAAAACCACCACCACCGAACGCGTCCTGTTCTACACCGGCGTGAACCACAAGATCGGCGAAGTGCACGACGGCGCCGCGACCATGGACTGGATGGAGCAGGAGCAGGAACGCGGCATTACCATTACCTCGGCAGCGACGACCTGCTTCTGGAAGGGTATGGCCGGCAACTTCGAGCCGCACCACATCAACATCATCGACACCCCGGGCCACGTCGACTTCACCATTGAAGTCGAGCGCTCGATGCGCGTCCTGGACGGCGCCTGCATGGTTTACTGCGCAGTCGGCGGCGTGCAGCCACAGTCGGAAACCGTGTGGCGTCAGGCTAACAAGTACAAAGTCCCGCGTCTGGCCTTCGTCAACAAGATGGACCGTACCGGTGCGAACTTCTTCAAGGTCTACGAGCAGATGCGCGCTCGCCTGAAGGCGAACCCGATCCCTCTGCAGATCCCGATCGGCGCGGAAGAGAACTTCCTGGGCGTGGTCGACCTGGTCAAGATGAAAGCAATCATCTGGGACGAAGCCTCGCAAGGCATGAAGTTCGACTACCGCGACATCCCGGCCGAACTGGTTGATCAAGCCAACGAATGGCGCGAGAAGCTGGTCGAAACCGCCGCTGAAGCGTCGGAAGAGCTGATGAACAAGTACCTGGAAGAAGGCGAACTCTCTGAAGAAGAGATCAAGGCCGCCCTGCGCCAGCGCACCATCGCGTCGGAAATCGTCCCGATGATGTGCGGTACCGCGTTCAAGAACAAGGGCGTGCAGGCAATGCTCGACGCCGTCGTCGAATACCTGCCGTCGCCGATCGACATTCCACCAGTCGCCGGTACCGACGAGGACGACCAGCCGGTCACCCGTAAGGCCGACGACAACGAGAAGTTCGCTGCGCTGGCATTCAAGATCATGACCGACCCGTTCGTCGGCCAGCTGATCTTCTTCCGCGTCTACTCGGGCATGGTCAATTCGGGCGATACCGTCTACAACCCGGTCAAGGGCAAGAAGGAACGCCTGGGTCGTATTCTGCAGATGCACGCAAACCAGCGCGAAGAAATCAAGGAAGTCCGCGCCGGCGATATCGCCGCCGCAGTCGGCCTGAAAGAAGCGACCACGGGCGAAACCCTGTGCGATCCTTCGGCCGTCATCACCCTGGAAAAGATGGTGTTCCCGGAGCCGGTCATTCAGCAGGCAGTCGAGCCGAAGACCAAGGCCGACCAGGAAAAGATGGGCCTGGCGCTGAACCGTCTGGCACAAGAAGATCCGTCGTTCCGCGTGCGTACCGACGAAGAATCGGGCCAGACCATCATCGGTGGTATGGGCGAGCTGCACCTGGAAATTATCGTTGACCGCATGAAGCGCGAATTCAACGTGGAAGCAACCGTCGGCAAGCCACAGGTTGCCTACCGCGAGACCATCCGCAAGGCAGTCACCGACGTCGAAGGCAAGTTCGTCAAGCAGTCGGGCGGTCGCGGCCAGTACGGTCACGCTGTCCTGTCGATCGAGCCGCAAGAGCCGGGCAAGGGCTTCGAGTTCGTCGACGCCATCAAGGGCGGTGTGGTTCCACGCGAATACATCCCTGCAGTCGAGAAGGGTGTTCGCGAAACCCTGACCGCCGGCGTGCTGGCTGGTTACCCGGTCGTTGACGTGAAAGTCACCCTGACCTTCGGTTCGTACCACGACGTCGACTCGAACGAGAACGCGTTCCGTATGGCAGGTTCGATGGCATTCAAGGACGGCTGCCGTAAAGCATCGCCGGTCATCCTCGAGCCGATGATGGCCGTGGAAGTGGAAACGCCGGAAGACTACGCTGGTTCGGTGATGGGCGACCTGTCGTCCCGCCGCGGCATGGTCCAGGGCATGGACGAAATCCCGGGCGGCGGCGGCAAGATCATCAAGGCCGAAGTCCCGCTGTCGGAAATGTTCGGTTACTCGACCTCGCTGCGTTCGGCGACCCAGGGCCGCGCGACCTACACGATGGAGTTCAAGCACTATTCGGAAGCGCCGAAGCACGTGATCGACGCAATCGTGACCGCGAAGTCCAAGTAATTCAGCAATACAGGGGCAGGACGCAAGGCCTGCCCCTCCAAAAAAATAGCGAAACAGTTCATTTAAAGGAAGATCGAAATGGCAAAAGGTAAATTCGAACGGACCAAGCCGCACGTCAACGTCGGCACCATCGGTCACGTTGACCACGGCAAAACCACCCTGACGGCAGCAATCGCAACCGTCCTGTCGAAGAAGTTCGGCGGCGAAGCCAAGGCATACGACCAGATCGACGCGGCTCCGGAAGAAAAAGCACGCGGCATCACCATCAACACCGCGCACGTCGAATACGAAACCGCGAACCGTCACTACGCGCACGTCGACTGCCCAGGCCACGCCGACTACATCAAGAACATGATTACCGGTGCTGCGCAGATGGACGGCGCGATCCTGGTGTGCTCGGCCGCTGACGGCCCAATGCCACAGACCCGCGAGCACATCCTGCTGGCGCGTCAGGTTGGCGTTCCGTACATCATCGTGTTCCTGAACAAGTGCGACCTGGTCGACGACGCAGAACTGCTGGAACTGGTCGAAATGGAAGTCCGCGAGCTCCTCTCGAAGTACGAGTTCCCAGGCGACGACCTGCCAATCATCAAGGGTTCGGCACGTATGGCGCTGGAAGGCCAGCCAGGCGAAATGGGCGAAGAGTGCATCGTCAAGCTGGCTGAAGCCCTGGACACCTACATCCCGACCCCGGAACGTGCCGTCGACGGCGCCTTCCTGATGCCGGTTGAAGACGTGTTCTCGATCTCGGGTCGCGGTACCGTGGTGACCGGTCGTGTCGAGCGCGGCATCATCAAGGTCGGCGAAGAGATCGAAATCGTCGGTATCATCGACACCGTGAAGACCACCTGCACCGGCGTGGAAATGTTCCGCAAGCTGCTGGACCAGGGTCAAGCTGGCGACAACGTCGGCCTGCTGCTGCGCGGTACCAAGCGTGAAGACGTCCAGCGTGGCCAGGTTCTGGCCAAGCCGGGCTCGATCAAGCCGCACAACCACTTCACCGGTGAGATCTACGTCCTGTCGAAAGACGAAGGCGGCCGTCACACCCCGTTCTTCAACAACTACCGTCCTCAGTTCTACTTCCGTACGACTGACGTGACCGGTTCGATCGAGCTGCCAGCGGACAAAGAAATGGTCATGCCAGGCGACAACGTGTCGATCACCGTCAAGCTGATCAACCCGATCGCGATGGAAGAAGGCCTGCGCTTCGCAATCCGCGAAGGCGGCCGTACCGTCGGCGCCGGCGTGGTTGCCAAGATCATCGCCTAATAGCGAGATCTGTTCGAAGGGCGGCGCAAGCCGCCTGTAGACTAAACAAATGTCGGCCTAGGCCGACATTTGTTTATCCGTGCCAGCCATCCGCTGACACGCAACACTTCTCTTCCACCGTATACGCCGGTAGGCGAGTGTGTTAAGATACCGACCCTGTTGCGCATCCGGATTTCCGTATGCGTTTTTTATTGCCACACCCCGTGTGTGGTTCGCTCTTTAAGGAATAGCCATGTCCAATCAAAAGATCCGTATCCGCCTGAAAGCGTTCGACTACAAGCTGATCGACCAGTCGGCCCTGGAAATCGTCGACACCGCCAAGCGCACCGGCGCAGTCGTCAAGGGCCCGGTCCCGCTGCCGACCCGCATCCAGCGCTTCGACATCCTGCGTTCCCCGCACGTCAACAAGACCTCGCGCGACCAGTTCGAAATCCGTACGCACCAGCGTCTGATGGACATCGTGGATCCGACCGACAAGACCGTTGACGCACTGATGAAGCTCGACCTGCCAGCTGGCGTCGACGTCGAAATCAAGCTGCAGTAATCGCATCCACCGGGGCGCAAGCATGCGCCGCGGTAGCAGGGCCGGGAATCCGACAGGGTTCCCGGCCCTTGTTATTTTGGCGCCTAGTTCAACAGGGCGTAGACGACCGGGGCCGCCAGGCCGCCGATGACGGTCCCGGCGCCGAGCAGCACCACCAGCAGCGCACAGCGGCCGATCCAGCCGACCAGCGTCGGATGGCCTGTGAAATGCACCCGCAGGCTGGCGGCGCTCAAGCGCGTGGCATCGTCGGGAAGATGATCGAAGTTCGACATGGGACCTCCGGGCAAAAGTCCATTGTCGAGCGCGCTTTTATCGCGCACTTTGTGCTGTCGCATACTGCCTGCATGCACTTGCCTGCAGCGATGAGCAGCGTGCGTCGCGCACCCGCGCTTCCCCGTATAGTCGCGCCTGGAAAACACGCGAGGAAGATCGATGCTGAGAAAACACCTATTGCTTGCGATGATCGCGCTCGTCAGCGCCTGTTCGGACAAGGCGGCGCCGCCTGCGGCACAGGATAAACCTGCTGCCGCACCGGCAAGCGCTCCTGCCTCGAGCGCCCCCGCCAGCACCGCGGCAGCACCAGGCATGCTGCGCGCCGACGGCATCGGCGCGCTCCGATTCGGTATGACGCTGGCGCAAGCGGAAGAGGCGCTCGGCGGCAAGGCGGAGCTGCCCACGCCTTTCGACCCGGCCTGCAGCATGGTGCGCTTCTCCGCCTTGCCGGGGGTGCGTTTCATGGTCGAGAACGGCGTCGTCACGCGCGCCGATGCCGAAGCGGGCATCGCCAGTGTCGTGGGCGCGATCGGCGAACCGCTGGAGCAGGTCCGCGCCGCGCATCCCGAAGCCGAGATCAGCCCGCACAAATACGATACGAACGGCCATTACCTCAGCTTCCCCGGCGCGGACGGACGAACCGCCATCATCATGGAAGCGTCGGGCGGCAAGGTGAGCAAAATGCGCGCCGGGCTCCAGCCGGCGGTGGGCTACGTCGAGACCTGCGGTTAAGTACTCGTCAAGGCGTCGAAGGGCGAGCTTTCGTCAGCCCTTCGACCCGGTCTTCCAGCGCATGCCGAAGCCGAAATGGCGGTCCATCAGCTCGTGCGCGCTGGTGCCGCCCTGCTGCTGGAAGTACTCCGCCAGCTTGGTCACCTGCAGACTGCCGCCCCGGTTCTCGATCAGCGCGATGGCGCACATCATCTGGTTGCCGCCGCCGTCCAGGCGCACCTCGATCGGGGCCTGCTCGGGCGCGGCGATGGTCACCACCGCGTCGGTCGCGGCCCAGTTGGGCACGCCCTCGTAGATGAAGGAAAAGATCAGCGCCCGGCGGATCCCGTCGAAGCGCTCGCCGTTGATGTACAGGTTCTCGCCGCCGGCCACGGAACCGGTGCGGTCGTCGGCATCGAGGCGGATGAAGGGCTCGCGCTCCAAGTCGCCCCAGGCGTTGCCGAGCGCCTGCACCAGGCCGCGCCGGCCATCGGCCAGTTCGTACATGCAGCCGAGGTCGAGGTCGATGCCGCCGCGTCCCTTGCGGCCGGCAGCAGCCGCGCCGCCGATCAGCTTGTCGAAGAAGCCCGTCTTGGCAGGCGGCGGTGGCGCCTCCTTTGCTGTCGCCGACTGGTTCCAGTTCAGGTTCACGTGGATGCGGCCAAAGCCGCGGCCGGCACGCTTGTCGAGCGAGACCTTGTCGCCGCGCTTTTCCAGCGTGACCTTCGACAGCGATACCTTGGGCGCCGCCGGGGCAGCAGGAGCGGCAGGAGCAGGCGTGGAGACAGGGGCAGCCGCAGGCGTCGCCTCGGTGCCGCCGAAATGCGCCAGCAGCGCCGCCAGCCCGCCGTTGAAACCCTGGCCGACGGCGCCGAAGCGCCACGAACCGTCGCGCCGGTACAGCTCCGCCACGATGACCGCCTTCTCGTCACCAAAATCCGCGCCCGACCACGGGAAGCGCAGCACGCCGCCGAGATTCAGGGCGCAGGCGCCGAGTGCGCGCATGGTCTGCGCGCCGTCGATCGCGGCCACGAATACCAGCTTTGCAATCGATGCCGGCAGCGCGTCGAGATTGACGGCAAAACGGGCCAGGGACCCTGCCAGCTCCAGCCGCACCGCGCCTTCCGGGCTGGCCAGCTGGTTATAGAACACCATGTAGCGGTCGTCCGACATGCGGTCGGCCGCATCCAGGCCGAAGCAGGACACATCGACCGACATGCCGGGCGCCTGGATGTCCAGCTCGACGGTGAAGGCGCTGCCGGCGCCGAGGTCTGCCAGCTTGCCTTTCTGGCCACGCGAAAACAGGTTCATGAGGGTTCTCCTTCCATCGAGCGCGAGCCGAAGCGGTGCGACTGCTCCACCAGGCGTTCGGCCCAGGCGCGGTGAGTGGCGACTTCGCACATCGCATCGTCCATGCGGAACACGGCGGGGCTGGCATCGTCGAGGATGGCGCGCGCCACCGCGAGGTCTTGCGGGCGCACCTGGTAATGTTGTTCGATCGGGCCGATCTGGGTCGGGTGGATCGCGGTCTTGCCCACCATGCCGTGAGCCAGGTCTTCCAGAACTTCCTGGTCGAGCAGTTCCGGCAGGTCGAGATATTCGAACACCGGCGCCGTCAGGGCGAAGCCCCAGGGGCGGAAGGTGGTCACCAGGCGCGCGATGACGGGGCCCAGCGGCGTGCGGTAGATGGTCATGCTGCGCGGACGGCGCAGGCCCAGCAGGGCGAGCAGGTCGTTGCCGCCGATGCGCAAGGCCAGGATGCGGTGGCGCACGCCCGGCGCTTCGAACACGGCGCGCAGCTGCAGCATTTCGCTGTCGCTGAACACTTCCGCCGTCTCCAGCGTAGGCATCAGCACGTGCGTGGTATCGCGCACCAGGCGGAAATAGGTCTCGAAATTGTGGCGCGTGATCTTGGGCAGCACGAAGCCGGTCAGCTTCTCGGCGCCAGGCATGGCCAACACGCGCGCCATCACCTCCGGGTTGCGCACCCGGACGAAGCGCTCGGCCGCGACCCCGTCGCGCATGTTCGCCAGCACCACCGAAAGGTTGAACAGCGACCAGCTCAGCTCGCGGTCGGCGATGGCGTCTTCGAGGCAGAAGATCAGCGAGCGCGCCCCCGGCAGCTTGTCGCCGTCGGCGATGTCCGCCAGGTCCTTGTGATTGGCGGGCACGTACAGCGAGGCGCCAATTGACTTAACCATCTGATGCACTCCTGATCAGGGAAACTGCATGATAAGGCAGGTCCGGGTCGATCGCGACCGGCACCTGTTTTTCTTCGGCCAGCACTTCGAGGTGGGCCACATCCGGGTTGCCTGGCTGGCGCAGCACCAGCAGGCGCGGCACGCGGCGCAGCAGCACGCGCGTGGCTTCGCCGATGCCGGGCTTGATGAGATTGACATCCTGGATGCCGTAGCGCGCCATGGCGCCGGCCAGGTAGGCGCGCGAGCGTTCAGCCGCAGATTGCGCGTCGAGCGGCGCCGCTTGCGGCCGGGATGGCAAACCGGTGTCGCCGGCCTGGCCGAGGGCCAGCGCCACCAGCGCGTCGGCGAAGCGCTGCGACTGGTCGTGCTCGGCGAATTGGCCGTAATAGACGCAGCCGTGGAAATCGTCCGGTCCGATGCGCTCGTCCAGCACCGTGCGGCTGACCAGCCCCGACACCGTGGCGTTCAGGATGCTCGACGGGATCAGGTAGTCGTCTTCGGAGGCCGCGCAGGCGGCCGCACCGGCCAGGTCCGACAGCACGTACAGGCCGTTGTCGATGTCCGTGCCCTGCGCCGCATTGAAGGCCGACACCGACAGCGCCAGCTCGCGCGCGATCACGCCCTTGCCGGTCCAGCCGTCGACGAACGCGATCGCCGCGGGCGGGTCGCCATTGGCCAGGATGTGGCGCAGGGCGGCCGCGTCGATGCCTCGGTCGCGCACGATCGACACCGAATAGTGCACTGCCTGGCGCCCGAACACCTCGCGCAGCAGGCGCGCAACGACCACGCCCACCGGCGTGCCGGCGCGCGCCAGCGACACCACGGCGATCTCGGCGACGCCTGCGCGCCGGTCGGCGATCAGGCGCGCCAGCCGCAGGCAATCGGCCGCCATGCGCGCGTTGTTGGCGCGGCAGGCATCTTCGAACACGGCCATGTAGCGCGCCGACGGCACCGATTCCGGCGACAGCATCTGGCTGTAGTGGCGCCGGCCCGACTGGATCAGGCGCTCTTTTTCGGCGACGGCCGTGAATTCCTGGGCCGGCAGGCGCGTGAGCAGGAAGCGCACCTCGCCTTCGCGGTAGCTGCCCGCGAAGCTCACAGGGTCTCCACGGTCAGGCGCGCCAGCTGGGTGGCGCGCGGGACGATCGCGTAGTCGCAGGCCGCCATGAAGCGCGCGTCCGAACGGCTGTCGCCCATGCCCAGGGTGACGATGTCGCCGTGCTCGGCGCGCAGCAGCGCCGTCACGTGGGCGACCGCATTGGCCTTGTCGAGCACCTTCGGCAGGATCGCCAGGTTGTTGCCGTTGCGGTGCACGACATAGTCCGGGTTGCCGTCCGCGATCCAGGGGCGCACCACCTCCGCCTCGATTGGCGCCAGGCGCTCGTGGCGCTTGTCCGGGTCTTTCACGACCAGGAAGAAGGGCGTGGCGAAATCCTCGATGGTGCGCGCGCGGCCGCCGAAGCCGGTCCGTGCGGCGTAGGCGTCGATGTGCCGGGCCAGCTCCTGCAGGCCGGGCAGGGCCGCATGCATGGCCTGGCGCACCGCTTCCAGCCAGGGCTTATCGGCGCTGCCGTCGGGGCACAGCACCACGCCGCCGTAGTTGATGATGGCGTAGCTGTCGAACGGCAGCTGCACCCGGCGCAGGCCGTCATGGTCGCGCGCCGTGGTGGGGATCACGGTGGTGCCGTCCTGCACGAAGCTGAAGAAAGCACGCTGGGCACGCGTGGTGTACGAGCAGATGCTGCCATCCTTGTAATAGGCGGCCGGCTCGAGCGCGTCGGCGCCGGCGAGCGGGCCGCACTTCTCGAAGGTCTGGAACAGCGTGTCGTCCAGGTCAGCGAACAGGAATTTCTTCAACTTCAGCCTCGGACAGGAAGTGGAACAGGCGCGCGTCCAGCTTGCCGGCGAGCTCGCGCAGCGCGGCGCTTGGCGCGGTTTCGTGGCACACCAGCACGTGGTCGTACTGGCCGGGCGCGATGTTATAGACGAAATTGGCGATGCCTTCGCCGTAGTTGTCGGGGAAGCCCAAGGCATGGCCCACGGCGCCCCAGGTCAGGATCGGCGAGCGGGTGGTCGACTGCACGATGGCATCGACGCCGCGCGCCTCCAGCTCCCTGCCCAGCAGCATGGCGGCGTGCATGAATTCGCCGGTACCCAGCACCGCCACTGTCGCACCCGGGGCGAACTCGCCCGCCAGGCGGGCCGCCAGCGCGGCGGGCGCGCGCATGGCGCGGTCCAGGCCCAGGCGGCCGAAGCGCGGGCTGGCGCCGCGGTCCGCGTCCGGGTCGAAGCGTTGCGCCGGCGTGCTCGGGGCCACGTAGTCGCCGGGCGTGAAGCGGTATTCGCCGCCGAGCAGCGCCCCCATGCTCACCGGCAGGCCGAAACGCGCCGACAGGGCGCCTGTCGCCGCCTCACCCATGAAATTCGTGATCGTCGCCAGGTGCACGCGTGCGATGCCCGGATTGAGGCGGCGGCAGGCATCGGTCAGGTTCAGGAAGGTGTTGCCGGTGCTGGCTTCGTCGTCTACCAGCACCAGGGTGGAAGCCCCCAAGAGCAGCGCGCGCAGCGCCGGGTCCTCCGGCAGGTGCAGGAACTGGCGCGGCGCGTGGCTGTGCGCTTCCTCGAATTCGATCAGTTCGCCGCTGCCCACGCGGTAGCGGGTGGTGTGGATGAACAGCGCGGGCCGGCCAGGATGGGCGCGCAGCCAGGCTTCGAACACGCCCTGGCCCAGGCCGATCGCGGTTTCGGCCATGGCGATGAACACCACGGGAGCGCCCGCCGCCGGCCCATCCGATGCGGGCACCGTGGCGGCCAGGCGGTCGTGGATGGCGAGCATGCTCGATGCCCGCACCGGCCAGTGCTTGCCCAGCACCTTGCTCAGGAACAGGAAGCCGCGCTTGGCGTTGGCGCGCGCCGCGAAGCCGAGCAGCGCGTCGAGCTCGTCGGCGCCGTCCGCCAGCGCCACTTCCAGGCTGCCGGTCGGCAGCGCCACGCTGCGCCGCAGCAGGACGTTCGGACTTGAGCTGGCGTTCATTCCAGCTCCAGCGCTTCGGATACCTCGGCCACGCGCATGCCGTTGCGTACTGCCGGCACCTCGACCGTGTCGAAGCCGTCGGCGAAGCCCTTGAGCGCGATCCAGGGCAGGTTGGGGCCGGCCGCGCAGGCCATGCCGATGCCGCCCGACATGCGCGGGTTGATTTCCAGTAAGCGAGGCTTGCCATCCGCTTCGCGGAACTGCACGTTGAACATGCCGTTCAGGCCGTAGTCGGCCGCCAGCTTGGCGGTCGCCGCCAGGATATCGGGCTGCATGTCGATCAGCTGGCCGCTGCCGGCCCCCGGCAGCTTGCGCCGCACCACCGCGGTCACCAGGCGGCCCGCGTCGCCGACGCAGTCGACGCTGAACTCGTCGCCAGGCAGGAATTCCATCAGCAGCATGGTGCGGAAGCTGCCCAGTTCGCCCAAGCCGCGGCGCAGGTCGTCGTAGCCGATGCTGTACTGGATACCTGCCAGCAGCAGCGCGGCGGCGCTGCGCGCTTCGTCGATCAGGGCAAAGCCCAGGCCGTAGATCGAGTTCGCGGGCTTCAGACACAGCCGCGCGTGGCGCGGGCGCAGTTCGGCCCAGGCGGCATCGAAGCCCTCCAGGCTCTCGAAGCGGCGGAACTCGGCCACCGGCGCCTGCGGCAGGTGGGTCTCGGCGTAGAAGCCGGCCTTGTCGTGGATGAGTTGCAGCTGCGAGGGCGAGGCCGTGTTCAGCACGCGCGTGCCGGCCGCGAGGAAGCGTTCCCCGTGCGCCGCCAGCGTGGTCGCTTCGCGGCCCGGGATGAAAATGTCGATGCGCTGTTCGCGGCAGAATGCCAGACACCATTCCACGTAGGCTTCCGGCGCCATCTTGGTCGGCTCGTAATGGAATTCGTGCGCCAGCCCGGCGGCAGGCGTGCGGCGGCTGGGATTACTGTAGATGAGGGTGAAACGGCCGGCGGTATCGGCTTCACGGATCAGCTTGATAGCGGTGTAGACGGACGAAAACGTCCTGTTGAACCAAACGCGCATGAAGTCTTTCAAGACAGGGTAGACGCGCGCGCCCGCCGTGGAGGGCGGGCGCGCAGAAACCGGCGGCGCTCGGGCCGCACTCGATGTAAAGCCCTTACACGTTGACGCCGAACGAGCGCGCCAGCGGTCCCAGGCCGCCCTTGAAGCCCTGGCCGACGGCGCGGAACTTCCATTCGCCGCCGTGGCGGTACAGTTCGCCGAAGATCATCGCGGTCTCGGTCGAGCTGTCCTCGGACAGGTCGTAGCGCGCGATCTCGGCTTCGCCAGCGGCGTTCAGGCAGCGGATGTAGGCCTTGGCGACCATGCCGAAGTTCTGGCGGCGCGCGTCGGCGTCGTGGATGGTGACGCAGAACGACACCTTCTCGACTTCCGGCGGCACCCGCGACAGATCGACGGCGATCTTTTCGTCGTCGCCCTCGCCCTGGCCGGTGGTGTTGTCGCCGGCGTGCTCCACCGAGCCGTCGGTGGATTTCAGGTTGTTGTAGAAGATGAAGTCCGAGTCGCCGCGGACCTTGGCATCCGTCTTGAGCATGAAAGCGCTGCCGTCGAGGTCGAACGCGGCGCCGTCGGTCGAGCGCGGATCCCATCCCAGGCCGATGATCACCTTGGTCAATCCGGGCGCTTCCTTGCTCAGGTTGACGTTGCCGCCTTTCTGCAGACTGATTGCCATACTTGCTCCTTTTTGTGGTCGGGTGGAAGGGTTAATTATCGATTGTACACGGTCCGGATTTCACATTGCTGTCCATTGCGCTGTCCATACGGAAGCGGCCGCATCGTGACATTCGGGTCATGGTGCGGCCGCGCGGGCATGCTGCGCGCCGGGCCGGCGCTGTCCCATCAGGCCGCGGCGCGTGCCTCCACGAAGGCGGCATCGGCGGCCGGCAGGGTGGCGGCGCCGTCCAGGTGGACGATCTGGGCCGGCAACGCGAGGCGGATGCCTTGCCGATCGAGCATGGCCACGACTTGCAGGTAAATTTCCTGTTGCACGTTCATGTACACCAGGTAATCGGCGCTGTCCACGAAGAACACGACCTCGAAGGTATAGGCGGGCGCCGCCAGCGATGCCAGGTGGGCACGGTCAAAGCGCACTTGCGGCTGGGCCGTGACGATCTCTTCGAGCAGGCCCGGCAAGGCGCGCAGCGCCGGTTCCTGGGTCTCGTAGGCGACGGCGAGCCGGAACGCCACGCGCCGCGCTTCCATGCGGCGCAGGTTGTGGATGCGGCTCTTGAGCAGGCTGGCGTTCGAGAACACGATCTGTTCGCCGTCCAGGCTGCGCAGGCGGATGGTCTTCAGGCCGATGTGCTCCACGGTGCCCAGCACCCCGTCGACGATGATGAAGTCGCCCACCACGAACGGCTTGTCGAGCACGATGGACAAGGACGCGAACAGGTCGCCCAGGATGCTCTGCACGGCCAGTGCCAGGGCGATGCCGCCGATGCCCAGGCTGGCCACCAGGGTGGTGACGTTGATGCCCAGGTTATCGAGCACCATCAGGGCAACCACGCCCCACAGCAGCACCCGCAGCAGGAAAGCGATCACGACCGACGAAGTCACGCGGTCGGGGTCGGCCACTTGCCGGGCGCGGGCGCCGGCCAGCCAGGACTTGACCGCATGGTCGCCCCACAGCGCGCACTGCAGCAGCACCGCCGCGATGACGGCGCGGCCCATGAGGGTCTGGACCCGCTCCGGCAACACCAGCAGGCTGGCGCCGGCGTACAGGCCGATCACGGCCAGCAGCGCCAGGCGCGTCGCCGCCAGCGCGGCCACGGCGGCGCCGGCCATGCGCGCGCCGCCGGGATTGACCGCGACCACCGAGCGCAGGCGGCGCAGCGCGATGGCCCGGACGGCATCCAGCCCGGCCACCACCACCACGGCAGCCATCAAGGCCAGCAGCCAGTCGGCCAGCGTGTTCCCCAACAGGATGGCATCCATGCGCATCCCGTCAGGCGGCCGAACGCTGTTCGAGGCTGCCTTGGGGCGACTCGGCCCGGGCGGCCGCCAGGAAGCCGTCGCCCCAGCGCGTCACATCGTGGTCTTCCACGATCATCGCCAGCCGCTCCGAGCGGTAGGCGATTTCGTCGGCGCCCATGGTCAGGGCCTGGTACAGCGTCTCGGTCATGTCGTTGGCATCGTAGGGATTGACCAGCAGGGCGCCGTGCAGCTCCACGGCGGCGCCGGCGAACTCGGACAGGATCAGCAGGCCGGGCCGGCCCAGGGCGTGCCGGGTGGCGATGTATTCCTTGGCGACCAGGTTCAGCCCGTCACGTAGCGGCGTGATCCAGGCGATGCCGGCCGCCGCATAATGGGCCAGCACGTCCTCGAAGGGCAGCGAGCGGTAAAAATAGCGCACCGGCACCCAGTCGAGCGTCGAGAAGCGGCCGTTGATGCGCCCCACCGTGCGGTCGAGTTCCTCGCGCAGGCTGTCGTAGATCTCCATGCCGCTGGCCGCCGGGGTGACGATGTTCAGCAGGGTCACCTTGCCCAGCATCTCGGGATGCAGGTCCAGCATGCGCTCGTACGCTTCCAGCTTCTCGAGCGAGCCCTTGACGTAGTCGAGGCGTTCGATCGATACGATGCCGGTGCGGTGCTTGTCGGCATTTCCGGCCAGGTAGCCGTCGAGCTCGGCCAGCTGGCGCTGCACCTCATCGCCGGCAGCCAGGCGCGCGATCAGCTTGACGTCGGTGCCGACCGGATGGGCGCCCAGCGCCACCCGGCGATCGCCGACCTCGATCGCGGTCGTCATGCGGTCCACGCCCAACGCGCAGCCGTAGGTCAGGAAGCGCGGCGCGCACGGCTGGGCATCGGCGATTTCCACCGGTGCGAACGAACGCACCGCATCGACGAAGTTTTCGACATAGCGCGGGATGTGGAAGCCCACGTAGTCGCATTGCAGCAGGCTGCCGATGATGTCGCGGCGCCACGGCAGGATATTGAACACATCGCTCGAAGGGAAGGCCGTGTGATGGAAGAAAGCGATGGTCAGGTCGGGACGCAGCGGACGCAGGAAGGCCGGTACCATCCACAGGTTGTAGTCGTGGATCCAGGCGGTGGCGCCATGGGCGGCCTCGCGCGCGGTCTGTTCGGCGAACAGGCGGTTGACTTCCAGGAAGCGCTCCCAGTGGGCCTGGTGGAATTCGGCCTTGTCCGGGAAAGAGAAGATGATCGGCCAGAAGGCTTCCTTGGAAAATTTCTTGTAGAACAGGTCGATGTCTTCCGGCGTCAAGGGGATGCGCGCCGCCTTCAGGTGCGGATAGCGGGCCGCGTCGACCGCCACGTGCGGTTCGAACCCCTCCGGTGCGCGGCTGTCCTGCTGCGACCAGGCTACCCACGCGCCCTTGCGACCGCCCGCGAAAAAACTCAGCAGCGTCGGCATGATGCCGTTCGGACTCTTCGGGCGGCGCTGCAGCGTGATGCCGTCGACGACGATTTCGTCATACGGCAGGCGGTGGTACACCATTATCAGCTCGGCGTCGCCGCAGGCCGGCGCCGGGTGCGTGCCGGATTCGCCGTCGAGCGGCATGCCGTAATGCGCCAGGGCTTCCAGGATGCCGCCGCAGCCTTCCTGCGTTGCGACGTAGACCCGCCCGTTCTTGCGGACGCGCTCGACCAGGGCCGGCTCGGCGCCGCCGACCACCACGCCGCGAAAACCGGTCTCGAACATCGACAGGTCGTTCAGGGTATCGCCGGCCACGACCACGCTGGCAGGATCGAAGCCGGCCACGTCGACCAGGCGGCGCAGCGCCGCGCCCTTGCCGACGCCGCGCGGCAGCACGTCGAGATAACGCCCGGCCGAGAACAGCAGTTCGCAGTCGAGCGCCGCCACCGCCGCGTGCAGCGCCTCCGTCACTGCCTCTTCCGGCGCCAGGAAGGAACAGCGCCGTTCCTGCGGCACGCTCTGGCGTACCAGCAAAGGGAAGCCGGCCAGGGCCCGCAACACGGCCTGGCTGCCGGGCCAGTGGGCGGTGAGCTCGCGCTGGATCTGCTCGACGGGGCGCAGCTCGCTGTCGACCACGGTGGCGCCGACGTCGGCGATGATGAAGTCCGGCTGCGGGATGGTCGGGTCGCTCAGCAGCGGCATCACGGTCTCGAGGCCGCGTCCGGTGACGAAGACCAGGGTAGGGCGGGAGTTGGCCGGGATCCTTGCCAGGCCGGAAAACAGGTCGCGCACGCGGCGCCGCGCCTCATGGGTGCCTGCCAGCAGCGTGCCGTCGAGGTCGGTGGCGAGCACCAGGCGGGCAGGATCGAGGGGGCGGGACCAGCGTTGCGAGTCGATGACGGTCATGAATCATCCTTTTCTATGAGGCGTCCGCGCGCAGGGGCGGCGGACCGGGTTCGGGCATGCGGGAGTCGCCGGGAGGCAGACATGCGAGGAGCGTGCAGGCACGGTGCGCGGGACGCACCGGCATGTGCGGCGAAGGGACATGCGGGAAACTGGAAAGTGCATTTGTACAATAGCATTTTGTGGCGCCTTCGACAACCGGCGATCCGCCAGGCCCGGCGGCAGGGCGGAACGGGCCTGAAAAAAAAGCTATTGCAAAACTGCTGTGCCGCTACGTATAATGCGGCTCCCCGGGCGGTTAGTTCAGCTGGTTAGAATACTTGGTCGACATCCAAGGGGTCGCAGGTTCGAATCCTGCACCGCCCACCAAATTCCAGAAGTTCCAGATCGCAGGCCGCTCCGGCCTGCAGAGAAAAGATGCGCAATTTCATCTTTTCTGTGCTGGCCAGCCAGGCCAGATTTCTCTCTTTCTCCATCTACTGCGGAATACGCAACAGGGTCGACATACCCCCGATTCTCTTGTTGCGTCAAGCCTTTTTGCACGCTATACTAGCCGGCTTCGGTATGGGTATCTCTTTTTCTGCCCGTACCTTTTCCTAGTAGTTTAATTAGCCCCGCCCAATCGTAGGTGGGAATGGAGAAAAAATGAGCCTGGGCCTCCTCGGTCGCAAGGTTGGCATGATGCGTATCTTCACGGATGACGGCGATTCGATCCCTGTCACTGTGCTGGACGTGTCCAACAACCGTGTTGCGCAAGTCAAAACCCCTGAAACTGACGGTTACACTGCAGTTCAGGTCGTCTTCGGTCAACGTCGCGCCTCGCGCGTGAACAAGGCCGCTGCCGGCCACTACGCCAAAGCTGGCGTGGAAGCTGGCACGATGCTGCGTGAATTCCTCATCGATTCCGCTAAAGCCGCTGAACTCAAAGCCGGCGACACCATCAATGCTTCGATGTTCGAAGTGGGCCAGAAAATCGACGTGCAAGGCACCTCGATCGGTAAGGGCTACGCCGGCACCATCAAGCGTCACAACTTCGCCTCGGGTCGTCAGACCCACGGTAACTCGCGTTCGCACAACGTTCCTGGCTCCATCGGTATGGCGCAGGATCCGGGCCGCGTGTTCCCAGGCAAGCGCATGACCGGTCACATGGGCGACGTTACCGTCACCACCCAGAACCTGGAAATCGCCCGCATCGACGCTGACCGTCAACTGCTGCTCGTGAAGGGTGCCGTTCCTGGCGCCAAAAACGGCCAGGTGATCGTCAAGCCGGCTGTCAAAACCAAAGCCAAGAAAGGAGCCTAAGTATGGAACTCCAGCTCCTGAATGAGCAAGGTCAAGCTGGCGCCGGCGTTGCAGCTGCCGACACCGTGTTCGGCCGTGAATACAACGAAGCCCTGATCCACCAGGTCGTGGTCGCCTATGCCGCCAACGCGCGCAGCGGTAACCGCAAGCAGAAGGACCGTGAAGAAGTCAGCCACACCACCAAGAAGCCATGGCGCCAAAAAGGCACCGGCCGCGCTCGTGCTGGTATGTCGTCGTCGCCACTGTGGCGCGGCGGTGGTCGCATCTTCCCGAACTCGCCTGACGAGAACTTCACCCACAAGGTCAACAAGAAGATGTTCCGTGCAGGTATCTGCTCGATCTTCTCGCAGCTGGCCCGTGAAGGCCGTCTGGTCGTGATCGAAAACCTGTCGATCGACGCTCCAAAGACCAAGCTGCTGCAGCAAAAACTGCAAGGCATGGGCCTGGAATCGGTCCTGGTGATCACCGACACCATCGAAGAGAACCTGGAACTGGCATCGCGCAACCTGCCGCACGTGCTCGTCGTCGAGCCGAAAGCAGCCGACCCGATGTCGCTGGTGTTCTACAAAAAAGTCCTGGTCACCAAAGCTGCACTGGCCAAGATCGAGGAGATGTACGCATGAGCGCCGCAATCAAATTCAGCGAAGAGCGCCTGATGAAGGTGCTGCTGGCTCCGGTCATTTCCGAAAAGGCGACCTTCGTCGCTGAAAAGAACGAACAGATCGTGTTCAAGGTTCTGCCGGATGCAACCAAGCCAGAAATCAAGGCGGCCGTTGAACTGCTGTTCAAGGTCGAAGTGGAATCGGTGCAAACCGTCAACCGCGAAGGCAAGGTCAAGCGTTCGGGCCGTTTCACCGGTCGTCGCAACCACACCAAGCGCGCTTTCGTGGCCCTGAAGCCGGGCCAGGAAATCAATTTTGTCGAGGAGGCTAAATAATGGCACTCGTTAAGATGAAGCCAACCTCCCCAGGCCGTCGCGGCATGGTGAAAGTTGTGACCGAAGGCCTGTACAAAGGCCGTCCGCTCGCAGCCCTGGTTGAGAAGAAATCGAAGACTGCTGGCCGTAACAACAACGGTCACATCACCACCCGCCACATCGGCGGTGGCCACAAGCAGCACTACCGTCTGGTCGACTTCAAGCGCCAGAAGGACGGCATTCCTGCCAAGGTCGAGCGTATCGAATACGACCCGAACCGTACCGCGCACATCGCACTGCTGTGCTACGCGGACGGCGCACGTGCGTACATCATCGCTCCGAAGGGCGTCGCTGTCGGCGATACCCTGATGAACGGTTCGGAAGCGCCGATCAAGGCCGGTAACTGCCTGCCGATCCGCAACATCCCGGTTGGTACCGTGATGCACTGCGTCGAAATGCTGCCAGGTAAGGGTGCCCAGATGGCCCGTACCGCCGGCGCCGGCGTCGTGCTGATGGCCCGCGAAGGCACCTACGCCCAGGTTCGCCTGCGCTCGGGTGAAGTCCGTCGCGTGCACATCGAGTGCCGTGCAACCGTTGGCGAAGTCGGCAATGCCGAGCACAGCCTGCGCAAGATCGGTAAAGCCGGTGCGATGCGTTGGCGCGGTGTCCGCCCGACCGTCCGCGGTGTGGTCATGAACCCGGTCGATCACCCGCACGGTGGTGGTGAGGGCAAGACTGCAGCTGGTCGTCATCCAGTGTCGCCTTGGGGCCAACAGACGAAGGGCAAGAAGACGCGTTCGAACAAGCGTACTTCTTCGATGATCGTCTCGCGCCGCGGCAAGAAATAAGGGATAAGAAATGACTCGTTCATTGAAAAAAGGGCCGTTCATTGACGCCCACCTGGTGAAAAAAGTCGAGACCGCGCAAGCGACCAAAGACAAGAAGCCAGTCAAAACCTGGTCGCGCCGCTCGACGATCTCTCCTGACTTCATCGGTCTGACGATCGCTGTCCACAACGGCAAGCTGCACGTGCCGGTGTATGTCTCGGAGAACATGGTCGGCCACAAGCTCGGCGAATTCGCGCTGACCCGTACGTTCAAGGGCCACGCCGCTGACAAGAAGGCGAAAAAATAATGGAAACTAAAGCAATCCTCAAAGGCGTGCGCCTGTCGGAACAAAAAGGTCGCCTCGTTGCCGACCTGATCCGCGGCAAGAAAGTCGACGCTGCGCTGAACATCCTGCAATTCAGCCCGAAGAAGGGCGCGACCATCATCAAGAAGGTTCTCGAGTCGGCAATCGCCAACGCGGAACACAACGATGGCGCGGACATCGACGAGCTGAAGGTCGTTCAGATCTACGTTGAAAAGGGCCCGATCCTGAAGCGCTTTACGGCTCGCGCCAAAGGCCGCGGTGATCGCATTTCGAAACAATCCTGTCACATTTACGTGACTGTCGGTAACTAAGGGGTCACAGAATGGGTCAGAAAATCCACCCAACCGGCTTCCGCCTGGCGGTCACCCGTAACTGGGCATCGCGCTGGTACGCTGGCAACGGCAACTTCGCCGACATGCTGAAGGAAGACCTGGAAGCACGCGCTTTCCTGAAGAAGAAGCTGAAGAACGCTTCGGTCGGCCGCATCGTCATCGAGCGTCCTGCCAAGAACGCGCGCTTCACCATCTACTCGTCGCGTCCTGGTGTCGTGATCGGTAAAAAAGGCGAAGACATCGAAGTCCTGAAGACTTCGCTGGCGAAGATCATGGGCGTGCCTGTGCACGTCAATATCGAAGAAATCCGCAAGCCGGAAATCGATTCGCAGCTGATCGCCGACTCGATCTCGCAGCAGCTCGAAAAGCGCATCATGTTCCGTCGCGCCATGAAGCGTGCGATGCAGAACGCCATGCGCCTGGGCGCTGTCGGCATCAAGATCATGTCGTCGGGCCGCCTGAACGGCATCGAAATCGCACGTACCGAATGGTACCGCGAAGGCCGTGTGCCTCTGCACACCCTGCGCGCCGATATCGACTACGGCACCAGCGAAGCATCGACCACCTACGGCATCATCGGCGTCAAGGTCTGGGTCTACAAGGGCGACCGTTCGGTCACCGGCGAAGCCCCAGTCATCGACACCCCGCCGGATGAGAAGAAGCCACGCGGCCCGCGTCGCGACGACGGCAAGCCGTCGCGCGGCCCACGTCCGGCTGGCGGCGCCCGTCCTGGTACTGCAGCACCAACCGTCCGTGCACGTCCGGCTGTGAAGCCTGCTGCACCGGCCGCCGCTGCGCCAGCTGAGAAAGCAGGAGAATAAGCATGCTGCAACCATCGCGCAGGAAGTATCGTAAAGAGCAGAAAGGCCGTAACACCGGCATTTCGCACACCCGCGGCACCGCGGTCTCGTTCGGCGAGTTCGGCCTGAAGGCAGTTGCCCGCGGCCGTATCACCGCACGCCAGATCGAAGCGGCACGTCGTGCCATGACCCGTCACATCAAGCGTGGCGGCCGTATCTGGATCCGTATCTTCCCGGATAAGCCGATTTCGAACAAGCCGGCCGAAGTCCGTATGGGTAACGGTAAGGGTAACCCGGAGTACTACGTCGCTGAAATCCAGCCAGGCAAAGTCCTGTACGAGATGGACGGCGTCGCAGAAGAACTGGCGCGCGAAGCGTTCCGCCTGGCCGCTGCCAAACTGCCGCTGGCGACCACGTTCGTGGTCCGTCAAGTCGGCCAATAACAGGAGTTGAATATGAAAGCATCGGAACTCCGCGGCAAGGACCAGGAAGCGCTGCAAAAGGAGCTGAATGAGCTGCTGAAGGCCCAGTTCGGCCTGCGCATGCAAATCGCTACCCAGCAGCTGGGCAACACCGCGCAGCTCAAGAAAGTACGTCGCGACATCGCGCGTGTGAAGACTGTGATGAACTCGAAGGAAGCCAAATGAACGACACCACTAAAACGGCGCTGAAGCGTACGCTGGTCGGCAAGGTCGTGTCCGACAAAATGGACAAGACGGTTACCGTCCTGATCGAGCGTCACGTGAAGCACCCGCTGTACGGCAAGATCATCGTGCGTTCGAACAAGTATCACGCGCACGACGAGACCAACCAAGTCAAAGCCGGTGACACGGTCGAGATCACGGAAGGTCGCCCGATCTCGAAGACGAAGGCCTGGACCGTGACCCGTGTTGTGCAGCAAGCACAGGTCATCTAAAGCCTGAAAATTTGTCTTGCGTGGCCCGCTGGTATCTGTGATACTAGCGGGCTTCGTTCATGTGTCGCCGCAGTATTCCTCCGCGGTTCTGCGGCCTGTAACGAATGGAAAGTCCATCACCCAAACGTATCGCTCCAGCAGGGGCGGCACGGCGGGACCAAGACTGACCGCAGGCCCACGGTTACCGTGGGGTTTTCTACGGCTTAAGTTGGGAAAGAAAATACTATGATTCAAACCGAAAGCCGGCTCGAAGTAGCCGACAACACCGGTGCCAAGGAAGTTCTGTGCATCAAGGTGTTGGGCGGCTCGAAGCGCCGTTATGCGAGCATTGGCGACATCATCAAGGTCACCGTCAAGGTGGCTGCGCCGCGTGGTCGCGTCAAGAAGGGCGAAATTTACAACGCCGTGGTTGTGCGTACCGCTAAAGGTGTGCGCCGCCAGGACGGTTCCCTGGTCAAGTTCGACGGCAACGCCGCCGTCCTGCTGAACGCCAAGCTGGAGCCGATCGGCACCCGTATCTTCGGACCGGTCACGCGCGAACTGCGTACCGAGAAGTTCATGAAGATCGTGTCGCTGGCACCTGAAGTTCTGTAAGGAATCGACATGGATAAAATTCGTAAAAACGACGAAGTCATCGTTCTGGCCGGTAAGGACAAGGGCAAGCGTGGCGTCGTTCAGAAGCGTGTAGACGCTGAACACGTCATCGTTGAAGGCGTCAACGTCGCTAAGAAAGCGACCAAGCCGAACCCGATGACCGGTGTTACTGGTGGTATCGTCGACAAGACTATGCCGATTCACGTGTCGAACGTCGCGCTGTTCAATGCTGCGACCGGCAAGGCAGATCGCGTTGGCTTCAAAGACCAGGACGGCAAAAAAGTCCGCGTCTTCAAGTCGAGCGGCGAAGTAGTGAAGGGGTAAGATAAATGACCCGTCTCCAAGCAATTTACAAAGAAAAAGTCGTCGCCGAACTGACCGAGAAATTCGGTTACAAGTCGATCATGGAAGTCCCGCGCCTGACCAAGATCACCCTGAACATGGGTCTGTCGGAAGCAGTCGCCGACAAGAAGATCATCGAGCACGCAACTGGCGACCTGACCAAGATCGCCGGCCAGAAGCCGGTCGTGACCAAAGCTCGCAAGGCAATCGCAGGTTTCAAGATCCGCGAAGGCTACCCGATCGGTGCGATGGTGACCCTGCGCGGCAACCGCATGTACGAATTCCTGGACCGCTTCATCACCGTGGCCCTGCCGCGCGTGCGTGACTTCCGCGGTGTGAATGGCAAATCGTTCGATGGTCGTGGCAACTACAACATCGGTGTCAAGGAACAGATCATCTTCCCTGAAATCGACTACGACAAGATCGATGCGCTGCGTGGCATGAACATCTCGATCACCACCACCGCTAAGACCGACGAAGAAGCCAAAGCGCTGCTCGCCGCCTTCAAATTCCCGTTCAGGAACTAAGAGCATGGCAAAACTTGCACTGATTAACCGCGAACAGAAGCGTGCAGACCTGGTGGCGAAATTCGCCCCGAAGCGTGCCGCTCTGAAAGCAATCATCGACGACCAGTCGAAGTCGGAAGAAGAACGTTACGAAGCGCGCCTGAAGCTGCAGGCACTGCCGCGTAACTCGGCGCCGACTCGCCAGCGTAACCGCTGCGCCATCACCGGCCGTCCACGTGGCACCTTCCGTAAATTCGGTCTGGCCCGTACCAAAGTCCGCGAATTCGCCATGAAAGGCGAAATCCCGGGTATGACCAAAGCTAGCTGGTAATAGGAGAATAAGCAATGAGTATGAGCGATCCTATCGCCGATATGCTGACCCGCATTCGCAACGCACAAACTGTCCAGAAAACCACGGTCGCAATGCCGTCGTCGAAAGTCAAAGTTGCGATCGCCAACGTCCTGAAGGACGAGGGTTACATCGAAGATTTCGCCGTGACCACCGAAGGTGGCAAGGCTGAACTGAAAATCGGTTTGAAGTATTACACCGGCCGTCCGGTCATCGAGCGCATCGAGCGCGTGTCCCGTCCTGGCCTGCGCGTCTACAAGGGCAAGAGCGAAATCCCGTCGGTCATGAACGGCCTGGGCGTGGCGATCGTCTCGACCCCGCAAGGCGTGATGACCGACCGTAAAGCACGTGCTACCGGCGTCGGTGGCGAAGTGCTGTGCTACGTGGCTTAAGGAGTAGACATGTCTCGAGTAGCTAAGATGCCAATCGCCGTCCCGGCAGGTACCGATGTCGCGATCAACGCGTCGTCGATCACCGTCAAGGGCCCGCTCGGCACCCTGACCCAGTCCCTGAACGGCCTGGTCAAAGTGGAAAACAACAACGGCACGCTGACCTTCGACGTGGTGGACGATTCCCGTGAATCGAACGCCATGTCGGGTACCCTGCGCGCCCTGGTCAACAACATGGTTACCGGCGTCACCAAAGGTTTCGAGCGCAAGCTGAACCTGGTGGGCGTGGGCTACAAGGCAGCAGTGCAGGGCAACGCGCTGAACCTGTCCCTGGGCTTCTCGCACCCGGTGCTGCACGCGATGCCGGAAGGCGTCACTGCAACCACCCCGACCCCGACCGAAATCGTGATCAAGGGTATCGATCGCCAGAAAGTCGGCCAGACGGCTGCAGAAGTGCGCGCTTACCGCTCGCCTGAGCCTTACAAGGGCAAGGGTGTCCGTTATTCGGACGAAGTGGTGAAGCTTAAAGAAACCAAGAAGAAATAATCGGAGCTGACATGGACAAGAAACAATCGCGTCTGCGTCGCGGACGTCAAACCCGCATCAAGATTGCCCAGTTGGGCGTGAACCGTCTGTCGGTTCACCGCACCAACCTGCACATCTATGCGAACCTGATCAGCCCGGACGCAAAGGTGCTGGCGTCGGCTTCGACGCTGGAAGCAGAAGTGCGCGCTGAACTGGCCGGCAAAACTGGTGGCGGCGGCAACGCTGCAGCAGCTGCCCTGGTTGGCAAGCGCGTCGCTGAAAAAGCACTGAAAGCAGGAATCACCGAAGTCGCGTTCGATCGCTCGGGTTTCCGTTACCACGGCCGTGTGAAGGCGCTGGCGGAAGCCGCGCGTGAAGCCGGTCTGAAGTTCTAAGGAAGAATCGTCATGGCAAAAATGCAAGCGAAAATGCAAAGCGACAAGCCGGATGATGGCATGCGCGAAAAAATGATCGCGATCAACCGCGTGACCAAAGTGGTCAAGGGTGGTCGTATCATGGGTTTTGCAGCGCTGACCGTGGTTGGTGACGGCGATGGCCGCATCGGCATGGGTAAAGGCAAGTCGAAGGAAGTTCCAGTCGGCGTGCAAAAAGCGATGGAAGAAGCCCGCCGCAACCTGATCAAGGTGCCCCTCAAGAACGGTACGCTGCACCACACCGTTTCCGGTCGTCACGGCGCCTCGCGCGTCATGATGATGCCGGCCAAGCCGGGTACCGGCGTGATCGCTGGTGGCGCAATGCGCGCTATCTTCGAGGTGATGGGCGTGACCGACGTGGTCGCCAAGTCGACCGGTTCGTCGAACCCGTACAACCTGGTTCGCGCTACCCTCGACGGCCTGTCGAAAATGAGCACTGCTTCCGATATCGCTGCCAAGCGCGGCAAGTCGGTTGAAGACATCCTGGGTTAAGGGAAACACACATGGCAAACACTGTCAAAGTTCAGCTCGTCAAGGGCTTGATCGGTACCCGTCAGGATCACCGTGCTACCGTCCGCGGTCTGGGCCTGCGTCGTGTCAACTCGGTCTCCGAGCTGCAGGACACCCCATCCGTGCGTGGCATGATCAACAAAGTCGCGTACCTCGTTAAAGTAGTCTCGTAAGCCTTCGGGCTTACGTACGGAGAAATCAATGGAACTCAATACCATTCAACCAGCTGACGGCGCCAAGCACTACAAGCGCCGCGTCGGTCGCGGTATCGGCTCCGGCCTGGGCAAGACTGCCGGCCGTGGTCACAAGGGTCAGAAATCGCGTTCGGGCGGCTTCCACAAAGTCGGCTTCGAAGGCGGTCAGATGCCTCTGCAGCGTCGTCTGCCGAAGCGTGGCTTCAAGTCGCTGAACGCAACCTTCAAGGCGGAAGTGCGCCTGTCGGACCTGAACAACCTGGCTGTCGGCGATATCGACATCCTGGTGCTCAAGGCAGCAGGCGTCCTGCCGGTGGTGGCACGCGATGTGCGCGTCATCCTGTCGGGCGAGATCACCAAAGCGGTGAACCTCAAGGGCCTGAAGGCAACTGCCGGCGCACGCGCCGCGATCGAAGCAGCGGGCGGTTCGGTCGCTTAATTGCGGCCCTGCCTGATCGGAGCAAAAATTGGCGACTAATTCACAACTTGGTAAAAGTGCCGCTTCCGGCTTCCCCTGGGGTCGGCTGTGGTTTTTGCTTGGCGCATTGGTCGTGTACCGCATCGGTGCTCATATCCCGGTCCCCGGGATTGACCCGGTGCAGCTGGCAGCGCTGTTCAAGCAGAACGAAGGCGGCATCCTGGGCATGTTCAACATGTTCTCGGGTGGCGCCCTGTCCCGCTTTACCGTGTTCGCCCTCGGCATCATGCCTTACATTTCGGCTTCGATCATCATGCAGCTTGCATCGATCGTCTCGCCGCAACTCGAGGCGCTGAAGAAAGAGGGCGAAGCCGGCCGCCGCAAGATCACCCAGTACACCCGTTACTTCACGGTGGCACTGGCGCTGTTCCAGGCGTTCGGTATCGCGGTTGCGCTCGAAGCGCAGCCTGGCCTCGTGCTCGATCCGGGCATGGGCTTCCGCTTCGTCACGGTGACGACGCTCCTGACCGGCACCATGTTCCTTATGTGGCTGGGCGAGCAGATTACCGAGCGCGGCATTGGCAACGGTATTTCGATCATCATTTTTGCCGGTATCGCAGCAGGTCTGCCGTCGGCCCTGGGTGGCCTGTTCACCCTGGTCTCGAACGGTTCGATCAGCAGTATCGCAGCGATCATCATCGTCGTATTGGTGGCGGCGGTGACGTATGCCGTCGTGTTCGTGGAACGCGGGCAGCGCAAGATTCTGGTCAATTACGCCAAACGCCAGGTCGGCAACAAGATCTACGGTGGCCAAACCAGCCACCTGCCCTTGAAGCTGAACATGGCCGGCGTGATCCCGCCGATCTTCGCCTCGTCGATCATCCTGTTCCCGGCGACGATCGTCGACTGGTACACGCGGGGCAAGGACTCCAGCGGCCCGTTCATCGGGTTCCTGAAAGACCTGGCCGCCTCGATGACCACCGGTGAGCCGATCCACGCGTTGCTGTATGCGGTGGCGATCATCTTCTTCTGCTTCTTCTACACGGCGCTGGTATTCAACAGCAAGGAAACGGCGGACAACTTGAAGAAGAGCGGCGCTTTCGTTCCGGGCATCCGTCCGGGCGAGCAGACTGCACGCTACATCGACAAGATCCTGATGCGCCTGACCCTGGCCGGTGCGGTCTACATCACCCTGGTGTGCTTGGTGCCGGAGTTCATGACCTCACAGTGGAAAGTTCCTTTCTACTTTGGTGGCACATCACTCCTGATCGTCGTCGTCGTGACGATGGACTTCATGGCACAAGTGCAGAATTACGTCATGTCGCAGCAGTACGATTCTTTGCTGCGCAAGGCGAACTTCAAGGGCGGTATTCCGTCGCGTTAAGCGGGAAGGCATAGAGCGAATGGCAAAAGACGACGTCATCCAAATGCAAGGGGAGATTCTCGAGAATCTCCCAAACGCAACATTTCGCGTGAAGCTGGAAAACGGGCACGTGGTTCTGGGGCACATCTCGGGTAAAATGCGCATGAATTACATCCGCATTCTCCCGGGTGACAAGGTGACGGTGGAGTTGACTCCGTACGACCTGTCCCGGGCTCGCATTGTGTTCCGCACCAAGTAAAAATCATTAAAGTAAACGAACCGAAGAGAGTGCAAAATGAAAGTTAACGCTTCAGTCAAGCGGATCTGCCGCAACTGCAAGATCATCAAGCGCAAGGGCGTGGTCCGTGTGATCTGCGTCGAGCCGCGTCACAAGCAGCGTCAAGGTTAAGAGGAATAACGAATGGCACGTATTGCAGGGGTTAACATCCCAAATCATCAGCACACTGTTATCGGCCTGACGGCGATCTACGGTGTTGGCCGTCCACGTTCGCAGAAGATCTGCGACGCAACCGGTATCGCGACCAACAAGAAGGTCAAGGACCTGGACGACAACGAACTCGAGAAGCTGCGTGACGAAGTCGCGAAGTTTGTCGTGGAAGGCGACCTGCGCCGTGAACTGTCCATGAACATCAAGCGTCTGATGGACCTGGGCTGCTACCGCGGCATGCGTCACCGTAAGGGCCTGCCAGTGCGCGGCCAGCGTACCCGTACCAATGCACGTACCCGCAAGGGCCCGCGCAAGGCCGCACAATCGCTGAAGAAATAATCTAGGAACCGACCATGGCCAAGCAACAGAGCAGCGCAGCAGCAGCCCGCGTGCGCAAGAAAGTCAAGAAGAACGTCGCCGAGGGCATCGCCCACGTCCACGCTTCCTTCAACAACACGATCATCACGATCACCGACCGCCAGGGCAACGCCCTGTCGTGGGCAACCTCCGGCGGCGCCGGCTTCAAGGGTTCGCGCAAATCGACCCCGTTCGCAGCGCAGGTTGCTGCCGAAGCCGCAGGCAAAGTCGCTCAGGAATCGGGCGTGAAGAACCTGGAAGTGCGCATCAAGGGCCCAGGCCCAGGCCGTGAATCGGCTGTGCGTGCACTGAACAACCTGGGCATCAAGATCACCGAGATCCAGGACGTCACTCCAGTTCCGCACAACGGCTGCCGTCCGCCGAAGCGTCGTCGTATCTAATACGACTCCGCTAACGCCGGGGTAGGGCGGTTTTTTCGAACCGCTTTGCGTCGCGAAAAGCCAACAACGGGGCCTTGCGCCCCGTTGTGTATTACGAGATTGGCCGGTGCAGCAGCCCGAAATGGGTTATACTGCCCGGCTCTTGTCGTCTGCCGTTCGTACGGCCGGCGATTTTTTAAGCCACGTCCATCGTAATGCAGCGGTGGACTAGCGCCTGCCGCATCGCTTGCGATGCCTCTGGGGCGTGATTCATTCATAAAAGGACTCTAACGTGGCACGTTATATCGGACCAAAAGCAAAACTGTCGCGCCGTGAAGGCACTGACCTGTTCCTGAAGAGCGCACGCCGCTCGCTCGATTCGAAGTGCAAACTGGACATCAAGCCAGGCCAGCACGGCGTCAAGTCGGGTGCCCGCACCTCGGACTATGGTAACCAGCTGCGTGAAAAGCAGAAGGTCAAGCGCATGTACGGCGTGCTCGAGCGCCAGTTCCGCCGCTACTTCGCTGAAGCATCGCGCAAGAAGGGCAATACCGGCGAAACCCTGCTGAAGCTGCTGGAAGCCCGTCTCGACAACGTCGCTTACCGCATGGGCTTCGGCTCGACCCGCGCCGAAGCACGCCAGCTGGTGAGCCACAAGGCCTTCACCGTCAACGGCAACGTCGTGAACATCGCTTCGTACCAGGTCAAGACCGGCGACGTCATCGCCGTGCGCGAAAAGGCCAAGAAGCAAGTGCGTATCCAGGAAGCCCTGTCGCTGGCTGAACAAGTCGGCATGCCGGCCTGGGTGTCGGTCGACAGCAAGAAGATGGAAGGCACCTTCCGTTCGTTCCCTGAGCGTAACGAGATCGCTGCTGACGTCAACGAAGCGCTGATCGTCGAACTGTACTCGCGTTAATCGACGACCGGGGACGGCATGCCGTCCCCTCGTCGCAAACCCCGCTCGTGCGGGGGTGATGGCGGGGCAGTGCGGGCGCAGCAAGCCAGGCTTGGCGCCGCAGCGGATCATCGGTTCCTGTCCCTCCATCGCATCCAAATTCGTATCACCGCCTGCTCACCGAGCAGGCGCTTTCTATTAATGCCATCAGCCTTATCGGTGTAACGAGCCGAGGGTATTGAAAAGGACATTTCATGCAAAACAGTCTGTTGAAGCCACGTATCATCGATGTCGAAGCGCTCGGTGCCGGTCACGCCAAAGTCGTGATGGAGCCGTTCGAGCGTGGCTATGGTCACACCCTGGGCAACGCGCTGCGCCGCGTGCTGCTGTCGTCGATGGTCGGCTACGCGCCGACCGAAGTGACGATCGCCGGTGTCGTGCACGAATACTCGTCGCTGGATGGCGTGCAGGAAGACGTCGTCGACCTGCTGCTGAACCTGAAGGGCGTGGTCTTCAAGGTCCACAACCGTGACTCCGTCACCCTGACCCTGAAGAAGGAAGGCGAAGGCGCCGTCCTGGCATCGGACATCGACCTGCCGCATGACGTCGAACTGATCAACCCGGATCACGTGATCGCTCACCTGACCGCCGGCGGCAAGCTGGACATGCAGATCAAGGTCGAGAAGGGCCGTGGCTACGTTCCTGGCAACGTGCGCCGCCTGTCGGAAGACACCAACAAGACCATCGGCCGCATCATCCTGGACGCATCGTTCTCGCCAGTGCGCCGCGTGTCCTACGCTGTTGAATCGGCCCGTGTCGAACAGCGTACCGACCTGGACAAGCTGATCATCAACATCGAGACCAACGGCGTCATCACCCCGGAAGAAGCGATCCGCCAGTCGGCCCGCGTCCTGGTGGACCAGCTGAACGTGTTCGCCGCCCTGGAAGGCACCGAAGCCGCCGCCGAAGCACCGTCGCGCGCTCCGCTGGTCGATCCGATCCTGCTGCGTCCGGTCGACGACCTGGAACTGACGGTCCGTTCGGCAAACTGCCTGAAAGCAGAAAACATCTACTACATCGGCGACCTGATCCAGCGTTCGGAAAACGAACTGCTCAAGACGCCGAACCTGGGCCGCAAGTCGCTCAACGAAATCAAGGAAGTCCTGGCTTCCCGCGGTCTCACTCTCGGCATGAAGCTCGAGAACTGGCCGCCGGCAGGTCTGGAGAAGTAATTCGTAGCACCTGCCCGGACAATGTTGTCCGGGCAGTTTTCAACCACTAAAACCGGTCCGCGGTCATGCTCCGGCATGAACGATCGAAGAACTGGAATGTAAACACTCGAAAGGAAGTACCATGCGTCACCGTCACGGCCTCCGTAAGCTGAACCGTACCTCGTCCCACCGCCTGGCAATGCTGCGCAACATGACCGTCTCCCTGCTGCGTCATGAAGCCATCAAGACCACCGTCCCGAAAGCCAAGGAACTGCGTCGCGTCATCGAACCGATCCTGACCCTGGGCAAGACCGACACCCTGGCCAACAAGCGTCTGGCATTCGCTCGCCTGCGCGACCGCGAAATGGTGCAGAAGCTGTTCGCTGAACTCGGCCCACGTTACGCCAACCGTAACGGCGGCTACCTGCGCATCCTGAAAATGGGTTTCCGCGTGGGCGACAACGCGCCAATGGCGTACGTCGAACTGCTGGACCGTCCGGAAGTCACCTCGGCTGATGAAGCACCGACCGCTGAGTAATCGCTTTCCGCGACGATCGAAGAAACCAGGCCCCGTGCCTGGTTTTTTTTCGCCTGTGAAATCTTGACCCAAGCAGGCCGCGACCGCCCGGTGTACCATGCCGGTGCGCTGAAACAACCTATTCCGACACCATGTTCGCTTCGCTCCACCGCTTTGCCCGGCTTCTGCTTGTCCTCCTTGCTCCCCTGGCCCTGTTCTCCATCCTGATGACCGGCGCCGGCAGCGTGCGCGCCGCCGAGGAGTTCCTCGACCCGGCGATCGCCTTCCGCTTCGAGGCGCGCATGCTCGACGCGCAAACGGCCGAGGTGCGCTACCGGATCGCCGACGACTACTACATGTACCGCGAGCGCTTCGCCTTCCGCGCGAACGGCGTCAAGCTCGGTGCACCGCAGATCCCGCCGGGGAAGGTGAAGTACGACGAGACCTTCCAGAAGGATGTCGAAACCTACAAGGGAGAACTCGTCATCCGTATTCCGGTCGAGGGCAGCGGACCGTTCACCTTGACGGCGCAAAGCCAGGGCTGCGCCGATGCCGGCCTGTGCTACCCGCCGCAGGAACACAGCGCGCAGCTCGCTGCAGGCAGCGGCGCTGCGGCGCCTGCGCTTCCGATCGGCGCCAGCGCAGCCGCGATGTCGACCCCTCCGGCAGTGGATATGGCTCCGACGACGCCGGTGCAGGCGCCGGTAACCGCTGCAGCTGCGCAACCGTCCGAGATGGCCGGCATTGCCGGCCTCCTCGAAGGCGGCCGCCTGCTCGCGATCGTCCCCGCTTTCGTCCTGCTTGGCCTGGGCCTGGCTTTCACGCCCTGCGTGCTGCCGATGGTGCCGATCCTGTCTTCGATCATCGTCGGCGAGGGCGGGCAGGTGCGTCGCTCGCGCGGCTTCATCCTATCCGCGACCTATTCGCTTGGTATGGCGATCGTGTACACGGCACTCGGCGTAGCCGCCGGCCTGGCCGGGGAGGGCCTGGCCGCGGCGCTGCAGAACCCTTGGGTACTGGGCGCGTTTGCGCTGCTGATCGTGGCGATGGCGATGTCGATGTTCGGCTTTTATGAATTGCAGCTGCCGAGCGCGCTGCAGAGCAGGCTCGCGGGCGCGTCAAGCCGCCAGTCCGGCGGCAAGCTGCTCGGGGTGTTCGCGATGGGCGCGATCTCGGCGCTGATCGTCGGCCCTTGCGTGGCCGCGCCGCTGGCGGGCGCCCTGGTCTACATCAGCCAGACCCGCGACGTGTTCATTGGCGGCGCCGCGTTGTTCGCGATGGCGGTCGGCATGAGCATTCCGCTGCTGCTGGTGGGCGTCTCGGCCGGCTCGCTGCTGCCGCGCGCCGGCGCCTGGATGGAGTCGGTCAAGCGCCTGTTCGGTGTGCTGATGCTGGCCATGGCCCTGTGGCTGGTGTCGCCGGTGCTGCCACCCGTGGTGCAGATGCTGGGCTGGGCGGCGCTGCTGTTCGGCTATGGCTTCTACCTGCTGCGCCGCCACCGCCACTGGGCTGCAATGGCGGGCGGCGCCGCATTCGCCGTCCTGGGCGCGGTGCAGCTGGTGGGGGCCGCTACGGGCGGACGCGATGCGCTGGCGCCGCTGGCGCACCTGACGGGTGGGGTGCACCAGGGCCTGGTGTTCAAGCGCATCAAGACCGTGGGCGACCTCGACCGCGAACTGGCAAACGCCGGCGGCAAGACCGTGATGCTGGATTTTTATGCCGACTGGTGCGTGTCGTGCAAGGAGATGGAGAAGCTGACCTTCATCGATCCGGCAGTACAGGCGAAGCTGGCGAACACCATCCTGCTGCAGGTGGACGTGACCGCCAACGATGCGGAGGACAAGGCGATGCTCAAGCGCTTTAAACTGTTCGGGCCGCCGGGGATCATCCTGTTCGGGGCGGATGGGAAGGAAATCGAGGACAGCCGGGTGATCGGCTACCAGGATTCGGGGAAGTTCTTGAATTCGCTGGCGAAGCTGCCTTGAGTTGAACGCGTGGTCGGCAGAGCCGACCACCCTACAAAAAACGCCCTTCCGGGCGTTTTTTTCATCGAGGCAGATGATCAGCCGCGCATCATCTTGCCGTGACCGCCATGGTGACGGCCACCGCGGCGACCCTGCTTCTGCTCGTCGAACACCTTGCGCTGTTCCGGCGTGAGGGCCGCGTACAGGCTGTTCAGGGCCGACAGGCGGGCTTCCATGCGCGCGGTGCGTGCTTTTTGCATGGCGATGCGGCGTTCCAGGCGCTGCGGCGCGGTGAGGGCGGCGCGCTGTTCCTTGCTCAGGCGCTGGCCGGCACCTTCGCCCTTTTGCGGCGGGGTCATGCTGGCGACGAAGGCCTGCCACACCGGCTGCTGCGCCGGGGTCAGCTTCAGCGAGTCGGCCAGCCTGGCCTGGCGGGCGGCGCGGCGTTCGGCGCGCATTTCGGCGCGCTTGGTACGGAACTCGGCCATTTTCGCCTGACGCTGCTCCGGGCTCAGGGCCTGGAACTCGGCGCGCTTGGCCTGGCGCTCTTCCTTGCTCATGGCGTGGCCGTGGCGGCCTTCGGCAGGAGCGCCCGTCTGGGCCTGCACGCCGAGCGAGGCGCCGGCGATACCGAATGCGGCGAGCGCAGTCACAATATTCTTCACGACGTTTTTGCGGACGGTGTTCATTGTGTATTCCTTTGGTGAGAGTCAGTTTGGTGTGCACTTTGCATCCGGACTGCTCGCTGCACGGTTCCCATCATGGTGGACAAGTGTAACCGAGGGATTTCCCCTGTCCGATACTTTGTATCAATATGTTTCGCGCCTGAGAGCATATACAAGCCGATACAAAAACGGTGTCCATGCTGGCCTTGAATGCGGATAATTGAGTTTATGGACAATCCCTCTACGATTTTGATCGTCGACGACGACCGCGACATCCGCACCCTGCTCGCCGACTACCTGGAATCGAACGGCTACCGGACGATTTCGGCCGCCGACGGCACCGGCATGTGGAAGGCGCTCGACGACGCGCGTCCCGACCTGATCGTGCTCGACCTGAACATGCCCGGCGACGACGGCCTGACCCTGTGCCGCAAGCTGCGCGCCACCTCGAGCCTGCCGGTCATCATGCTGACCGCCCGCAACGAGCCGCTCGACCGCATCCTCGGCCTCGAGATGGGCGCCGACGACTACCTGCCGAAACCCTTCGAGCCGCGCGAACTGCTGGCCCGCATCCGCAGTGTACTCCGGCGTTCGCACGCGATGCCATCCAACGTCCCGTCCGAGAACGTGCAGCAGATGCGCTTCTCCGGCTGGACCCTGGACCTGACCGCGCGCCACCTGGTCAACCCGCAGGGCGTGGTGATCATGTTGTCGGGCGCAGAATTCCGCCTGCTGCGCGTGTTCCTGGAACACCCGAACCGCGTGCTGAACCGCGACCAGCTGCTCAACCTGACCCAGGGCCGCGACGCCGATCCGTTCGACCGCTCGATCGACATCCAGATTAGCCGCCTGCGCCAGAAGCTGGGCGAGGATGCGCGCATGCCCCAGATCATCAAGACGGTGCGCAACGGCGGCTACGTGCTGGCCGGCCAGGTCACGGTGGAGCCGCCGGCGTGAAAGCCTTCTTCGGCTCGATGACCGGGCGCGTGTTCATCACGCTGCTGCTCGGTACCCTGATCTCCGCCACGCTGACCCAGCTGGCGGCCGACCTCGAACGCCAGCGCGTCATTCAGCAACAGCGCGACCAGCACCTGCTCGAGCGGGCCGAACAACTGGTGATGGCGACCGAAATCGTGCCGACCTCGGCGCGCTCGGTCTACCTGTCGGTGGCCAACCGTCCGGGCCTGCGGCTGGAAGTCGGCGCCCTCCAGCCGCTGGCCGGCGCGCCGACCGGCTTTGCGCGCTCGCTGGCGGCGCGCCTGGGCGACGGCTACGGCATCAGCTCGGCGGCCAGCCGCCCGGCGTCGTGCGACATGCCGCACCAGCTGCCGGTGCTGTACGGCCTGGCGAGCGTACAGTGGCGCGGCGCCTGCGAGATGCTCAACGTGCGCCTGCGCGACGGCGAGGAACTGCGCCTGTCGGTACTGCCGCCGCGAACCGCCTTTACCGGCCCCGAAACCGATTACCGCACCACCATCGGCCTGTTCCTGCTCAGCATCGCCGCGCTCGCTTACGTGGTGGCGCGCATGACCACCCGCCCGCTGAAAGTGCTGGCGCGGGCCGCCCAGGACCTGGGCCACGACATCAACCGCGCGCCGCTCGAACTGACCGGCGCCAGCGAGATCCGGCAGGCCAGCGCCGCGTTCAATGCGATGCAGGCACGGATCCGCCAGTACATCTTCCAGCGTACCCAGATGCTGGCGGCGATCACGCACGACCTGCAGACGCCGCTGACCCGCATGCGCCTGCGCCTGGAGAAGGTGTCGGACGCAGAGCTGCAGGAGCGCCTGATCGGCGACCTGTCGGCCATGCAGGCCATGGTGCGCGAAGGCCTGGTGCTGGCGCGCAGCATGGACACGACCGAAAACATGACGGCGCTGGACCTCGATTCGCTGCTCGAGGCCGTATGCGCCGACGCCGTCGATGCCGGCCAGCAAGTGAAACTGAAGGGGCAGGCCGGCATTGCGTTGCTGGGCCGGCCGCTCGACCTGCGCCGCTGCCTCGGCAACCTGATCGACAACGCGGTGAAGTACGGCCGCGATGCGCGCGTCTGCGTCGAGCGCATCAACGGCGCGGCGCGGATACGCATCCGCGACAGCGGCCCCGGCATTCCCGCGAGCGAGCTGGCGCGGGTGTTCGACCCGTTCTACCGGGTCGAGACTTCGCGCTCGCGCGAGTCGGGTGGCACCGGCCTGGGCCTTACCATCGCCCGCAACATCGCCGAACAGCATGGCGGCAGCATTGCGCTGGCCAACCACCCGGAAGGCGGCCTGGAAGTGACGCTCGTGCTCCCGGAGTACTACCCGAACAAGTAATCGATCATAGCGAAGACATCATCCTGAAACACGGCCGTGCGAGAATGCAGCGCCGCCTTGTCTGCGCTGGTGGCGCGGACCGGACAACACAAGAGAAAGAGCCGCAGGACCTGGCGGCAAGGGACGAACATGAAAAAGAAGAACGCGGGATGGATCGCAGGTGTCGTGGCGCTGGCCGTGGCCGGCGCCTGGTACATGAACAAGGGCGATGGCGCCCACGCTGAAAACGGCCAGGGCAAGGGCCCGGGCGCCGGCGGCGGCATGCCGCCGACCACGGTGAACGCGGTGGCGCCGCAGCGCCAGGACGTCGGCGTGGAACTTTCCGCGAACGGCACCGTCACCCCGGTGCGCACCGTCGACCTGCGCCCCCAGACCACCGCCACCATCCGCCAGGTGCACATCCGCGAAGGCCAGTTCGTCAAGGAAGGCCAGGTCATGTTCTCGCTGGACGACCGCGCCGACCGCGCCAATGTCGCCCGCGCCGAAGCCCAGGTGGCGCAGAACCGCGCGACCCTGGCCGACCTCGAGCGCCAGTACAAGCGTAGCCAGGAACTGGCTTCGCAGAATTTCCTGTCCCAGAGCGCCGTCGACTCCCTCAAGAGCCAGGTCGATGCGGCCAAGGCCCTGGTACAGAGCAATGTTGCGGCCACGCGCGCCAGCCAGGTCAGCGCCAGCTACACCACCATCCGCGCGCCGATGTCGGGCCGCGTGGGCGCCATCGACATCCACCCGGGCGCGCTGGTGCAGCCGGCCACCTCGCTGACCACCATCACCCAGCTCGATCCGATCGACGTCTCCTTCAACCTGCCGGAATCGGCGCTCGCCTCGGTACTGGCCGCCCAGCGCGCCGGCAAGGTGGAAGTGCAAGCTGTCGCCGGCGCGGAAGGCAAGCCGGTCACCGGCGAGCTGAAGTTCGTCGACAACGCCGTCGACCCGGCCGCCGGCACCATCCGCGTGAAAGCCCAGTTCGCCAACTCCCAGTCAAGCCTGTGGCCGGGCCAGTACGTGACCACCAAGGTCACGGTGCAGACCATCCGCGACGCCGTCGTGATCCCGCAGAATGCGATCATCACCGGCACCCAGGGCACCTTCGTCTACGTGGTGGGCGAGGGCAATGAAGCGCGCCAGGTCAAGGTGGCGCGCCTGCACGGCTTCGGCGAGTATGCTGCCGTGACCGGCCTGGCAGGCACCGAGAAGGTCATCACCGAAGGCAAGCAGAACCTGCGCCCGGGTGGCAAGATCCGTCTGGCCGGCGCCAAGGCGCAGGGCCCGCGGTCCGGCGATCCGGCGGCGACGGTTGTCGCGAAGAAGGATGACAAGGCATGAACCTGTCCGAACTGTGTATCCGCCGCCCGGTGATGGTGGTCCTGATGTCGATCAGCCTGGTGCTGGTCGGTGTCCTGGCCTACATGCACATCCCGGTCGCGGCATTGCCGAGCTATGACACGCCGGTCATCAACGTCCGGGCCGACCTGCCGGGCGCCAGTCCGGAAACCATGGCGTCGTCGGTTGCGTTGCCGCTGGAAAAGCAGTTCGCGACCATCCCCGGCATCAAGATGATCAGCTCGACCAACACCCAGGGCGACACCAACATCACCCTGGAGTTCGACGAATCGATCGACGTCAACCAGGCCGCCATCGATGTCCAGGCGGCACTTCTCCTGGCGCAGCGTCGCCTGCCGCAAGAAATGACGGAGATGCCGTCGTACCGCAAGATCAATCCGGCCGACTCCCCGATCCTGTTCATGCACATGACCTCGCCATCGATGGACATGGCCGAGCTGAATGATTACGCGGAGAACCTGGTTTCGCCGGCAATCTCGACCCTGCCGGGCATCGCCCAGGTGACGGTCAACGGCGGCAAGCGCTTCGCGGTGCGGGTGCGTGCCCAGCATGACCTGATGAACGCGCGCAACATCTCGATGTCGGAGCTGGCCACGGCCCTGCGCTCGGCCAATTCGATCACCCCGCTCGGCATCCTGGACGGCCCGACCCAGACCCTGACCATCCAGGGCGGCGGCCAGCTGATGCGCGCCGCCGACTTCGCCGGCCTGATCGTCGCCACCCGCGACGGCCTGCCGGTGCGCCTGCGCGACATCGCCCAGGTCGAGGACAGCTACCAGTCGGTCAAGGCGGTCGGCAGCCTGAACGGTGAACGCTCGATTTCGCTGATGGTCCAGCGCCAGCCGGACGCCAATACGGTGGAGGTGGTCGACGCAGTGCGCGATCTGATGCCGCGCTTTGAAGATCAACTGCCGAAGTCGATCACGCTGCACCTGGTCAATGATCGCTCGACCTCGATCCGCGAGGCGATCCACGACGTCAACCTGACCCTGGCCGGCACCGTGATCCTGGTCATCCTGGTGATCTTCCTGTTCCTGCACCGCCTGACCGCTACCCTGATCCCGGCCGTCACCGTGCCGATCTCGCTGCTGGGTGCGCTGTCGCTGCTGTATGCCTTTGGCTACAGCCTCGACAACATCTCGCTGCTCGGTATCACGCTGGCGGTCGGCCTGGTGGTCGACGACGCCATCGTGGTGCTGGAAAACATCGTGCGCCACATGGAAATGGGCAAGAAGCCGATGCAGGCCGCGCTGGTCGGTTCGCGCGAGATGGGCTTCACCATCATCTCGATCTCGATTTCGCTGGTGGCGGTGTTCATCCCGATCTTCTTCATGCCGGGCGTGATCGGCCTGCTGTTCCGCGAATTCGCCGTGATCGTCGGCCTGGCGGTGCTGGTGTCGGCCGTGGTCTCGCTGACCCTGGTGCCGATGATGTGCTCGCGCCTGATCAAGCACGGCGGCCACGTCGATGCGAAAGAAATGTCCTGGGTCGGCCGCCGGTTCGAAGCGATGTTCACCAACGTGCGCGACGGCTACGCCCGCACCCTGGACATCGCGCTGCGCCACCGCTTCCTGGTCCTGATGCTGGCGCTTGGCACCGTGGTGCTGACCGCCGTGCTGTACACAACCATGCCGAAGGGTTTCTTCCCAGAAGAAGACATCGGCCAGCTCCGCGTGACGGTCGAAGCCGCGGAAGACACCTCGTCCCTGAAGCTGATGGAGCTGCAATCGAAGGTGGTCGACATCGTGCGCGCCAACCCATATGTGCAGGACACCACGTCCTTCAGCGGCGGCGGCAACACCGGCCGCATGTTCCTGGTGCTCAAACCCCGCAGCGAGCGCCCGCCGATGGCGCAGGTGGTGGACGAGCTGCGCAAGGCGACGCGCAGTGTTGCCGGCGTGCAGGTGTTCCTGTCGCCGGTGCAGAACCTGCAGCTGGGCGGCCGCCCGAGCAAGAGCCGCTACCAGTACACGCTGCAGAGCGTGTCGGGCGGCGAGATCGGCGGTTGGGCCGACCAGTTCCTCGAGCGCATGCGCGCCGACCAGCGCTTCCGCGACGTCACCAGCGACTCGCAGAACAAGGCGCTGCAGGCCACCATCGACATCGACCGCGACAAGGCCGCGCTGCTGGGCGTCGAGATGGCCGACATCCGCACCGTGCTGTATGCCTCGTTCGGCGAGCGCCAGGTCTCGACCATCTACTCGACCGCGGCCAGCTACTACGTGATCCTGGAAGCGGCGGCCGTCGACCGCTACTACGACGAAGCGCTTTCGCGGGTCTCGGTGCGCAGCAAGAACGGCGACCTGGTCAAGCTGTCGAGCTTTGCCACCGTGCGGCGTACGGTCGGCCCGCTGGCGGTGAACCACCAGGGCCAGCTGCAGGCAATCACCCTGTCCTTCAACCTGGCGCCCGGCGTGCCGCTAGGCGACGCCACCGCCGCGATCGAACAGATGGGCACCGAGATGAAGCTGCCGGCCTCGATCATCACCAACTACGGCGGCGACGCGGCGGTGTTCAAGGACACCCAGTCGAGCCAGCTCATCCTGATCATCGCCGCGATCGGCGTGATCTACGTGCTGCTGGGCGTGTTGTACGAGAGCTATATCCACCCGCTCACTATCCTGGCCGGCCTGCCGTCGGCGGCGGTGGGGGCGCTGCTGACGCTGTGGATCTTCGACATGGACCTGACCCTGATCGCGATGATCGGCATCCTGATGCTGATCGGTATCGTGAAGAAGAACGCGATCATGATGATCGACTTCGCGCTCGACGCCCAGCGTACCCAGGGCATGAGCCCGCAAGACGCGATCCGCGAGGCCTGTATCCTGCGCTTCCGCCCGATCCTGATGACCACGCTGGCGGCGATGATGGGCGCGCTGCCGATCGCGCTGGGTATCGGCGCCGGCGCCGAACTGCGCCAGCCGCTCGGCCTGGCGGTGGTGGGCGGCCTGATCTTCTCGCAGGTGATCACCCTGTACATTACCCCGGTGATCTACCTGTACCTCGACAAGTACAGCGGCACCGGCCCGATGACCGACCGGCAACTGGCCAAGCTCGAGGCAGCACACTGAGCCGTCAGGCGGCGGACCGTTTAAGTTTCCCGACGGTGCGCCGCTCCCGTAAAAGGGTTAGACTGCGGCTCTCGTGCAGTATTGATAGACGCCGACCCAGGAATCCGTTCGACCTTGCGTGACCACTCCCACATCTACGACGAGCACAGCGACGTGTGCGCGCACTGCGGCCAGCCGTTGCCGGGACGTGCCGCGCCTACGTATGGCCGCGAGGGACTGAACCGGCCGGCGCTGGTCGGCACCATCCTGCTGCACCTGCTGCTGGTGCTGGTCTGGCTGTTCCAGCCCGACAACGACAAGGATGCGAAGCAGGCGAAACCCGCCTCGGGCGACGAGGGCCAGGTGGTCTACGTCGCGCCGCTGCAACAGAAGCCCAAGGCGGCGCCGCGCGAGGAAGCACCCAAGCCGGTGCCGAAGCCGAGCAAACCGGTTCCGGTGCCGCGCCAGGAACGCATCGAGATCGCGCGCCTGCCGGACACCATCACCACCCCGCCGGAAGAGCCGGTCAAGGAAACCAAGCCGCAGCAAAAGTTCGACCAGGAACAACCGGTCGACATGCAGGCCTTCATCGAGGCACGCCGCCGCCAGCGCGGCGCCGCCAGCGGCAGCGAGCAGCCGGCGGCCGAAGAGAGCGAATCGGCCAAGGGAATGCGCAATGCGCTGGCCAACATCGCCGCCATCAACGGCCGTGGCCGCGAAGACCGCAACGAGTCCGGCGGCGTGTTCTCGGTATCGAACAAGACCTTCCACAGCATGGACCTGAAGTTCCGCGGCTGGAACCCGAACTTCCAGCGCCGCTGGCTGACGCAGGTGACGGTGGAGCAGGGCAGCGAGCCGGACATCGAGATCGCCGTGGTCAAGAAGATGATCGAGCTGATCCGTCGCGAGAAGACCGGCGACTTCGAGTGGGATTCGCACCGCCTGGGGCGCATCGTCAAGCTGAGCGCGCGGCCGCAGGATACCGACCAGCTCATGACTTTCCTGTTCAAGGAAATGTTCCCGGAATATAAGCCGCCACCGCAGTGGCGTTGAGGACACATGGCTTTAACAGGGCAAACAAAAAACGGTGCTTCAAGCACCGTTTTTCATACGTACAACAGGTGAGTCAGCCCAGCGCTTTCAGCTTGCGCCCAATCTCCAGCGCAAAATAGGTCAGCACGCCGTCGGCACCAGCCCGCTTGAAGGCCATCATCGACTCCATCATGACCTTGTCGTGATCGAGCCAGCCGTTCTGCGCCGCCGCCTTCAGCATCGCGTACTCGCCGCTGACCTGGTAGGCGAAGGTCGGCACCTTGAACTCGTCTTTTACCCGGCGCACCACGTCCAGGTAGGGCATGCCCGGCTTGACCATCACCATGTCGGCGCCTTCGGCCAGGTCGAGCGCCACTTCGCGCAGGGCTTCGTCGCTGTTGGCCGGGTCCATCTGGTAGGTGTTTTTATCCGCCTTGCCCAGGTTGGCGCTTGATCCGACCGCGTCGCGGAAGGGGCCGTAGAAGCTGGAGGCATACTTGGCCGAGTAGGCCATGATGCGGGTATGGATGTGGCCGTTCGCTTCGAGCGCATTGCGAATGGCGCCGATCCGGCCGTCCATCATGTCCGACGGCGCCACCACGTCGACGCCGGCTTCCGCCTGCGCCAGCGACTGGCGAATCAGCATCTCGATGGTCTTGTCGTTGACGATATAGCCGTTCTCGTCCGGCAGGCCGTCCTGGCCGTGGGTCGTGTAAGGGTCGAGCGCCACGTCGGTCATGATGCCCAGTTGCGGGAAGTTCTTCTTCAGTTCGCGCACGGCGCGCGGCACCAGGCCTTCCGGATTGGTCGCCTCGACACCGTCGTAGGTTTTCAGGGAGGCATCGACCACCGGGAACAGCGCCAGCATCGGGATGCCCAGCGCCACGGCTTCCTCGGCCACCTTCAGCAGCAGGTCGACCGACACCCGTTCCACCCCCGGCATCGAGGCCACCTGCTGGCGCTGGTTCTCGCCGTCGAGGATGAAGACCGGGTAGATCAGGTCCGCGCTGGTGACCACGTTCTCGCGCATCAGGGCGCGCGAGAACGGGTCGCGGCGCATGCGGCGCATGCGGGCGGCGGGGTAGGTGGCGGGAACGATGATGGTCATGAGCTTTGCCCTGATAATGGATTATTGCGCGTCGCCGGCTTCCGGTGCGGAGTCGGCCACGTCCTCGCCGACTTCGTCCTCGACGTCCAGCCCCAGCAGCTCCTGGATCTTGGCGTCCGCCTCTTCGATGCCGATGCGCTTGAGCGCCGAGAACAGCTGCACCGTGAACGGGAAGCCTTCGCCGTCTTCGTCGACATAGCTGTCGAGGATCTGGCGTGCCTGGCGCAGCACGTTGGCCTTCTCGTTCTGGTTGAGCTTGTCCGCCTTGGTCAGGATGCAGTGGATCGGCTTGCCGGTCGGGGCGAACCATTCGAGCATCTGCACGTCGAGGTCGGTGAACGGACGGCGCGAATCCATGATGAGGACCAGGGCGGCCAGCTGGTCGCGGCGCTGGACGTAGTCGCCCAGCAGCTTCTGCCAGTGCAGCTTGGCCGTGCCCGACACCTCGGCATAGCCGTAGCCCGGCAGGTCGACCAGCAGGGCGCGGATCTCGTCGACGATGGTCGGGTCCTTGCGGTGCTGGCCCACATGGGCGCCGCCGATCGAGAAGTAATTGATGTGCTGCGTGCGGCCAGGGGTCTTGGAGGCGAACGCCAGGCCCTTCTGGTTCGTCAGAATATTGATCGCCGTGGATTTGCCCGCGTTCGAGCGCCCGGCGAAGGCGATTTCCGGCACGGTGGTGCCCGGGAGATCGCGCAGCTGATTAACGGTCGTGAAGAACCGGGCTTGCCAAAGTTTGGACATAGGGAAAGGTTTGAATGACAACGAAATGGCGATGGGGAAACAAAGCTATTGTACAATAAGGGGTTGAACCAGTAAGGCCGTTGCACTGTTCCACTGTAAATCCAAAATTTGTTTTTGACTTTTTCAGGGTGCTTGAATGAATCGTTTGACGTTTCCGCTTTTGAAGTCCTTATTGGTTGCATCCCTGGCCCTGGGCGCAGGTAGCGCCGCAGCCGCCGCACCTGCAGCACCTGCCGCTGTCGCCAAGGCCGACCCGGCCAAGGGCGGAACCCTGTACGACGCGGGCGATGCCGCGCGCGGCCTGCCGGCCTGCATGTCCTGCCACGGCGCCGCCGGCAACTCGACCATCGTCGCCAACCCGAAGCTGTCGGGCCAGTTCGAAGCCTACACCCACAAGCAGCTGGTCGACTTCACCACCCCGAACCGCCAGAACCCGGTCATGACGACCTACGCCAAGATGCTGACCGAGGACGAGAAGCGCCACATCGCCGCCTACCTCGCCACCCAGAAAGTCAAGCCGGGCGCCGCCAAGAACAAGGACACCGTCGAGCTGGGCCGCAAGATCTACCGGGGCGGCATCGCCGAGAAGGGCGTCGCCGCCTGCGCCAGCTGCCACGGCGCCACCGGCAACGGCATCCCGGTCCAGTATCCGCGCCTGTCGGGCCAGCACCAGGACTACACCTACGCCCAGCTGGACGCATTCAAGAACGGCACCCGCAAGAACAGTGTGCAGATGAGCACGCTCGCGCAGCGCATGTCGCCGGAAGAAATGAAGGCGGTGTCGGACTATATCGCGGGCCTGAAATAACCGGCGCTGCGTTTCTCGTAGGGTGGGCGGGGTAACTTCGGGCAATGCCCGAAATTACGAACGCCCACGCGTCCAACCACCCTCGGCACATTCGCGACGTTTCCCCTTGTAACGATCACCGCGTGGGCGGGGGACCCGCCCACCCTACAACTGCGGTATGCTCTGCCAGATTTGCTGAGCTTCACGAGGCTGTAGGGACGTAAAAATGAGTACCACCGGAATTGAACTGAACACCCGCCGCCGCGGGTTCGCCGAAGCGGTCGAGCTGGTGTCGTCGATGCGCTTCGCCATCAGCCTCTTGAGCATCGTCTCCATCGCCTCGGTGATCGGCACCGTGCTCAAGCAGAACGAGCCGATGCCGAACTACGTCAACCAGTTTGGGCCCTTCTGGTTCGAGGTATTCAACAAGGTCGGCCTGTACAGCGTGTACTCGAGCTGGTGGTTCCTGCTGATCCTGGTCTTCCTGATCGTCTCCACCGGCCTGTGCGTGGTGCGCAATGCACCGAAGATGGTGCGCGACATGCGCAGCTGGCGCGAGGGAGTGCGCGAAGAATCGCTGCGCAATTTCCACCACAAGCTCGAATGGACCGCGCCGCTGGCCCGCACCGAACTTGCAACCCAGACCGCCGAACGCCTGCGCCATGCCGGCTACGCGGTCAAGCTGGTCGAGAAAGAGGGTGGCATGCTGGTGGCGGCCAAGAAGGGCGCCGGCAACAAGTTCGGCTACATCTTCGCGCATACGTCCATCATCGTGATCCTGCTGGGCGGCATGCTTGACTCGGAACTGCCGGTCAAGTTCCAGCAGTGGTTCCTCGGGAAGACGCCGTTCGGCGGCAGCGGCGTGATCGCCGACATTCCGGCCCAGCACCGCCTCGGCCTGAACAACCCGAGCTTTCGCGGCAACACCCTGATCGCCGAAGGCCAGACCTCGAACACCGCCTTGCTGCCGCAAGCCTCGGGCGTGCTGGTGCAGGAACTGCCGTTCTCGATCAAGCTGCAAAAATTCCACATCGATTTCTACTCGACCGGCATGCCCAAGCTGTTCGCCAGCGATGTCGTGGTGCATGACCCCGACACCGGCAAGACCTTCCCGGCCACGATCAAGGTGAACCATCCGCTGATCTACAAGGGCATCGCCGTCTACCAGTCGAGCTTCGACGACGGCGGCAGCAAGCTCAAGCTCACCGGCTTCCCGATGAGCGGCACCGCCGACAAAGCCTTCCAGATCGAGGGCACGGTCGGCTCGGCCACCGAACTGAAGCAGGGGAACGAGACCTGGTCGGTGGAGTGGTCCGGCTTCCGTCCGTTCAACGTCGAGAACATCGCCGCCAGCCAGGATGCGCGCGCGGTGGCGAAGAACACCACGTTCAACGAGCAGCTGACGTCGACCCTCGGCAAGGCTTCGGGCTCGGCGGCCCGCAACGATAACGCGAAGGACATGAAGAACGTGGGCCCCAGCGTGCAGTACAAGCTGCGCGACAAGACCGGCCAGGCGCGCGAGTTCATGAACTACATGCAGCCCCTGACGCTCGACGGCGCCCAGGTCTACCTGGCCGGCGTGCGTTCAAGCCCGTCGGAGAACTTCAGCTTCCTGCGTATTCCGGCCGACGCCGAGTACAGCGTGCGCAGCTGGATGCGCCTGCGCGCCGCGCTGGCCGATCCCGAACTGCGGGTTGAAGCGGCCAGGCGTTATGCGGCGCGCGCGCTGGCGCCGGAGCAGCGGGCGCAAGGCGGCTTGAGCAGCCAGCTGGAAGAATCCGCCGCCCGGACCCTGGCGATCTTTTCGGGCGAGGGCGGCCGCGGTGGTTTCATCGGCGTGTCGCAATTCCTCGAGAAGATCCCGCCGGCGGAACAGGAAAAGGCCGCCGCCATCTTCATGAAGATGCTCAACGGCGCCCTGTGGGAGCTGTGGCAGGCCGCCAATGCACGCGCCGGCCTGGCGCCGGTCGAGGCGACCGAAGCCAATGGCCGCTTCCTGCAGCTGGCCACCAATGCGCTGTCGGACAGCGTGTTCTACGGCGCCCCGGTCTACCTGCAGCTGGACGAATTTGTCGAGGTGAAGGCGTCGGTGCTGCAGTTGACCCGTTCGCCGGGCAAGAACATCGTCTACCTCGGCTGCATATTGCTGGTAGCCGGCGTGTTCGCAATGTTTTATATTCGTGAACGGCGCATCTGGGTGTGGGTCCGTGATACCGAACAGGGCGCACATGCGCTGATGGCCATGAGCACCCAGCGCAAGACGCTCGATTTCGAGCGCGAATTCGACGATTTGAAAGACAAACTGCCGCAGCGGGCCTGATGCCGCGGTATTGGAGACCATGATGGAACTGTCGCAAAATCAAGCGGGCCAGACGCAAGCCTATGTCCAGCAGCCGGGTTTCTTCCGCGGCCTGAACGCGATCGACTGGCTGTACGGCGCCGGCCTGTTGGCTGCTGCGCTGTTCGCGCTGAACCGCTACGCGCACCACATGGACATCTATGAGCAGGTGATCCTGGTGCTCAGCGCGCCCACCTTCGCGCTGCTGGGCTGGCACTGGAAGCCGATGCGCTGGCTGATGCCGCTGGTGGCCGTGCTGTCGCTGTGGGCGATCTCGTTGTACGGCGGCGCCATCGATGCCGCCAACCAGAAATTCTTCCTGAAATACATGCTGTCGAGCCAGTCCGCCATCCTGTGGATGAGCGCGCTGTTCGTGTTCTCGACCGTGTTCTACTGGCTGGGCCTGCTCAGCCGCTCGGAATTCGGCGGCGCGATCGGCAGCAAGCTGTGCTGGGCGGGCGTGGTGCTGGGCTCGGTCGGCATGATGGTGCGCTGGTACGAGTCCTACCTGATGGGCCCCGACGTCGGCCACATTCCGGTGTCGAACCTGTACGAAGTGTTCATCCTGTTCGCCATCATCACCGCGATGTTCTACCTGTACTACGAGCAGCGCTACGCCACCCGCCAGCTGGGCGCCTTCGTGCTCCTGATCATCGCGGCCGCGGTGGGCTTCCTGCTGTGGTACACGGTGTCGCGCGACGCCGCCCAGATCCAGCCGCTGGTGCCGGCGCTGCAGAGCTGGTGGATGAAGATCCACGTGCCGGCCAACTTCATCGGCTACGGCACCTTCGCGCTGGCCGCCATGGTCGGCACCGCCTACCTGCTGAAATCGCACGGCATCCTGGCCGACCGCCTGCCAAGCCTGGAGGTGCTGGACGACGTCATGTACAAGTCGATCTCGGTCGGCTTCGCGTTCTTCACCGTCGCCACCATCCTGGGCGCGCTGTGGGCAGCCGAAGCCTGGGGCGGCTACTGGTCCTGGGACCCGAAAGAAACCTGGGCCCTGATCGTCTGGCTCAACTACGCGGCCTGGCTGCACATGCGCCTCATGTCGGGCCTGCGCGGCCGCGTGGCGGCGTGGTGGTCGGTGGTGGGCCTGCTGGTGACGACCTTCGCCTTCCTGGGCGTGAACATGTTCCTGTCGGGGCTGCACTCCTACGGCGAACTGTAAACGCCTCAGTTGCCTCGGTAGGTCGAGTAGCCGAAGGGGCTTAGCAACAAGGGGATGTGATAGTGCTGCGCCGGCGCATCCACGGTGAATTCGACCGGGATGCGCGGGAAGAAGGTCGGCTGCCCCTGGCGGGCGTAGTGCTCGCCGGTCTTGAACACGATCCGGTACTGCGCGGCCGGCATCGCCTGGCCTTCCGGATAGAGGGCGGCAACCCGGCCCTGCGCATTGGTGACGCCGCTGGCCAGTTCGCGCCATTTTCCATCCACCTGCCGCTCCAGCGTGACCGCGATGCCGGCGGTCGGTTTTCCGCTTTGCAGATCGAGGACGTGGACGCTCAGCGGATTCTGCGCGGCGGCGCTCGCCGTCAGGGCAGAGCAGGCGAGGGTGGCGGCGAGGGCGAGGTGCTGGATGGTGCGCATGGTGTTCTCCTTGGATAAATGCATCATTGGACTTGATCGAGTTCGGGCACGGCCTTGAGGGCGGCGAGCGCGCAGGCATGGTCGTTCACAGCCCCGCCGCCGCCGGCGACGCCGATCGCGCCGACCGGCTTGCCCTGCACCAGCAGGGGGACGCCGCCGCCGAGCAGCAGCAATTCGGGCAGGTTGGCCAGGTTGCGCGCATCCGGTGTGGACTGGGCATCGCGCGCCAGCGCCAGGGTAGGCTTGCGGGTCGACAGGGCCGTATAGGCCTTGCGCCGGCTCGCTTCGGCATTGTGCGGACCGACGCTGCTCTCGCGCTGCAGCACCAGCACGTGCGCGCCACGGTCGAGCACCGCGACGGCAATTGCCCGTCCCTGGCTGCGGCAGGCTTGTTGGGCGCCGTCGGCCAGGCGCCTGGCCGCTTTCAGGTCCAGGTCCGGATGCTGGTCCAGCCCGGCGTGGGCCGGCAAGGTGGCCAGCAGGGCGAGTAGGAGGAAGGTGTTCTTGGGCATGGTGGTCTGTCGATGTGGAAACGAAGCACATGGTCGCAGGGCGGCCCCGACGCCCGCATGACTGCCGGATGACAAAGTTGTCATGTTTGGCCAGGCGGGATCGGCCTAGAATGGGGTTTTGTTTCCATCCAGCGCCATGACCATCCTCGTGATCGAAGACGAGCCGAAAACCGGCGACTACCTGCTGCGCGGCCTGGCCGAGTCGGGCTTTGGCGTCCGGCTGGCGCGCAACGGCCGCGATGGCCTGGCGATTGCGCGCGAAGAGGAGCTGGAGCTGGTGGTGCTGGACGTCATGCTGCCGCGCATGGACGGTTGGCAAGTGCTGGAGGCCCTGCGGGCCGATCCGGCAACCGAGCAAGTGCCGGTATTGTTCCTGACGGCGCGCGACGAAGTGCAGGACCGCGTGCGCGGGCTCGAGCTCGGAGCCGACGACTACCTGGTGAAGCCCTTCGCCTTCGTCGAACTGGTGGCGCGCATCCGTACGCTGCTGCGGCGCGGTCCGGTACGCGAGGAGGAACTGATCCGGATCGCCGACCTCGAGATCGACGTGCTGCGGCGCCGGGTGCGCCGTGGAAGCGACACCATTGCCCTGACCGCCCAGGAATTCGCCCTGCTGCACCTGCTGGCGCGGCGCCAGGGGCAGGTCTTGTCGCGCGCGCTGATCGCTTCCCAGGTATGGGACATGAACTTCGACAGCGATACCAACGTCATCGATGCCGCCGTGCGCCGCCTGCGGCGCAAGATCGACGATCCCTTCCCGCAAAAGCTGATCCACACGCGGCGTGGCATGGGCTATGTCTGCGAAGCGCAGGCCCAGCCATGACAGGCGCCCTGCGGCACTCGCTCACCCTGCAGGTCACTGCCATGTTCGTGCTGCTCGTAGCGCTGACCACGGCCGGCCTGGGCGCCTACCTGTACCACGCTTTCGTGGCCGAGATCACGCGGCGCGACGATCTCCAGCTGCTGGGCAAGCTGCGCCAGATCCAGATCCTGCTGGGCAGGCCGGGCGCGGCCGAGCTGGTGCGCTCGCAGCCCGACTTCTTCCGCGACACCATGAGCGGCCAGGAAAACTCCCTGGTGCGCATCCTTGCGCCCGGCAATGCGGTACTGGCCGACATCAACCCGTCCGGAGAACGCTTCCCCTTGCCTTCTCCGGAACCCACAGTGCTGAGCCGATGGACGGCGCGCGGCAGTATTCCCGGCAGCGTCGTGGCGGGCAAGGCGCGCCTGGGTGCACTGCCGGTGACCGTGGTGGTGGCGCGCGTCTACGGCGAGCGCACGGCCATGTTTGCCCGCTACCGCGAACGGATCGTCGCCGCAGGCGCCGTCGGCGCCTTGGCCGCCGCCGTGCTGGCGGCCCTGATGCTGCACCGCGGCCTGCGTCCCCTGCGCAAGGTGGCCGAGCATGCCGCGCAGGTCGCACCCGGCAAGCTGGCGCAGCGGCTCGACATCGCCGCGGCGCCGGCGGAACTGCGTCCGCTGATCGACGCCTTCAATGCCATGCTGGGCAGGCTGGAGGAGGGGTATGCAAGGCTGTCGGGTTTTTCCGCCGACCTGGCGCACGAATTCCGCACGCCGGTCGCCAACATGATCGGCCAGAGCCAGGTGATGCTGGCGCAGGCGCGCAGTACGGCGGAATACGAAGCCCTGGTCGGATCGAACATCGAGGAACTGGAGCGGCTTGCCCGCATGATCGACAGCATGCTGTTCCTGGCGCGCGCGGGCCAGGACGAAGTCATCCTGGTGCGCAGGCCGCTGGTGGCGCTGGACGAACTGCAGCGGGTGGCGAATTTTTACGAGGGCATGGCCGAGGAGCGGGGCCTGCGCCTGCACTGTGCCGGAGAAGGTAGTTTCCCGGCGGACCCCGCGCTGGTGCGCAGGGCGCTGGCCAACCTGGTGTCGAATGCGGTGCGCCATGCCGACGAGGGCAGCGTGATCACGCTGCAGGCGCAGGAGCGTGGCGGCATGATGGAGCTGAGCGTGACCAACCGCGGCGCACCCATCCCGCGCGCACACTTGGTACACCTGTTCGAACGCTTCTACCGGGTCGACAGCGCGCGCAGCGACGCCGAGGGCTCGACCGGCCTGGGTCTATCCATCGTCAACGCCATCATGACCCTGCACGGCGGTAAGGCAAGTGTAGGCGCCGATGGTCCCGAAACCCGTTTCACGCTTGCCTTTCCTTGCGGGTAGGCGAGCAGGCGGCCTGACGCACTTTTGTCCAGGCGCCGGGCCGCCTCCTTGCCGGGCTGGTTGGGGTGCTAACGTGCACTTAAGCCACCTGGTGTAATCTGATGTCTCTACTGCAGCGGAGTCCACCATGCTTTTCAAACGCAGTCCGAACGGGATCGACCTCCCGTATCCGTCCGAGATCACGCCGCGCGAGGTCTATGAAGGCCGCCGGCAGTTCATCGCCCGCATCGCCGCCACCGCCGCGGTGGGCAGCGGCATGTGGGAGATGGCCAACCGCGAAGCCTTCGCGCAAGGCGTGAAACTCCCCGCCGCGCGCAACGCGGCCCTGTCCACCCAGGAACAGCAGACTTCCTTCAAGGACGCCAGCTCGTACAACAACTTCTACGAGTTTGGCCTGGACAAGGGCGACCCGGCCGAGAACGCGCACACGCTGCGCACCCGTCCATGGACGGTGACGATCGAGGGCGAGGTGAAGAAGCCCGTTACGCTCGACATCGACCGCATCCTGAAACTCGCGCCGCTGGAGGAGCGCATCTACCGCCTGCGCTGCGTCGAGGGCTGGTCGATGGTGATTCCCTGGGTCGGCTATTCGCTCTCGACCATCCTGAAGCAGGTCGAGCCGACGGGCAATGCGAAGTTCGTCGAATTCACCACCCTGGCCGATCGCCGCCAAATGCCGGGGCTGCGCAGCCCGGTGCTCGACTGGCCGTATGTCGAAGGCCTGCGCATGGACGAGGCCATGCACCCGCTCACCTTGCTCACGGTCGGCATGTACGGCCAGGTGCTGCCCAACCAGAACGGCGCGCCGGTGCGCCTGGTCGTGCCGTGGAAGTACGGTTTCAAGTCGGCCAAGTCGATCGTCAGGATTCGCCTGGTGAGCCGCCAGCCGCGCACCGCCTGGAACGACTCGGCGCCGAACGAATACGGCTTCTATTCGAACGTGAACCCGAATGTCGACCACCCGCGCTGGTCGCAGGCCAGCGAACGCCGCATCGGCGAGGATGGCTTCTTCAAGGCCAAGCGCAAGACCCTGATGTTCAACGGCTATGACCAGGTCGCGTCGCTGTACGGCGGCATGGACCTGAAGAAGTTCTTCTGATGGCCTTCACGCCCTCGCCGAAACAGCTCACGGCGATCAAGGTGGCCGTGTTCGCGCTGGCCTTGCTGCCGTTCCTGCGCATGGCCTGGCTGGTGGTGCGGCAGGTGCCGGTCGAGCCGCTCGAATACCTCACGCGCGGTACCGGCGACTGGACCCTGTACTTCCTGTGCATCGGCCTGGCGGTGACGCCGCTGCGGCGCCTGAGCGGCTGGAACTGGATCATCAAGCTGCGCCGCATGCTGGGGCTGTTCGCCTTCTTCTACGCGCTGCTGCACTTCACCTGCTTCTTCTGGTTCGACCATTTCTTCGACATCGCAGGGATGCTGAAGGATGTGCTCAAGCGGCCCTTCATCACGGTGGGCTTCATCGCGTTTGTCTTGCTGATTCCGCTGGCGGCGACCAGCACCAATGCCATGGTCAGGCGCCTGGGCGGCAAGCGCTGGCAATGGCTGCACCGGCTGATCTACCTGATCGCGCCGCTGGGCATCCTGCATTTCTGGTGGATGAAGGCGGGGAAGAACGATTTCCAGGAGCCGATCATTTTTGGGGTGATCGTGGCGGTGCTGCTGGGGATGCGCGTGTATTGGAAGTACGCAAAGAAGACCGCGATCGCGTAGGGTGGGCGGCTATGCCGCCCACGCGTTCAACTAAAGAACGCGTTACCACAGTGCTGCCGAGATTTGAACGCGTGGGCGGGAAACCCGCCCACCCTACGGGTTACTTCAACATGGACTCGAGGGCAAACAAATCCGCCGGATTCTCGCGCTGGCGAATCACATGCACCGTGTCGCCATCGACGATCACCTCGGCCGCGCGGCCGCGGGTGTTGTAGTTCGAGGCCATGGTCATGCCGTAGGCGCCGGCGGTCATGATCGCCAGCAGGTCGCCCGGCTCGACGTTCAGCGCGCGCTCGCGCGCCAGCCAGTCGCCCGATTCGCACACCGGGCCCACCACGTCGTAGCTCAGCTTGTCGCCTTCGCGCGGGCTGACCGGCTGCACGCCCATCCAGGCCTGGTACAGGGTCGGGCGCATCAGGTCGTTCATGGCCGCGTCGACGATGGCGAAGTTCTTTTCCACGCCCGGCTTCAGGAATTCGATCCTGGTGAGCAGCACGCCGGTATCGGCCACGATCGAGCGGCCCGGTTCGAAGATCACCTTGATCGGCCTGCCCTCATGTTTTTCGGCGCGCCAGGCGTCGATGCGGGCGAACAGGCGGCCCAGGTAGTCGCCCACCGGCACTGGCGGCTTGTCGCCTTCGGCGCCGTAGTTCACGCCCAGGCCGCCGCCGATGTCCAAGTGGTGCAGCACAATGCCTTCGCCCGCCAGGGTGTCGATCAGCTCGATCAGCTTGTCCAGCGCTTCCAGCAGCGGCGCATCGTCCAGCAGCTGCGAGCCGATATGGCAGTCGATGCCGACCACGTCCAGGTTCGGCAGCGCGCTTGCTGCGCGGTAGGTCTCCAGCGCGTCGTCGAAGGCCACGCCGAACTTGTTGGCCTTCAGGCCGGTGGCGATGTAGGGGTGGGTCTTGGCGTCCACGTTCGGATTCACGCGCAGCGAGACCGGTGCGCGCTTGCCCATGCTGCCGGCCACGTCGTTGAGGCGATGCAGCTCGGGGATCGATTCGACGTTGAAGCACAGGATGCCTTTTTCCAGCGCCAGCCGCATCTCGTCGACGGTCTTGCCGACGCCCGAGAAGATGGTCTTGCCCGGGTCGCCGCCGGCCGCGATCACGCGCAGCAGTTCGCCGCCCGAGACGATGTCGAAGCCGGCGCCGGCACGCGCCAGCAGGTCGAGGATGGCCAGGTTCGAATTGGCCTTCATCGCATAGCACACGAGCGCATCGCGGCCGCGGCAGGCATCGGCATAGGCGCCGAAGTTTTCCAGCAGCGCGGTTTTCGAATAGACGTAGGTCGGCGTGCCGAACTCGTCGGCGATGGCGGACAGGGAAACGCTGTCGGCGTGCAGGACGCCGTTCTGGTACTGGAAATGCGACATGGAGACGAGCTTTATTTGGTCGGGGCCGGGACGGAGGCGTTGTTGGATGGAACTGGCTGGGCAGGCAGTGGATTGGCGGCGGCAGTGGCAGCGGGATCCGGCTTGGCGGGCGGATTCGGCATGTAGAGCGGCCCCGTCTGGCCACAGCCGGCCAGGGCGGCAAACACGGCCGCGCTGGAAAGAAGTGCGATGGTGGACTTCACGATTAGAATGGTGGTTTGATTAGCAGACTTTGGAGTGTAGCATGACCGAATCCGAATTTTTGGCGCTGGCCGAAAGCACCCTCGACCGCATCGAGGCCTGCCTCGACAAGCTCAATGACGATGACGTGATCGACGTCGAGTGCAAGCGCAGCGGCAATGTTCTGGAAGTCGAATTCCTCGACAACGCGTCGAAGATCATCATCAACAGCCAGGCCCCGCTGCAGGAAATGTGGGTGGCGGCGCGCTCGGGCGGCTTCCACTACAAGCGCGTGGGCGACCAGTGGCGCAACACGCGTGACGATACCGAACTGTTCGCCTCGCTGTCGCAGTATGTGACGGAGCAGGGCGGGGCGCCGGTGGCGCTGGGCTGAGCCGGAGCTCTCGACATGGCAGCCTGCAGGCTGCCTACGACATGTTCAGGCATACGAAAGACGGCTGCGTGCGCGCGGTGTTCGCGCCGTCGCGCTAAGCGTCAGATCATTTCCAGCGGCATTTTCCGTCTTGGGGGCGGGAAGGCACGATCCAGTGCCGCGATGTCCTGCGGCGACAGCGGTATGTCGAGCGCGCTGCGAAGCTGCCTGACGTGCCGAGGTGTGCCGGCCTTCGGCACCGCGATCGTCGAGTCGTTGCGCAATACCCATCGCAAAGCGATCTGTGCGGGCGTGGCGGAATAGTCTTGCGCAAGACGCAGCAGCTCGGGATTGCCGAGCAGGCGTCCCTGCTCGAGCGGAGAATACGCCATGATGGGAAGTCTCCGCTGCCCGCACCAGGGCATCAGGTCGAACTCGACGCCGCGCCGCATCAGGTTATACAGCACCTGGTTGGTCGCCACCCCATTCCCTCCAGGCAGGGCGGCCAGTTCCTCCATGTCCGGCGTGTCGAAATTGCTGACGCCCCAGTAACGGATTTTCCCCGTGCGCAGCAGTGCATCGAAGGCCTCCAGCGTCTCTTCGAGCGGAATCGCGCCAGGCCAGTGCAGCAGGTACATGTCAAGGTAATCGGTGGCCAGCCGGCGCAGGCTGTTCTCGCAGGCGGCGACCGTTCCACGCCGCGACGCATGGTGGGGCAGCACCTTGCTGACGATGAAGGCATCGGCCCTGCGGCCGCCGAGCGCCTCGCCGACCAGTTCCTCGGCGGCGCCGTCGCCGTACATTTCCGCGGTGTCGATGAGTTTCATCCCGTTGTCGATGGCGAACCGTATCGCATCGAGTTCGTCCTGGCGGCGTTCGGGATGCTCGCCCATGTGCCAGGTCCCCAGGCCGAGCACCGGCACCTGCTCTCCGGAAGGAAGTTGCGTGTTGCGCATGATTGTTCCTGTCATGTTTGAGCCTCCACAGCTGCTGCAGGTCCCACGTCCATCTCACTGTGCCGCTCATGGCTGCTCTCCTGCGATAGCCTTGTTGCGCGGATGGTCGTGACGCGCGGGAGGGACTTTCTGGTGCCTGAAACTGAGGACAGCATAACAAATCACCAGCTCCTTCGCGTAGCGTGCCGGCGAGCCGACACTAGCCAGCCAGACGGTACGGTACGCCATGTGCGCTTCCATGGGGTGCCGTGCCGCGACGATACCGGCAAGCTGAGCCTCGCAGAGACACTACAGGACATCACGGAGATACGGCAATCGATCGAAACGTTGCAGGCGATGTCGCGCACGCTCCTGGGGACGCTGGAAGCCATGGCCGATGCGTTCTACACGCTGGACAGGCAATGGCGGTTCACGTACCTGAACAAAGCGGCCGAGCGGCTGCTGAGGCGCCCGCGCCACGAGTTGCTCGGCAAGGTACTGTGGGATGCGCATCCGGAGCTGGCGGGGACGGATTTCGGGGCGCAGTACGAGTCGGCGATGGAGCGCAGGCAGCCGACTGCGTTCGAGGAATACTATTCCCCGCTGCAGGCATGGAAGGACGTGCGCATCTTCCCCACGGAGGAAGGCCTCGCCACCTTTACCACCGAGCGCGACGTGCTCACCGACCCGAACGACGCCGCGACCGCGCGCACGATCCTTGGGCTAAGCCACACGCTGGGACTGGAAGCGATCGCGGAAGGCGTGGAAACGGCGGACCAGCGGAACTTTCTCGCCATGCACGGATGTCGTGCGTTTCAGGGCTTCCTGTTCGGGAGACCGGTGACGGCGGAGCAGTTCTGAGTGGCTGCCCTTTCTAGGGAGGCGGGATACCTTCGTGCATTGCCTGCTTCAACTGGTTGCGGAGTTCCGGCGTGTCCGGGTGGCCGTGCTGTGCCACGGCGTGCTGGACCGCCACATCCAGCAACTCCTGTTCGCTATCGGCCGCGATCGTCACGCTGCAATTGGTCGTGCTGGGGACGGCGCGGCAATCGATATATTTGCGTGCCATGATGAACTCCTGCTTGCTCCTGATTGATCCGTAGCTGCATCACGCCGTGCCGGAGAAGGGTAGCATCAGCGGCTCGCGCAGCCGGATAATCTGACGCACGTCGTCGGCGTCGATCACTTCGATGCTCCCCAGTCCGGCGGCGCCATGATCGACCCAGACTTCGCGCGGCTTGCGGATCAGGTGATCGAGGCCCTCGACGAGAATTTCGATGAGATCGTTCTTGGGGTCGTAGGTAATGCCCAGCAACTGAATCCACTCCTGCTCGATCTGGGCGCCGATTTGTAGCCCGATCACTTCGATGTCGACCTCCTTGCCGACCAGCTGCGATGTCGACATCTGGTCGAAGGTTTTCTGCCATGCCACTTTATCGAGTTTCGTCGTAGCCATGATGTTTGCCTCTGCATCTTGCTCATTCGCACCGGTACCGCCGGCGCAAGGAACTTACCACCGTAGTCCGATACCCGGTCGTGAGTTTGAGTTTTATCAAGGTACTTGATCGTGCAGGAACCCCAGTATGGCTCAGGGTTGGGTGGCCGACGTGGTTGACACCGATCGAGCGTACCGTCTCGAGAAACCGCAGGACAAAATGCTGGTTGCCGCTGAACGCCTCGATCGGGAAGAGCACACCGAGCTCCGCCATGCTTCCCCCCCAGGGCAGGCTTACCTGCCCTGGTACTCAAATGGCGGCAAGGCCTTCAGTGCATCCTTCGTCGCACCAGGCAAGCTCAGTTTTTTATCCTGGACCTTCAACTGCGCCGCCGGGATGGCAACGTCCCGTTTGCCGATGCCCAGGAAGCCACCCACGCCGATAATGGCATACGAGGCTGCGGGCGACTTGCCATCCTTGCTTGGAGAAATGATCAGGTCGTCGACCTTGCCGATCTTGTCGTTCTTGTCGTTGACCACGGTCTTGCCGAGCAAGTCTCGCTTGGCGCTCCAGCCGACGACAGCCGCTTCCATCTCCACCACGGTGACGCCGAGAGGCGTCGTGCCGGCGACCGGAGCGGCGGGGGGCTGCGCGCCCGACTGCGCCGGCGCCTGTGCCGATGCGACGCCAATCCAGAGGGGAACAAGCGACATCGTTAACACTGCAATCATGCGTTTCATGACGTGTCCTTCCTAGTTAGCCAATTCTTTCAGTTCAAATTGCGGGACGCTTGTGCCCGCGACTCATGCTTCCATGCCGTGTCCCCGTGCGTTTGAAGACGTCAGTAATCCGTAGGACGGGGGGCGGCGAGCTAAGTTCCGGTTTATATCGGACACGTGCCTGATGCCAGTGCGCGAACACGTGGCGGAGCACGCCTCCTAAGGTGGTGCTGCATCCCGGGTCATGGCAGGCAGCGCGGTCATCGAGATCGTCCGGCATCGACCCACAAACGACGATGCCGTTCAGGCTAGCCTGAACGGCATCCGGTTTTTACCAAATGGTCAACAATCAGAACAACTCGTTCCTCACCGCGTCGCGCTGCTTCTGCTCGGCCGGCGCGGGCGGCGGGCCGACGTCGAGCGAATGCACTCCGGTGCCCGGCGGCGTCTCGGCGTAGTAGTACTCGCCATTAGCCAGCACCAGTCCCGGCGGCACTTCGCGTTCGACCATTTCTTCGCCCTTGAGCGCCTTGCCCATGTAGCCGATCCAGATCGGGAGGGCCAGGCCGCCGCCGGTCTCGCGGTTGCCGAGGTTCTTCGGCTGGTCGTAGCCGATCCAGGCGATGCCCACCAGCTTCGGCTGGTAGCCGGCAAACCAGGCGTCGACGGAATCGTTGGTGGTGCCGGTCTTGCCAGCGAGGTCGGTGCGCTTCAGCGACATCGCCTTGGTCGCGGTGCCGTAGCGCACCACGTCCTTGAGCATGCTGTCGACCAGGAAGGCGTTGCGCGCGTCGATCACGCGGTTGGCCTCGATCCCGGCGCGCTCCGGACGCGCTTCCGACAGCACCTTGCCGTCGCTGTCGGTCACCTTCGAGATGATGTAGGGGCTGATGCGGTAGCCGCCGTTCGCGAACACGGCGTAGGCGCCGGCCATCTGCAGCGGTGTGGTCGCGCCGGCGCCCAGGGCCAGCGTCAGGTAGGCAGGGTTGCGGTCGGCGTCGAAGCCGAAGCGGGTTGCGAATTCCTGGCCGTAGCGGGCGCCGATCTTGTTCAGGATGCGGATCGAGACCATGTTCTTCGACTGCGTCAGGCCGCGCCGCATGGTCATCGGGCCTTCGTACTTGTTGTCGTAGTTCTTCGGTTCCCAGGCCTGGCCGCCGGTCTGGCCGGCGTCAAAACTGATCGGGGCGTCGTTGATGACCGTCGCCGGCGACAGGCCGCGCTCGAGCGACGCCGAATAGATGAAGGGCTTGAACGAGGAGCCCGGCTGGCGCCACGCTTGCGTCACGTGGTTGAACTTGTTGCGGTTGAAGTCGAAGCCGCCGACCAGCGCACGGATCGCGCCGTCCTCGGTGCTGGCCGCAACGAAGGCCGATTCCACTTCCGGCATCTGGGTGATGACCCATTTCGATTCGTCGTCCTGCATCGCGCGGATCACGGCGCCCCGGCGCAGGCGGCGGTTCGGCGCCGCCTTCTCGGACAGCCAGGACTTGGCGAAGGACAGGCCCGGACCGCTGATCTCGATGGTCTCGCCCGAGGCGATGGTGGCGGTCACCTTCGACGGCGAGGCCTGCAGCACAATGGCTGCAATAAGATTGTCGCTGTCGGGATGTTCGGCCAGCTCGGCCTCGATGGCTTCATCCGCTTCGGTCTTGTTCTTCGGTATGTCGATATACGACTCCGGCCCGCGATAGGCCTGGCGCCGCTCGTAGTCCATCACGCCGCGGCGCACCGCCAGGTAGGCCGCGTCCTGGTCGGCCTTGGTGATGGTGGTGAACACGTTCAGGCCGCGCGTGTAGGTGTCTTCCTTGAACTGCTCGTAGACCAGCTGGCGCGCCATCTCGGCCACGTACTCGGCGTGCACGCCGAAGGCGGTGCTGTCGGTCTTGATCTTGAGCGGCTCGTCCTTGGCCTGCGCGTACTGGGCGTCGGTGATGTAGCCGAGCGAATGCATGCGCTGCAGGATGTATTGCTGGCGGGTCCTGGCGCGGGTCGGGTTGACCACCGGGTTGTAGGCGGACGGCGCTTTCGGCAGGCCGGCCAGCATCGCGGCTTCGGCCACGCTGATGTCGCGCAGGTCCTTGCCGAAGTAGATCTGGGCCGCCGACTGGAAGCCGAAGGCGCGCTGGCCCAGGTAGATCTGGTTCATGTAGAGCTCGAGGATCTGGTCCTTGCTCAGGTTCTTCTCGATCTTCCAGGCCAGCAGCGCTTCATAGGCCTTGCGCTTCATGGTCTGCTCGGACGACAGGAAGAAGTTGCGCGCCACCTGCTGGGTAATGGTCGAGGCGCCCTGGCGCGTGCTGGTAGTGGCGTTGCGGAACGCCGCGCGCAGGATGCCCCAGTAGTCGATGCCGCTGTGCTCATAGAAGCGGTCGTCCTCGATCGACAGCACCGCCTTCTTCATGACGTCCGGGATGTCCTTGAAGCGCACGAGGGTGCGGCGTTCCTCGCCGAATTCGCCGATCAGGACGTTATCGGCGGTGAAGATCCGCAGCGGCATCTTCGGCCGGTAGTCGGTAATGGTGTCGAGCGCGGGCAGGTTCGGATAGGCCATCGCGAGCGCGAACACCAGCACCAGGACGCCGATGACCGCCAGGCCGCTGAGGGCGCCGAGCGCCATCAGGATCAGGCGCTTTGGACTGTATTTCGATGCGCCCGCCTTGGACGCTTGTTTCTCTTTCATGCTGGCTTTCGCTTGGTTGAACCGCCTCATTATAAAGCAGCCGTTTTATGCCCGATACACGTATGGCTGAGCCCAAACTTAAGTCTTCACACGATAAACAATATCAAGGCGGAAACGGTCGTAGCAGGGGTGATAACACTCTCTGCCAGAGTGTGGCGCGGACGCGCCGGATTAATGTGTTCCCTCATAGAAATATCTTGTCTGGGTGAATCCTTTTCGCTACGATCTAACGCGGTGCCTCATATATATGCACTAAGCAACGGTTTTAACAGAGAAATCCCCCAAGCGGGCGTTCAATACTTATCCCGCATCAGTGGGAAGGGCAGCCGAGGAGTACGCTCGTGATCAATCTAGGTTCCTTGTTCGGAAAATCCAGCCCGCCGCTGGCCGGGCTCGATATCAGCACTTCCAGTGTTCGCCTGGTCGAGCTGGAAGATGCCGGCAAGGGTGTGTTCCGTCTGGAGCGCTATGCCGCCGAACCGCTGCCGCGTGGCGCGGTCGTGGACGGCAACATCGAAAACATCGACCAGGTGGCCGAGGCCGTGCGCCGCGTCTGGAAGAAAAGCGGCACCAAGGCCAAGCATGTGGCGCTGGGCATGCCGCCGGCCGCGGTCATCACCAAGAAAATCATCCTGCCTGCCGGCCTGTCGGAAGACCAGCTGGAAGTGCAGGTGGAGTCGGAAGCCAGCCAGTACATCCCGTTCGCACTCGATGAGGTCAGTCTCGACTTCGACGTGATCGGCCAGGCCCCGGCCTCGAGCGAAGACATGGAAGTCATGCTGGCCGCGGCGCGCCGCGAGAAGGTCGAGGACCGCGTGGCGATTGCCGAAGCGGCCGGCCTCACCGCCACCGTGATGGACATCGAATCCTACGCCGCGCGCGCCGCGCTCGGCCGGCTCACGCAAGATCATCCGGGCGCCAAGCCGGGCCAGATCGTGGCCCTGTTCCAGATCGGCGCCCAGGCCACCCACGTGTCGGTGCTGCAGGACGGCGACACCATCTACGAACGCGAGCAGCCCTTCGGCGGCAATACGCTGACCCAGGACATCGTGCGCGCCTACGGCCTCTCGTTCGAGGAAGCGGAGAACCGCAAGCGCGCCGACGACCTGCCGGAGAACTACCGCGCCGAGCTGCTTGCGCCCTTCCTGGAAAGCGCCGCGCTGGAAGTCACGCGCGCGATCCAGTTCTTCTTCACCTCCACGCCCTACACCCGGATCGACCAGATCTACCTGGCCGGCGGCTGCGCCGCGCTGCCGGGCCTGCTCGAACTGATCGGCAGCCGCAGCCGCATCCCGAGCAGCGTCGTGGCGCCGTTCGAAGGCATGTCCTACGGCCCGCTGGTGCGCGAACACCAGTTGCGCCAGGAAGGCGCGGCCTACCTGGTGGCCTGCGGCCTGGCCCTGCGGAGGTTCGGCTGATGATCCGTATTAACCTGTTACCCCACCGCGAAGCCAAACGCAAGCAGAAGCAGGCGGCGTTCGTGGCCATGCTGGCGGCGGGCGGCGCGGCCGGCGCCGCCGTGGTGCTGCTGGTCGGCGCCTACAATGCCAGCCGCATCTCGGTCCAGAACGAACGCAACCTGGTGCTCAAGCAGGCCAGCGCGGAACTGGACAAGAAGATCGGCCAGATCAAGACCCTCAAGGAAGAAATCGAGGCCCTGAAGGCGCGCCAGCAGGCGGTCGAGGACCTGCAGAGCGACCGCAACCAGCCGGTCTACCTGCTCGACGAACTGGTGCGCCAGACGCCGGACGGCGTGTACCTGAAGTCGTTCCGCCAGGACGGCCAGAAGGTGACGCTGAACGGCTACGCCCAGTCGCAGGAGCGGGTCGCCGAACTGCTGCGCAACGTGTCCGGCGCCTCGCCGTGGCTGGAGCACCCGAATCTGACCGAAGTACGGGTCGCTACCGTGGGACAAGGAAAGGCCAGCCGCAAGGTGGTCGAGTTCCACATGGTCGTGGCGATCAAGCGCCCGGGCGAAAAGGATGCGGACGCCAGGACCGGCACCGGCGTGCCGGCGCAAGGCGCCGCCAAGGCAGCGGGAGCACCATGAATATCGATCTCAAAGACCTCGGCGCCCAGCTCGCCGCGCAATTCCAGGACCTGCAGGGCCGCCAGCCTGGTCAGTGGCCGCTGGCCCCGCGCCTGCTGTGCGCGGCCGGCGTGATGGCTGCCGTCATCGGCCTCGGCTACTTCTTCTACTGGGACGGCCAGTTCATCGAACAGGAAGCCGGCGCCGCCCAGGAAGCCAGCCTGCGCGACGAATACCGCATCAAGATGGCCCAGGCCATCAACCTCGACGCCCTGCAGGCCCAGAAGGCGCAGGTGGACCAGTACGTCGTCCGCCTCGAGAAGCAGTTGCCGAGCAAGTCGGAAATGGCGGACCTGCTGTCCGACATCAACCAGGCTGGCGTCGGCCGCGGCCTGCAGTTCGAGCTGTTCAAGCCGGGCCAGGAAGTGATCCGCGATTACTACGCCGAGCTGCCGATCGACATCAAGGTGACCGGCAAGTACAACGACGTCGGCGCCTTCGCCGCGGACATGGCCAACCTGCCGCGCATCGTCACGCTCAACAACATGGTCCTGAGCACGAAGGAGGGCGCGCTGCAGCTGGAGGCGGTGGCCAAGACCTTCCGCTACCTCGACTCGGACGAGATCGGCGCGCAGAAGAAGGCGCGCAAGGACAAGAAGACCAAGGGAGGGGCGGCCAAATGATGCGTACATTAATCGCATTCGGCGTGCTGGCGCTGCTGGCGGGCTGCGGCGACGGCGACGTCCAGGAAGTCCGCGACTGGATGAAGCAGATCGAGCGCGAGACCGTGCCGGCGGTGAAGCCGCTGCCGGAGCCGAAGGAATTCGTTCCCTACGCCTACAATCCGGGCGAAGCGGTCGAGCCGTTCAGCGACGCCAAGCTGGTCAATGAAATGGCAAGGGTGGCGGCAAGCAGCACCGACCCGCTGCAGCCGGACGACAGCCGTCCGCGCGAGGTGCTCGAGAACTACCCGCTCGACACCATGCGCATGGTCGGCACGCTGCAGAAGGGCGGCGTCAGCTACGCGCTGGTGCAGATCGACGCGCAGCTCTACAGGATCAAGGCAGGCCAGCGCATCGGACAGAATCACGGGTTGGTCACGCGCATCAGCGACGGCGCGATCGACATCAGGGAAGTTATGCAGGACGCCACCGGCGACTGGGTCGAGCGTAAGGCGACGATCGAGCTGGCGGAAAGCAAGGAGAGCGGGAAATGAGCCCAGGCATGAACACGCAACACATTCGCACCATCCGCATCACCATGCCGGCCTGGCTGTCGCGCTGCGCGCGGTCTGCCCGGATCGTGCTGCCGGTGCTGCTCGCGCTGGGCGCGGCCGCTGCCCAGGCGCAGGTGCCCGTGAACGCGATCGAATCGATCACCGCCAACCAGCAGGGCGCCAACGTGGTCCTGAACATCGCCATGCGCGAGGCGCCCGCCAAGCCGCCGATCGGCTTCTCGATCACCAACCCGGCGCGCATCGCGCTCGACTTCGGCGCCACCACCAATGCCACCGGCAAGGCGTCGCAGGACATCAACCTCGGTGACGTGCGCAGCGTGAACGTGGTGCAGGCCGGCGAGCGCACCCGCCTGGTGCTGAACATGGCGCGCGCCCTGAACTACGCCACCGCCATCGACGGCAAGTCGGTGATCGTCACCGTCGAGGGCTCGGGCGGCGTGGCCCAGGCCGTGAACGCGTCCGGCTTGCCGGTGTCGGGCAATGTGCCGCCCGCTGCCCGTCAGACCTTGCGCGACCTCGACTTCCGCCGCGGCAGCAATGGCGAGGGCCGCGTGGTGGTCGACCTGCCCAACGGCCAGGTCGGCGTCGACGTGCGCCAGACCGCCAACGGCGTGATCGTCGACTTCCTGCGCACCGGCCTGCCCGAATCGCTGCGCCGCCGCCTCGACGTGACCGACTTCGGCACCCCGGTGTCGCGCGTGACCACCGCCATTCAGGGCGAGAACGTGCGCATGACCATCGAAGCGAAAGGCGCATGGGAACAGTCGGTGTACCAGAGCGATACCCAGCTGATCGTCGATGTGCGCCCGGTCAAGGAAGATCCGAACCGTCCGGGCGGCAACGCCGCCGGCTACCGCGGCGAGAAGCTGTCGTTCAACTTCCAGAACGTGGAAGTGCGCGCCGCGCTGCAGGCGATCGCCGACATCTCGGGCCTGAACATCATCACCAGCGATTCGGTCACCGGCAACCTGACCCTGCGCCTGCGCGACGTGCCCTGGGACCAGGCGCTCGACGTCGTCCTGCAGGCCAAGGGCCTGGACATGCGCAAGAACGGCACCGTGCTGTGGATCGCGCCGCGCGAAGAACTGCTGACCAAGGAAAAACTCGAGCTCGAACAGCGCGCCCAGATCGCCGACCTCGAACCGCTGCGCTCCGAGATCTTCCAGCTGAACTACCAGAAGGTCGAGGCCTTCCGCACCGTGTTCGGCCTGGACGCCAACGGCGCCGCCTCCGCCGAGGCCGGCAACCAGAACCGCGTGCTGTCCAAGCGCGGCAGCGCCATCATCGATCCGCGTACCAACCAGCTGTTCGTGACCGACGTCGCCGCCAAGATCGAAGACATCCGCAAGCTGATCCTGAAGACCGACGTCGCATCCAAGCAGGTGCTGATCGAGGCGCGCCTGGTGGAAGCCAACGACGGCTTCTCGCGCAACCTCGGCGCCAAGCTGGGCTTCGCCGACCTGCGCGGCGTGCGCGGCGGCGATGCGGGATGGCAGGTCAAGGGCAACGAGCGCGTCGCCATCGGCGGCAACCTGCAGGGCGTGGGCCAGGTCACCGGCCAGACCCCGGACGAGGGCAATGCCTGGACCAATACCACCATGGTCAACCTGCCGGCCGCGCCGATCGGCGGCATCAACCCGTCCTCGCTGGCCTTCAGCCTGTTCAACTCGGCCGCCAACCGCTTCCTCAACCTGGAACTGTCGGCGCTGGAAGCCGACGGCAAGGGCAAGATCATCTCGAGCCCGCGCGTGGTCACCGAAGACAAGCAGGTCGCCGTGATCGAACAGGGTATCGAACTGCCGTACCAGGTCGCCACCAGCAGCGGCGCGACCTCGATCACCTTCAAGAAGGCCAACCTGCGCCTGGAAGTGACGCCGCAGATCACCCCGGACGGCAACGTCGTGCTCGAGGTCGACGTCAACAAGGATTCGAAGGGCGAGGAGACCCGCGCCGGCCCGGCCATCAACACGCAGCACGTGAAGACCAAGGTGATGGTCGAGAACGGCGGCACGGTGGTGTTGGGCGGCATCTACCAGCAGACCGAGCGCAACAACGAGACCAAGGTGCCGTTCCTGGGCGACGTGCCGCTGGTCGGCTACCTGTTCAAGACGACCGGCCGCGAAAGCACCAAGACGGAACTGCTGGTGTTCATCACGCCGAAGATCGTGACGGACGCCGCTGCCGGCCGCTGAGCCGCAACCCCTGTTCAATAATCAAAACAAACGCTATCACATGAACGAGAACACTCTGTACAAGCGCGGCGGCCTGGCCCTGCTGCTGGCGGCAACGCTGTCGGCCTGCGGCGGCGGCGGCGGTAATCCGGGCAGCACCGGAAACAGCGGCGGCACCGGCACCGGCGGCACCCCGACCACGCCGACCACCCCGACCACGCCGGTCACCAGCGACCCGAAAGTCAGCCTCGCGCTGACCGACGGCAGCGGCGCCGCCATCACCTCGCTGTCCGGCGGCCAGAGCGCGTCGGTCAAGGCGACCGTGCTGGACGCGGCCGGCAAGCCGGCCGCGAACGTCATCGTCAAGTTCGCCGCCAGCGAGACCGCGCTGGTGAGCTTCACGCCGGCGAGCGCCTCGGCGCTGACCGACGCCAATGGCGTGGCCGTTGTGTCGGTCAAGCCGGCCAGCGTCGATTCGGCCGGCGCGACGGCGATCACCGCGACCTCGGTGGTGGAGAGCAAGACCGCCACCGCCACCAGCAATATCGCGGTCGGCGCCGCCCCGCGTACGGTTGGCACACTGGCCTTCATGCCCGCGCCGACCGGCACGTTGCCGGCCTTCAGCACCGTCGCGCTCCGCATTCCAGTGTCGAGCGGCGGCCAGCCCGCGACCGAGGCGCCCGGCATCGTCATGAGTTCCGTGTGCGTGGGTGACGGCACCGCGACCCTGGTTCCGGGCAGTTTTGCCAACGGCATCCAGACGGCCACCTATACCAACAACGGCTGCCTGCGCGGCACTGACCGCATCACGGTCTCGATCGGTAATTCCTCGCAGAGCATCGACATTCCGGTCGGCGCCGCCAACATCGGCGCCATTCAGTTCTCCGGCAGCAGCGTGTCGGGAAGCTCGATCGTGCTGAAGGGTTCGGGCGGCCAGGGCCGGACCGAGGCGGCCCAGATCAGTTTCCGTGTCGTTGACCAACACGGCAATGGCCTGCAGGGCGTGGACGTGGACTTCAGTCCCACCACCAGTACTGGCGGCCTGTCGGTATCGCCGGCGCGCGCCACCACCGATTCCAACGGCAACGTCATGACCATGGTGTCGTCAGGTACGATCCCAACGCCGGTGCGCGTCATCGCCGAAGCCAGCCGCAACGGCGTCAAAATCAGCGGCCTGTCGGATACCCTCACCATCTCGACCGGCTTGCCGATGCAGAAGTTCATGTCGATGAGCGCCGACAAGTACAACCTCGAGGGCCGTTACGATAACGAGATCAGCAGGATCACCGTCCTGTTGGCCGACCAGTACGGCAACCCGGTGTCGGATAACACCGCCGTCAACTTCGTTACCGAAGGCGGCGCAGTCGGCAGCTCCGCTCAGGGCGCCTGCGTCACCTCGAACGGTGGCTGCACCGTCGACCTGCGCACCCAGGATTTTCGGCCGCGCGACGGCCGAGTCACCGTACTTGCCTATGTCCAAGGTGTCGAGAATTTCATCGATGAGAACGGCGACGGCCAGTACACCTGCCGTGGCTACACTGGCGCCTCGCCTTACCGTCCATTGGTGGATGTCTGCCCGGCCGGCACTGGTGAAAAATTCCCTGATGTGGCCTCTGGTCTGGAAGGCGACATGGCCGACGCTTTCCTCGACGCCAAGCCGGGCGATGGCGGGTACGATGCCAACAAGGGCGATCTGCCATTCCCTTACAATCGCAGCAGCTACAGTGCCGCCGGCGACGGCAAATGGGGGCTGAACTACATCCGCCGTTCGATCGAGATCACGTTCAGCGGTTCGGATGCCAAGCTGACGCGCCAGGTATGCAGCGGATCGACCTGCCGCGACTGGACTGCCGCCGATGGCGACCCGACAATCATCTCGGGCGTCGCAGGAGCAAGCTGTTCCGAGCAGCGTCTCTCGTTCCGTCTGTTCGACGACAACAATAATCCCTTGCCTGTTGGTACCAGCGTGACGGGCGGCGATGCGAACAAGCTGTCCTTGTCGGAGTTCTTGCCGAACGTCGTCGCCTCGACCAACGCCGCCGGCGGCACGATTCACCATGTGACCATCAAGCCGGACACCGCCTGCGCTGCCGGCAGCGTCGTGGTTCGTGTGGCGACGCCAAAAGGCCTGGTCAGCGCATTCACGTTCAAATCCAACTAAGTTCACCGCGCATTTTTTGGTGTAATGGAAGGCGGCCAGTCTATACTGGCCGTCTTTTTTTATTTCTGCGGACCTGGCAGTGCCTCATCCCAAGAACAACAATATCTTCCTGGTCGGCCTGATGGGGGCGGGGAAGACCACCATCGGGCGCCAGCTGGCGCGCAAGCTCGGCATGCGCTTCGTCGATTCCGACCACGAGATCGAGGCCCGCACCGGCGCCACGATCCCGTGGATCTTCGAGATCGAGGGCGAGGGCAGTTTCCGCCGGCGCGAGGCGGACATGATCCGCGAGCTGAGCGCGCAGGACGGCCTGGTGCTGGCCACCGGCGGCGGCGCCGTGCTGCACCCGGCCAGCCGCGCGCTGCTGGCCGAGCGCGGCACCGTGATCTACCTGCGCGCCTCGATCGGCAGCATCCTGCAGCGTACCGCGCACGACAAGAACCGCCCGCTGCTGCAGACCGCCGACCCGCGCGCCAGGCTCGAGGAGCTGCTGGCCCAGCGCGACCCGCTGTACCGCGAGATCGCGGACCTGGTCATCGATACCGGCCGACCTAACGTACAATCGATGGTACAGACCATTTTGGACCAGCTCGCCGCCCAGGAAGCCGCTTATGCGTCGGCCCAGGCGCGCCGGCTGGCAAGCGACCCGATGAACGCAATGAACCGACAGGCACCCACCATCCTCAACGTCGAGCTGGGCGAACGCAGCTACCCGATCACGATCGGCCCCGGGCTGCTGGACGACGCGGCGCTGCTCGCGCGCCACATCGACGGCGGCAAGGCCGCCATCGTCACCAACACCACCGTCGCGCCACTGTACCTGGCGCGCGTGGCCGGCGCCCTGCGCGCCGCCGGCCGCGAGGTGGTCGAGATCGTCCTTCCCGACGGCGAGGAGCACAAGACCTGGCAGTCGCTGAACCTGGTGTACGACGCGCTCTTGGGGGCCAAATGCGACCGCAAGACCACGATCGTGGCGCTGGGCGGCGGCGTGATCGGCGACCTGGCCGGCTTCGCAGCCTCCAGCTACATGCGCGGCGTGCCGTTTGTCCAGGTGCCGACCACGCTGCTGTCGCAGGTCGATTCCTCGGTGGGCGGCAAGACCGGCATCAACCACCCGCTCGGCAAGAACATGATCGGCGCTTTTTATCAGCCGCGCGCCGTGATCGCCGACACCGCCACCCTCGACACCTTGCCGCCGCGCGAGCTGGCGGCCGGCCTGGCCGAGGTGATCAAGCATGGCGCCATCCTCGACGCCGCCTACTTCGACTGGATCGAGGCCAACATCGCCCGCCTGGCGGCGCGCGAGCCGGAAGCGATGGCCTACGCGATCGCGCGCTCCTGCGAGATCAAGGCCGAGGTGGTGCGCAAGGACGAGCGCGAAGGCGGCCTGCGCGCCGTGCTCAATTTCGGCCACACCTTCGGCCACGCGATCGAATCGGGCCTGGGCTACGGCAACTGGCTGCACGGCGAAGCCGTCGGCTGCGGCATGGTGATGGCCGCCGACCTGTCGGCGCGCCTCGGGCTGGTCGACGCGGCCACGGTGGAGCGGGTGCGCAAGCTGGTGCAGGCGGCCGGCTTGCCGGTCGTGGCGCCGAACCTCGGCCATGCGCGCTGGATCGAGCTGATGGCGGTGGACAAGAAGAACGAGGGCGGGGCGATCAAGTTCATCCTGCTCAAGCCCCTGGGCAGCCCGTCGATCACGACGGTGCCACCGGACGTATTGCGGGCCACGCTCGACGCCTGCGTCGCCAAGGAGTGAATGCTATGGACTTCGACGCGCGCCTTGCCCCCTATGCAGCCCATTCGTCGAAGTCGCGCGGCCGGCAGTTTCCGGAACCGCCGGCAGGTTCGCGCAGCGAGTTCCAGCGCGACCGCGACCGCATCATCCACTCGACCGCCTTCCGCCGGCTCGAGTACAAGACCCAGGTCTTCCTGAATCACGAAGGCGACCTGTTCCGCACCCGGCTCACGCACAGCATCGAGGTGGCGCAGATCGGCCGCACCCTGGCGCGCAGCCTGCAACTGAACGAAGACCTGGTCGAGGCCTGTGCGCTGGCGCACGACCTCGGGCATACGCCCTTCGGCCACGTGGGCCAGGACGTGCTCAACGAGTGCATGAAGGACTACGGCGGCTTCGAACACAATCTGCAGAGCCTGCGCGTGGTCGACCAGTTAGAGGAGCACTACGGCGCCTTCGATGGCCTCAACCTCAGCTTCGAGACCCGCGAGGGCATCCTCAAGCACTGCTCGCTGAACAATGCGCGCCAGCTGGGCGCACTCGGCCAGCGCTTCATCGACCGCACCCAGGCCAGCCTGGAAGCGCAGCTGACCGACCTGGCCGACGAGATCGCGTACAACAACCACGACATCGACGACGGCCTGCGCTCGGGCCTGCTGACGATGGCGCAGATGGAAGAAGTCGACTTGTTCGCGCGCCACCGGCACGCGGTGGAAGCGCAGTATCCGGGCTTGCCGGGACGGCGCGCGCTGTACGAAACGATCCGCCTGATGATCACGGCGATGACGGCCGACCTGGTCGAGACATCGAGGGCCCTGCTGAAGGAAGCGGCTCCGGCGAGCATCGACGACGTGCGCACCGCACCGCCCCTGATCCGCTTCTCGCCGCAGATGCGGGCCGAGACCACGGCCCTGAAACGCTTCCTGTACGCGAACCTGTACCGTCACTTCCAGGTGAACCGCATGCGCGTGAAGGCCAGCCGCATCGTGCGCGAGCTGTTCGAGGCCTTCCTGGCCGACCCGGTGCTGCTGCCGGGCGACTACCAGGTCGAGAACGATCCGATGGGGCAGGCGCGCAAGATTGCGGACTATATCGCGGGCATGACCGACCGCTACGCGATCCGGGAGCACCGGCGCATTTTCTCGCTGGACCACTTCTGAGGCAAGCGTCGTCGATCATTCGTAGGGTGGGCGGCTCTACCGGTGACATGCCGAACCGCTCTGTGTGCGCCGCCCACGCGTTCACATCACGTTAATTCGGCCCGCGCGTCTGTTCTTCCGCTTGTTGAACGTGGGCGGCGCTACCGTTCGTGCTGATCGCATCGCTGGGTGGAGCCACCCACCCTACGAACAGCGGGTTGCGCCTCGGAGTTACCCGAACAAGCCCGGCGTCCCCAGCTCCACCAACAGCTTCTTGACCGGCGCCGGCAGCGGCGCGTCGCCGATCGTGTGCAAATCCCACCACAGGTGCCGCCCGGTGGCGCCGCCGCGCGCCGACAGGCGCACCTGCCACGGCGCGATGTGCAATTTGTAGTGCGTGAACACGTGCACCAGCGGACGCAGCGGCTCCACTTCGTCCACCGTCCCGAGCTGCGCCGCCGCGGCGGCCACGTCGGAAGGTGGAACCGCCTCCACATCCACGCCAAGGTGCCCATCCACTTCCGGCAGCGATAGCAAGCCGCCCCAGATGCCGCTGTCGGGGCGCTGTTCCAGCAGCACCTGCCCGCGATCGATGATCACCAGCAGCGCCGCACGCTTTTCCGGCGTCGCCTTTTTCGGCTTGCGCACCGGCAGCTCCGCCGTGCGGCCGGTGGCATACGCGACGCAGCGCGCCTGCAAGGGGCAGCGTTCGCAAGCGGGGCGGCTGCGCGTGCACAGGGTCGCGCCCAGGTCCATCAGGCCCTGGGTGTACGACTCGATGCCCTGTTCCGGCAGCAGCGCATCGGCACGGCGCCACAGCGCGTCCTCGACCCGCTTCTCGCCCGGATAGGCGTCGATGCCGAATACCCGCGCGAACACGCGCTTGACGTTGCCATCCAAGATCGCCGCGCGCGCACCGCTTGAAAACGCGGCGATCGCGGCCGCCGTCGAGCGGCCGATGCCGGGCAGGTCGGCCAGCAGCGCCGGGTCGCCCGGGAACACGCCATCGTAATCCTGCACGATGCGCCTGGCGCAGGCGTGCAGGTTGCGCGCCCGTGTGTAGTAACCCAGGCCGCTCCAGTGCGCCATCACGTCTTCCGATGGCGCCTCGGCCAGTGCGTGCACGGTGGGGAAGCGTTCCAGGAAGCGCGCGTAGTAGCCGAGCACCGCGGCCACCTGGGTCTGTTGCAGCATGATCTCCGAAAGCCAGATGCGGTAGGCATCGGTCGTGTTCTGCCAGGGCAGGGCGTGGCGGCCGTGGCTGCGCTGCCAGTCGATCATCGCTTGCGAGAAGCTCGGGTCGGCCAGTTGGTCGAATTCGCTCATCCCGAATTCAGTCAGGCGTTTCATGGCGCCTCCAGGCTGGCGAGGACCCGGTCGGCCATGCCGGCCAGATGTGACCGCGTGTCTTCCAGCGCCGCCTGCGTGGTTTCAAAAGCCGCGATCTTCTGTTCCAGGCTGTCGGTGGCATCGTGAATGCGCTGGATCGAGGCCTGGCGCTGGCGCAGGCCGTCGCGGTGCTGGCGGATCGCCGTCTCGAGCGGGGCCATGATCACCTTCAGCCAGGCTTCGGCGTCCAGGTTGGCGGCGCGGAAGCTGTGGCGCACCCGCGAGGCGATCGAATCGAAGAAGCGCTCGAGCAGCGTGGCGCGGCTGGTCATGAGCAGGGTGGCGGTGCCGAACTGCTTCAGGAACAGCGCTTCGACCTCATCGAGCTCGCGGCGGTAGCGCTCGAGCGACAGGGAGATCGGGCTGCTCAGAGACATGCCGTGCTCGGCCGAGAACTTGCGGATCATGCTGTCCATCATGGCGCCGATTTCAAGGACCTTGCCGGACGAGGCGTCCAGGTTGGCGCGCATCGCCTCGAAATAGCTGCGCACCGGGGCGCGCATGCCGGTCGCGAAGCGCGACGCCTGCATCGCGGCGCGTACCGCCTCGGTCTGTTCGCGCACGGTGTCCATGCCCAGCGTCGAGTACAGCTCGGTGGACAGGCGCGCGAACACCGCGCGCGTGCCCTGCAACTTGACCAGGCTGGCGTCGAATTCCTTTTTCTCCAGCTCGACGCGGCGCACCATGTGCGCGATCACGCCCTGGTTCTTGCCGCGCAGGCTTTTCAGCTCTTGCAGCTGCTCGAGCAGGTCGCGGGTGCGCGCCGCGCCCAGGGCCTGGCGGCCAGCGGCCAGCACGTCGAGGTCGTCGCGCAGCTGGCGCTGGACGATCTCGCGGCGCGCCGGAATCAGGTCGTGGAACAGCGCCGACTCCAGCTGGCCCAGGCGGCTTTTTTCAAGCAGGGCCATGTCGCCATTGATCTTGCCGACCAGGGCCTTCTGCGCCGACACCGGATACACGCGCGCGCTGTCCAGGCCCAGCAGCCGGGCTGCGGATTCCTGCTGGCGCGCGATCTCGGCCTCGTTTTCCTCGGGCGAGCGCAGTTCGTCCCACATCGCGTCGATCTTGTTCAGCACCGCCAGGCGGCCCGGCCCGGCGCCGATGTGGGTCTGCCAGACCTCGATGTCGCTGCGGGTGACGCCGGTCTCGGCGGCCAGCACGAACAGCACCGCATGCGCGTTCGGGATCAGCTTGAGCGTCAGTTCCGGCTCGGTGCCGATGGCGTTCAGGCCCGGCGTGTCGAGGATCACCAGGCCCTGCTTCAGGAGCGGGTGGGGCAGGTTGATGATGGCGTGGCGCCACTGCGGGATCTCGACCGTGCCGTCCGGTTCCAGGCTGGTGGCGCTGCCCGGGTCTTCCGGGTCCCACAGGCCGTAGCCCTGGGCTTCGCCGGCCGGCACGCGGCGCGTCTGGCTCACCTGGCGGAAGGCCTCGGCCATGCGCTCAGGCAGATCGAGTTCGAGCGGCAGCACGGTCCAGGCGGCCCTGTTTTCGCCGCTTTCTTCCTTGTAATCGCTGGTGGAGAGGTGCCCGAGCCGGGTTTCGATCGGCAGCAGGCGGATGCAGGGCGGCAGCGCCGGGTCGTACAGCAGCTCGGTCGGACACATGGTGGTGCGGCCGGCGCTGGACGGCAGGATGCGCTGGCCGTAGTCGGCGAAGAAGATCGCGTTGATCAGCTCGGTCTTCCCGCGCGAGAACTCGGCCACGAAGGCCACCGACAGGCGGTCGCCGCGCAGGCGCGCCAGGGCCCGCTCGAGCTGCTGCTCGCCGGCGCCGTCGATCAGCCCGGCCTCGCGCAGCGCGGCGCCGTAGCCCTCCAGCGCCTGCGTAACGGCGGCGCGCCACGCGCCATACTGTTGAAAATCCTGCATCGTTTTAAGCTTGTTCGTTAGCGACTTGTAGGGTGGGCGGGGTGAATCGGGCCAGTGGCCCGATTCACGGACGCCGCGCGTTCAACAAACACAATCGAGCCAAAGACGCATGCTCATTGAGGTAATTTGAACGCGTGGGCGGCTAAGCCGCCCACCCTACGAATTCAGCGCTGGCACTGCACGCAGTAGAAGGTCGAGCGCTGGCCCTGCTTGATCTGGCGCACCGGCGACCCACAGTTGCGGCAAGGCACTCCTGCACGATCATAGACGAAATATGTCTGCTGGAAATAGCCAGATTGTCCATTCACCGCAATAAAGTCGCGCAGCGTGCTGCCGCCCTGCACGATGGCGGCCGCCAGGATGTCCTTGATGGCCTCGGCCAGCCGGTCGTAGCGGGCCCGGCTGATGCGCGCGGCCGGCGTCTTGGGGTTGATTCCGGCCCGGAACAGGCTTTCGCAGGCGTAGATGTTGCCGACCCCGACCACGATGTCGCCCGCCAGCAGCACCTGCTTGACCGGCGCGCTGCGCTTGCGGGTCTCGCGCCACAGGAGTTCGCCCGAAAAGCCCTCGTCCAGCGGTTCCACGCCGAGGCCGCGCAGCAGCAGGTGTCCGCCGAGTTCACCCTCGTCCTTGCCGTGCCAGAGCACGGCGCCGAAGCGGCGCGGGTCGTGCAGGCGCAGCACCTGCCGGCCTTCGGGACCCACCACGACCAAATCGAAATGGTCGTGCTTGCGCGGCTCGATCCCCGGCGGCAGCACGCGCAGGTGCCCGGACATGCCGAGGTGGACGATCAGGGTGCCGTGCTCGAATTCGATCAGCAGGTACTTGCCGCGGCGGCCAGTCCCGGTGATGCGGCGGCCGGCGAGCAGTTGCGCCAGGTTCGGCGGGAAGGGCCAGCGCAGGCCTTCGCGACGCGCGACCACCGTGTCGACGACACGGCCTTCGATATGGGGCGCGACACCGCGCCGGGTGACTTCTACTTCTGGCAGTTCAGGCATGGGGAAGGGGAGTGGTGTAAATTCTTAGGCAGCTATTAAGAAAACGCGCTGCAGTGCACGCGGGCGCATGCTTGAGCGTAGAATCAGACAACATCTCAGACCTCGGACTTTGCCTTGAAAAACGCTTTCGTCATTGTAACCCTCTCCAGCATCCTGGCGGCGTGCGCTGTCGCGCCTGGGCAGCAAACTATGGGCAAGACGGCAAGCGCTTCTTCGGCGACGCCGCTGGCCGCCGCCGAGGCGGCAGCCGGGCCGGACATTGATGCGCAGGCCGCGGCGCCCGACGAAGAAGAGATCGCGGCGGCAGCCCGCGCCGAAGTGGAAGCGCGGCTGCCGAAGGTGGCGCTCACCAGCAGCATGCTGAACCAGTTACTTAAGGCCGAGTTTGCATTCCGCAAGGGCGACTGGCAGGGACCGTATCTGACCATGCTGTCGCTGGCCCAGCAGACCCGCGACCCGCGCCTGGCGCGGCGCGCGGCCGAGATGGCCGTTACGGCGCGCCAGGCCGACGACACGCTGGCCGCCGTGCGCCTGTGGCGCGAACTCGACCCGCAATCCGACGAAGCGACCCAGTACTTCGTCGGCATGGTCGTTACCTCGGACAATATCGCGGAGGTCGAGCCGATCTTCGTCGCGCGCCTCAAGGAGGCTTCGCCCGACAAGCGCGGCATGCTGCTGTTCCAGATCCAGCAACTGCTCGGCCGCGCCAAGGACAAGGAAGCGGCCGGCGCGATGCTCGAGCGCGTCATCGCTCCCTACGAAGGCAGCTTCGAGGTGCACATCGTGCGCGCCCAGGGGGCGCTCGGACGCGGCGACCGCCCGGCGGCGCAACGCGCGGCGCAGGCGGCCCTGTCCGCCAAGCCCGATTCCGAAATCGCCATGCTGATGATGGCCCAGGTCATCGAAGACGAAGCCAAGGTCGGCCCGATGCTGGAAGCCTTCCTGAAGGCCAATCCGGAAGCGCGCGAAGTGCGCGCCGCCCACGCCCGGGTGCTGGTCAACCAGAAGCAGTACAGCCAGGCGCGCGCGCAGTTCGAAACCCTGCTCAAGGGCCGGCCCGACGATGCCGGCAACCTGTATGCCCTGGGCGTGCTGGCGAGCCAGATGAACGACGCCAAGGCTGCCGAAGGCTACTTCATCCGCTTCGTCGAGGTGCTCGGCCAGAATCCCGGCGACGAACGCGATCCGACCCGGGCGCTCTTGATCCTGGCCCAGATCGCCGAAGAGCGCGGCGATTATCCGGCCGCGCTGGCCTGGCTCGAGAAGGTGCCCGCCGGTACCGAAGCGCCGTTGATGTTCAGTGCCCAGCTGCGCCGCGCCCAATTGATGGCCAAGCAGGGCGACCTGGCGGGCGGGCGCAAGCTGCTGGCCAGCCTCAAGCCGCCCGAGGCGCAGCAGCAGGCCCAGGTGGCGGCGGCCGAAGCGCAGCTGCTGCGCGACGCCGGCCGTGCGCTCGAGGCCTATGCGCTGATGGAGGCGGCCGCCAAGCGCTTCCCGAAGAACGCCGACCTGCTGTACGACTTCGCCCTGCTGGCCGAGAAGGTCGGCCGCGTCGAGACCATGGAAAAACTGCTGCGCGACGTGATGACGCTGGCGCCGGACAACCACCACGCCTACAACGCCCTCGGCTACTCGCTGGCCGAGCGCAACATTCGCCTGCAGGAAGCCCACGCCCTGATCGCCAAGGCGCTCGAGATGGCGCCGGGCGACCCCTTCATCATGGACAGCATGGGCTGGGTCCAGTACCGCCTGGGCAACCTGGACGAGGCCGAGAAGCAGCTGCGCAGTGCCTACGCATTGCGGCGCGACCCGGAAATCGCGGTGCACCTGGGTGAGGTGCTGTTCCAGAAGGGGCAGCGGGTCGCCGCGCAGGAGCTGTGGCGCGAGGCGCGCGCCAAGGACCCGCAGAACGACACGCTGCGCAACACGCTGGCGCGCCTGCGCCAGAGCTTGTGAAATAATCCAGGTTTCGAACGCCATGCCGGCCGCCCAAGGGCGGCCGGTCAACTTCAGCTTCCTACGCCACCGATGCCGATTACCCGACGCCTGACCCTGATCGCCTGCGCTGCCATCCTTGCCGGCTGCGCCGCCACCAGCACCAACCTGGCCCCTGTGGCTGCCTACCGCGACAGCATCGACCTGAACGGCCGCCTGTCGGTCAACTACCAGAAGGACGGCCGGCAGGAATCCCTGACCGGCAACTATGACTGGACGCAGCGTCCGGGCCGCATCGACGTCACCCTGGCCAATCCGCTGGGCCAGACCATCGCCACCATCGAAGTCACGCCGCAGTCCGCGACACTGACCCAGTCCGGCCGCGCGCCGGTGAGCGAAGCCGATATCGACACCCTGACCCAGCGCACGCTGGGCTGGCCGTTGCCAGTGGCCGGCCTGCGCGACTGGCTGCAGGGGTATGCCGTGGACGCGCAAGGACAGCGCTTCGCCGCCTCGCCGGCGCGCAACGAGGTCGTCACCAGGGACGGCTGGCGCCTGCGTTTCGTCGAGTGGCAAGACCCGAACGCCGCCCAGCCGGCGCCGCGCGTGATCCATGCCGTGCGCGCCGCGGCGGGTGACATCCAGGACCTTCAAATCCGTATCGTCGTCAATCCGGCAGGGCAGGGCTAAGCGTTCATGCGTTCGCTGCACCATTGCCCGGCTCCGGCCAAGCTGAATCTGTTCCTGCACGTGACTGGCCGCCGCGCAGACGGCTACCACCTGCTGCAAAGCGTGTTCCAATTGATCGACCACGGCGACACCCTGCACTTCGACCTGCGCGACGACGAGTGCATCGTGCGCAGCACCGACGTTCCGGGCGTGCCCGAAGAGCAGGACCTGATCGTGCGTGCGCTGCGCCTGTTGCAGGCCGAGTACGCGCGCCGCCACGGCCGCCAGCCGCCGGGCATCGAGGTCGCGGTCGACAAGATCCTGCCGATGGGCGGCGGTCTGGGCGGCGGCTCGTCGGATGCCGCCACCGCGCTGATGGCGGCCAACCACCTGTGGCAGGCTGGATTGACGCAGCAGGAGCTGATGGATATCGGCTTGCCCCTGGGGGCCGACATTCCCTTCTTCCTGTTCGGCGAGACCGCGTTCGCCGAGGGCGTGGGCGAGGCACTGCAGGCCGTGCCTGGCCCCGATTGCTGGTACGTGGTGCTCGAACCAGGCGTCGCCGTACCGACTCCGGCAATCTTTTCCGCAAGCGATTTGACGAGGGATACAAAGCCCGTTACAATAGCGGACTTTTCCAGAAGCCTTGTTGTTTCAGGCAAGCAAAGTGGCTTCGGGAGAAATGATTTGCAGGACGTGGCTGTACGCCTGTTCCCGCCGGTAGCAGAGGCGGTTGCATGGTTGGGCAGGCATGGCGATGCCAGGATGACTGGCTCGGGGGCATGTGTGTTTTGTGCCTTCTCCAGCGAGCGTGAAGCGGACAGGGTCCTGGCACAAGTGCCGGAGCGCTGGAAAGCTTGGAAAGCGCATTCGCTGAAGAGTCACCCGATGAAATCGCTCTTGCGGAATCAAGCAGTTATAGAATAAAATTTTGCCTGTCGCGACGTTAGACGTTAAAATACGTGGAATGTAACGGCAAGCAGTTCAGTCGTGTAGGGGAATCGCCAAGCTGGTTAAGGCACCGGATTTTGATTCCGGCATACCAAGGTTCGAATCCTTGTTCCCCTGCCAAAGTTTTCCCGGCTGTCGAGGCGTGATCCTCCAGCGGGATAAACAGCGGTGCAGCGTTCCGCCTGCATCCATAAGCTAATCAGCCGGTTCGTCCGGCTGATTGTTTTTCCAGATTCAACGTTATTCTCTTGGGACTCCCTCCATGGCTTACGAAAACCTGATGGTTTTTACCGGCAACGCCAATCCGGCACTAGCAGAGGGGGTCGCTAAGAATCTCGGCATTCCACTCGGCAAAGCAGTCGTTTCGAAATTCTCGGACGGCGAAGTCATGGTCGAAATCAATGAAAACGTGCGCGGCAAGGACGTCTTCGTCCTGCAGTCGACCTGCGCACCGACCAACGACAACCTGATGGAACTGATGCTGATGGTCGACGCGCTCAAGCGCGCATCGGCTGGCCGCATCACCGCCGCCATCCCGTATTTCGGCTATGCCCGCCAGGACCGTCGCCCACGCTCGGCGCGTGTCGCGATCTCGGCCAAGGTGATTGCCAACATGCTGGAAGAAGCCGGCGTCGAGCGCGTCCTGATCATGGACCTGCACGCCGACCAGATCCAGGGCTTCTTCGATATCCCGGTCGACAATATCTACGCGTCGCCGCTGCTGCTGGGTGACCTGCAAAAGCGCAACTACGACGACCTGCTGGTCGTGTCGCCGGACGTCGGCGGCGTGGTGCGCGCCCGTGCGCTGGCCAAGCGCCTCGGCTGCGACCTGGCGATCATCGACAAACGCCGTCCGAAGGCGAACGTGTCGGAAGTCATGAACATCATCGGTGAAGTCGAAGGCCGCAACTGCGTGATCATGGACGACATGGTCGACACCGCCGGCACGCTGTGCAAGGCCGCCGAAGTACTGAAAGAGCGCGGCGCGAAGAAAGTCGTCGCGTATTGCACGCACCCGGTGCTGTCGGGTCCGGCAATCGACCGTATCCAGAATTCGCCGCTCGACGAGCTGGTCGTCACCGACACCATCCCGCTGAGCCCGGCCGGCGCCGCCTGCGGCAAGATCCGCCAGCTGACCTGCGCACCGCTGCTGGCCGAGACCTTCAAGCGGATCGTGAAGGGCGACTCGGTCATATCGCTGTTCGTCGACTAAGCAACACGCTGTCGTATTTTACGGCGCGCCTGGCTGACAAAGCCGGCGCGCCGTTGACGTAATTAGCATTAAGAATCTTGAGCGCGCAACATGGCGCTTATTCACGGTTGCCCCTGGTCGCGGGGGCGATCACCACTGGGTTACCGGGCTGGAGCACCTGCTCTGGCATTCGGACCCGTTTATTTTTGGAGTTTCACATGAAAGTAGTCGCATTCAACCGCACTCTGCAGGGGACCGGAGCGAGCCGCCGCCTGCGCAAGGCTGGCCAGACCCCAGGCATCATCTACGGTGGCACCGCTACCCCTGAACTGATCGCACTGGACGGCAACGCCCTGTACCACGCGCTCAAGAAAGAAGCTTTCCACGGTTCGATCCTGGACCTCGAAATCGAAGGCAAGACCCAGCAAGTCCTGCTGCGCGACTTCCAGATGCACGCATACAAGCAGCTGGTCCTGCACGCTGACTTCCAGCGCGTCGACGCATCGAAGCCGATCCACACCAAGGTCACCCTGCACTTCATCAACGCCGACATCTCGCCGGCCGTCAAGCTGAGCAGCGCCGTGATCTCGCACGTGGCGAACGAACTGGACGTGGCTTGCCTGCCAGGCAAACTGCCAGAGTTCATCGAAGTCGACCTGAGCAAGCTGGAAGCCGGCCAGTCGGTCCACGTCAACGACCTGACCCTGCCGGAAGGCGTCACCGCGCTGACCCACGGCCAGAACCTGACCCTGGTCACCTCGTCGATCCCGCGTGGCGCAGCTTCGGCTGAAGCCGCTGCTGAGTAATATCTTCCTTCGCGCCGCGCAAGCGGCCGCAGGAAACGAAACCCGCCGTGGCTTGCCCGGCGGGTTTTTTCTTTTGGCGGTGCTTGTTCATGCTTCGTAGGGTGGGCGGCTCAGCCTTGCGCTCTGCCGAACTGCGCCCTGAATGCCGCCCACGCGTTCAAATCACGACAAGGCTGCCCGCTCGTTTGTTCTTCCGATAGTTGAACGCGTGGGCGGCGCTACCCGATGGGCTGACCACCTTATCGCGGGCAGCCGCCCACTCTACGAACGGCACTATGATCGCCTCTACAGTTTTCAGCGATAATCCTGTTTTCCAAGAATCAAAGTAGACAAAGCATGTCCATCCGTCTGATCGTCGGCCTCGGCAACCCGGGCCCGGAGTACGAACAAACCCGCCACAACGCCGGCTTCTGGCTGGTCGACAACCTGGCGAATTCCTTGCCCGGCTGCCGCCTGCAGCGCGAATCGCGCTTCAATGCGTTGGTGGCGAAGACCCGGATCGCAGGCAACGAAGTCTGGCTGCTGGAACCGCTGACCTACATGAACCGCTCGGGGCAATCGGTCGGCGCGCTGGCGCGCTTCTACAAGATCAACCCGGATGAGGTGCTGGTGGTGCACGACGAGCTCGACATGCTGCCGGGCGTCGCCAAGATGAAGAAGGGCGGCTCCTCGGGCGGGCACAATGGTCTGAAGGACATTACGTCAGCGCTTGGCACGCAGGAATACTGGCGCCTGCGTCTTGGCATCGGCCATCCGCGCAGCCTCAACCTGCAGCAGGGCGTGGCCGACTTCGTGCTGCATCGCCCGCGCCGCGAAGAGCAGACCCTGATCGAGGAATCCATCGACAAGGCCCTGCGCATCATTCCGCTCGCCTGCGAGGGCAAGATGGACACTGCGATGATGCAGTTGCATACCGCGTGAAGAGTGTGAAGGCGTCCTAGCGGCTCTGCACGACCACCTGTCCGCGCACGTCCCGCATCATGCGATCGAGCGCCGGCCGCATCTGCTGGTAGTCTTCCGGCGTGCAGGTAGCCGCCGTATGCCGGAACTGCAGGCGGCGCCTCACCACCACCGACTCTTTCTCGCGCGCATACTGCGAGCGGTAGAAGAACCTTCCGTCATCGACCACCAGCGGCTTGGGCAGCGCCAGCACGCGGGTGCGCGGCGGCAGCGCATAGCGCAATTCGTCCTCGGCATCGATGGCTGGGCAGACGAAATCGTGGCGCCGCTCGGGTTCGCGTCCGAGCTCGGCCAGCGCGTCGCCCAGCCCGCCCCAGAAGTTGTAGGTGCTGGCCAGCGCAACCGGGCCCGGCAGACGCACGAAGCCGTCGGTCGCGCCCGAGAAGGCCAGTGTGTAGTTGTCCAGCGCGCCATCTCGTGAAGCGGCCTCGCCAGACCTACCTTCCTTGGCCGCGCCTTCGCTGCCCGCGCCTTCGCTCGGGCCCTCCGTCTCTCCCGGCTCGAACAGGCCGTCGCCCGTTTGCCCGAGCCCTGCCAGCATGCGCCGCACGAAGCCGTCGCGCTCGCTCTGGGGCGTGGTGCGCACGGCATGACGGTAGGGTTCGGCCATGGCGCCGCCGTTGCTGCGGCTGACGTGGAAGCGGCTGCTGCCGTCGCGCGCGATGTCGAACCGCGTCATGGTGCGGGTGCGCGCCGGCTGGAAGGCCGGTGTAACCGCAAACCCGCCGGAATCCGCCAGCAGCACCGGCTTGCCGAGCAGGGCAGGCGGCAGGAAGCCGCCCGCGACCGCGCCGGCGCTCGGGTCGAGGAACAGCTGCAGCTGCGGCACGTGGACGATGACGTGGTTCAGCACGCCCAGGGTCGGCACCGCGGGCAGGCGGTAGGCATCGTCGCCGTTGACCAGCGCGGCGCTGGACGGGATGCCGCTTGCGGCCAGCAAGGCCTGCAGCAGCACGGTATGGTCCTTGCAGTCGCCATAGCGGTTCGCCAGCACGGAAGCGGCAGGGTGCGGCACCACGCCGCCCGGGCCGAGGTAGACCGCGACGTAGCGGATGTTGCGGCGGACCCAGTCGGATAGTGCGATGGCTTTGGCGCGCCGGCCAATGCGCCCCTGCGTGATCTCGGCCGCCAGCTTTGCAATGGCCGCGTCCGGTACGGCCGCCGGCGCGGCGCGGGCATGGTAGGCGCGTGCAAAGGCCGCATAATCCGCGAAGGTCGAGACCGCCAGCCGGCGGCCGTAGTCGAGGTAGCTCACCGCACCCTGCTCGAAGCGCTCGTTGGCGCCATCCACGTAGCGGAAGCTGTAACGGCTGCGGCCTGGCGCAGGGGCGCTGGCCACCGGTACGAAGCCGACCGCGTCCGCCTGCAGCGTCATCGACGCAGGCAAGTCGTAGGTGAGCCGGAAATCCTTGTGGCGGTAGGGGCGGGCTACCGTGAAGTCTTCGAAGTGGCCCGGAAACAGCGGCGTATGGCGCCGCACGGAGTAGCGCAGGGTGAGCGTGTCGCCGGCCTGGACACCGGGGAAGATGACGACTTTCAGGCGTGTGTCCTGGAACATGGGCGCCTCGGCGGAGGCCGCCTCTTGCTGGTCGCGCATCTGTTGCGGCCCGACCGGCACGCGGCGGCCGTCCGGCTTGGTGGTCCAGGCCTCGACCGACACCAGCTGGTCGAGCGAGCCGTTGAAACTGACGTACTGCTCGGCATGCTGCCCGACCGCGGCGGGCGAGACGATCGTTTTTACCAGCTCGACATCGAGGGTGTGCGAGCCGTCTTCGGCGACTGTGAAATGCTGCCAATGGCGCTCGATGACGATCGAATGGTCGGTTGCGTCGCCTGCAGCCGCCAGCCGGCCGCCGACGAACAGCAGCATCAAAAACAGTGCAAAACGAACGGGCATGGCGGGCTCCGAAGGCGAGCGGTCCATGTTACGCAGGGTCTCAATGCCACCCTTGAGCCAGCGCAATCACACTCTTCCTGCGATAATTTTGCCCATGAAGGCACTCACATTCCATGCCGGGCCGCTGGCCCTTGCCCAGATCGGCGCGCAGGGCCTGCGTGCGCAGGACGTCGCCATCGTGCCGGCCGCGGCCGGTGGCCCCAAGGGGCTGATCTTCCAGGCGCTCGATGCGTGGATGTTTGGCGAATGGCTGCCGGGCGCCCCGCGCGAGCGCGTCCTCATCGGTTCCTCGATCGGCGCCTGGCGCATGGCCGCCGCCTGCCAGCGCGATCCGGCCAAGGCCTTTGCGCGCCTGGGTGAGCTGTACGCGCACCAGCGCTACACCAGCCGCAAGCCGACCCAGCACGAGATCGACAAGGTGGTGCAGGGCCTGCTCGCCGAATTCGTGCGCGGGCATGAAGACGACATCGTGAGTCATCCGCACCACCGCCTGCACCTGTTGGCGGTGCGCGGCAAGGGCGGCCTGGCCGCGCCCGGACACCAGCGCGCCGAGTTGCGCGGTTTCGCCACGGCGGCGCTGCACAACGCCTGTTCGCGCACCTGGCTGGGGCGCTGCATGGAACGGGTCGTGATCGGCGACGCCCGTGCCCATGCGCCGTGGCTGCGCGAGCGTTTCGATGCCTTCACTACCCACTTTTCCTCGCTCACGCGCACCAACCTTGCGGCGAGCCTGCTGGCCTCGGGAACGCTTCCGCTCATCATGAAGCCGGTCACTGGCATCGCCGACCTGCCGCCGGGCAGCTACTGGGATGGCGGCTTGATCGACTATCACCTGGCCCTGCCGTATGCGCGGGCGGCCGGGGAGAGCAAGGGCGACCTGGTGCTGTACCCGCACTTTACGCAGCATATCGTGCCGGGCTGGCTGGATAAAGGATTCCCGTGGCGCCGCGCGGCGCGCGCCCACCGGGGCTGGCTCGACAACGTGCTGATCGTCTCGCCTTCGGAGGAATTCCTGCGCACCCTGCCGCGCGGCAAGCTGCCGGACCGGGCGGACTTCACCTTCTATGGGCTCGACCATGATGAGCGCATCCGCAACTGGCAGCGGGCGATCGGGGAGGGGCAGCGGCTGCGTGATGAGCTGGCGGAGTTCGTTGCCAGGCCAGACATGTCGCGCATCCGGCCGGTCTGAGCGGCAGGCGAAAAAAAACCGCTGCACTGCAGCGGTTCTTGTCTGGATGCGTTGATCAGGCGCGCTTGCGGCGAGCGGCAAAGCCCAGGGCGCCCAGGCTAATTAGCAGGATGCTGGCCGGCTCCGGCACTTCTGCCTGCGTGCCGAAGAATTCCAGTTCGGCCAGCTGGTGCATACTGTCCGAGACCACGCGCGTCGACGCGTAACGGAAGATGCTGTAGGACGCCGGCGAGGTGTAGTCGGTACCGGCGAAGAACTGGACAGTCTGATGGCGATCGGTCCAGACCGATTGCGGCTTGTCGTAGCTGAAGATCGCGGTGTAATTGATGCCGTCGTTCGAACCGAGGATCTGCCAGCGGTTCGAATCGCGGCCCGGTACGTCGTTGGCCGACGACGCCGTGAAGCTGGTCAGGGTGTAGCGCTTGCTGCCGAAGTTGGCTTCGACCCAGACATTGGTCTCGCAGCACCATTTATCGTTCCCGCCGCCGACCCGGTTGTCGAACACGTTGAACGCGTACTCGCCACCGCCGAAACCCTGCTCGACCGACGAGCGGAAAGTAGCGTTGTAGCCGCTGTCGGCTTCTGGGTTGCCATTGTTTTCCGGATCGGTCAGGTCGCCGCCAACCAGGCCCGCGTTCGCGTAGCCGGGACGGATGATGGAGGCATCCGCGCTCGTTGCCAAGAGGGTTGCGGCGACGACCAGTGCATAGATCAGTTTGTTCATGAGATATCTCGGGTGAATTGAATTGATTACCATCTAGCAATTACTGTTCCACCCTAGCAAGTATTTGATTTCAAACGGCATATTTACGCGGAGCGCAGCAGATGAGCCTTCACTGTAAAATTTCCCGACAGTAAATTTAGCTGCGCAGGAGCACAATTGGTCCGGATCTGAGCCGTTTTTTTCGGCAGCCCATAGCGTCCCCGGTTACAATGTGGGGTTTTGGAGCCGGGCTTTTTCCGCTCCGCATCTATACGAGAGAAAAGAGTCCCCATGAGCCTCCAATGCGGCATCGTCGGCCTGCCGAACGTCGGCAAGTCCACCCTGTTCAACGCCCTGACCAAGGCCGGTATCCCGGCCGAGAACTATCCGTTCTGCACCATCGAGCCGAACGTCGGCGTGGTCGAGGTGCCGGATCCGCGCATGCAGGCGCTGGCTGACATCGTCAAGCCGGAACGCGTCGTGCCGGCGATCGTCGAATTCGTCGACATCGCCGGCCTGGTGGCCGGTGCGTCGAAGGGCGAGGGCCTGGGCAACCAGTTCCTGTCGCACATCCGCGAGACCGACGCGATCGTCAACGTGGTGCGCTGCTTCGAAGATGACAACGTGATCCACGTGGCCGGCAAGGTCAGCCCGATCGACGACATCGAAGTCATCCAGACCGAGCTGGCGCTGGCCGACCTGGGCGCCGTCGAGAAAGCGATCCACCGCGAAAACAAGAAGGCGCGCTCGGGCGACAAGGATGCGGCCAAGCTGGTGGCCATCTGCGAACGCATGCTGCCGCACCTGAACGAAGGCCAGCCGGTCCGCACCATGGGCCTGGACGCCGACGAGATGGCCTTGATCCGCGAATTGCACCTGATCACCGCCAAGCCGGCGATGTATGTCGCCAACGTCTCCGACACCGGTTTCACCGACAACCCGCTGCTGGACAAGCTGACCGAGTTCGCGAAGAAGCAGAATGCGCCGATCGTGGCCATCTCCGCCGCGATCGAATCGGAGATCGCCGAGATGGAAGACGCGGACAAGAAGGAATTCCTGGCCGACATGGGCATGGAAGAGCCGGGCCTGGACCGCCTGATCCGTGCCGCCTACAAGCTGCTCGGCCTGCAGACGTATTTCACCGCAGGTGTCAAGGAAGTGCGCGCCTGGACCGTGAAGGTCGGCGCCACCGCCCCGCAAGCCGCGGGCGTAATCCACACCGATTTCGAGCGCGGTTTCATTCGCGCGCAGACCATCGCGTATGACGATTACATCGCCCTGAAAGGCGAAGCGGGCGCGAAGGAAGCGGGCAAGATGCGCGCGGAGGGTAAGGAATACATCGTCAAGGATGGGGATGTGTTGAACTTCCTGTTCAACGTCTAAGCAGCCAGCTACCCAAGCGAAAAGCCCCGCCAACGAGCGGGGCTTTTCGTTACAGGCTTCGATTCGTCCCACATCGACGGCGCTTCGTCCCACAACGCTTCTCTAATAATTGCTCCCATGTTCAACTAGGCTCAAATAGGCAGTCCCGAACAATCGACAAGTGAGCGAATCATGAAGACAATCCTCGTCACGACAGCCGTCCTGCTGGCCGCCAACAGCGCGCTGGCACAAGACGCCATCAACTGCGGTTCCTGCGCCGAGTGGAACAAGCCCGTCGCCCCCTTCAACGTCCACGGTAACACCTGGTACGTCGGCACCGCTGGCCTGTCCGCCCTGCTGGTCACCGGCCCGCAGGGCCACGTCCTGCTCGACGGCGCGCTGCCGCAGTCCGCGCCGCTGATCCGGAAGAACATCGAAGCGCTCGGTTTCAAGATGAAGGACGTGAAGCTGATCCTCAATTCGCACGCCCACTTCGACCACGCCGGCGGCATCGCCGCGCTGCAGAAGCTGAGTGTCGCCACGGTCGCCCACAGCCCGCACGGCGCCCAGGTGCTGCGCGACGGCACGCCCGGTACCGACGATCCGCAGTACGACCCGAAGGAGCGCGTCTACATTCCAAAGATCGCGCAGGTGAAGGAAGTCGCGGACAAGGAAACCCTGTCGATCGGCCCGCTGCGCTTCACCGTGCACTACACGCCCGGCCATACGCCCGGCGGCACCACCTGGACCTGGCAATCGTGCGAAGGCGGCAAATGCCTCGACATGGTCTATGCCGACAGCCTGACGCCGGTATCCACCGACGGCTTCTACTACACCGGCGGCGCCGGCTACCCGGACCGCTCGGCCAGCTTCCGCAAGACGATCGCCACGATCGCCGGCCTGAAGTGCGACATCGTGATCGCCGCCCATCCGTCCGCCACCGATGCCTTCGCCAAGGCAGCGCGCAAGGCAGAGGGCACGAATCCCTTCATCGATCCGGAAGGCTGCCGCAAGCTGGCGGCCGGCGCCGCGCAGAAGTTCGAAGAACGTCTGCAGCGCGAGCGCGACGAGAAGGCGAAAGCGAATGGCTGAGTAAGCGAATTGGGCTCCCGCCTTCGCGGGAGCGACGGGCCTGGGCCAACAGGGAAAGCGCCATCGGCAGGTGAGGGTGTCCACCTGCGAAGCGCCGCAATCCCTGCCATACTGTCGGCCTTCCTTCGCAAGAGGCGACAGCATGGCGACCGTTACCGAACTCCTCATCTACCCGATCAAGTCCTGCGCCGGCATCGCCGTGCCGGAGGCGCGGTTCCACATCTCGGGCCTGGCGGCGCAGGACGTGCACGACCGCGAATGGATGCTCGTCACCCACGACGGCCAGTTCCTGACCCAGCGCGAGTACCCGCGCATGGCGCTGGTCACGCCGCGGATCGACGGCGATGCCGTCGCCGTGACGGCTCCCGGCATGCCGGCGCTGCGCCTGCCCCTGGCGCACGACCCCGCCGCACCCGGGAAAACCGTGCAGATCTGGGACCACAGCGTGGACGCCGCCGATTGCGGCGACACCGCCGCGGCCTGGTTCGCCGACGCGATTGGCGGGCCGTGCCGGCTGGTGCGATTCCGCCCGGACGTGCACCGCCCGACCAGTACCAAGTGGACCGGCGGCACGCCCGCCGAAACCCGCTTCGCCGACGGCTACCCGATCCTGGTCATTGGCCAGGCCTCCCTCGACGATCTCAACGCCAGATTAAAATCAGCCGGCCGCGCCCCGCTGCCGATGAACCGCTTCCGCCCGAACCTGGTGGTCGACGGCATCGACGCTTTCGAAGAGGATTACGTGGAATCCTTCGTGCTTGACGACCTGGCGCTGCGTCCGGTCAAGCCCTGTGCGCGCTGCCCGATTCCCTCGATCGACCAGGCCACCGGCATAGCCGGCCCCGATCCGCTCGACATCCTGCAGTCTTACCGCGCCAATCCGCGCATGGAAGGCGCCGTCTGCATGGGCATGAACTGCATCGTCACGGCAGGGGCGGGCGGGTCCTTGCGCGTCGGCCAGCAACTGGACGTAGCCATCGCATTCTGACCCCGGAATAGTGTCGTTAAATCGCCCGCGGGGGCGATTTTTCGTTTCCAAGGCTGGAAAGATGGCGTAATGTTACGGTTATTGCTGAAAGGAATTTTCAATGCACGAGCCGGATGCGCAGACGCGAGAACTGATGCTGGAGAACGAGACCCTGCGTTCCCGCATGGCGTACCTGCTCGAGCAGGCCGAGCGCAACCACTCGATTATGACCCGGCACCAGGCCTTCGACCTGCAGATCGTGGGCGCCGGCTCGTTCCAGCAGCTGGTGTCGACCATCTTCGGCACGCTCCCGATCACTTCCGAACTCGACACCGTGACCCTGGCGCTGGTGGACCCGGAAGCCGACATCTACACCGTCATGCACAAGCTGGGCGTGGATTACGAACAGCTGCCCAACCTGCTGTTCTGCGAGCAGGCCGAGGAACTCGGGTTCAAACCGGCCGAGGGGCGCCGTCCGCGTCCGGTGCTGGGGCCGTATGCGCCTTCGCGCCATGGCGCGATGTTCCCGCAGCCGCCGAAAAACCTGCAGAGCGTGGCGCTGGTGCCGTTGCTGCGCAATACCCGCCTGATCGGCAGCCTGAACCTGGGCAGCTCGGACCCGAACCGCTTCACCGCGGCGCTCGGCACCGACTTCATCGAGCACATGGGATCGATCGTCGCGATCTGCCTCGAGAACGTCATCAGCAACGAGATGCTCAAGTACATCGGGCTGACCGATTCGCTCACCGGCGTCTACAACCGGCGCTACATCGACCGCCGCCTGGTGGAAGAGATCGCGCGGGCGCGCCGCCAGGCCTACCGCATCTCGTGCATGTACATCGACATCGACCATTTCAAGCAGGTCAACGACAGCGTCGGCCACCAGGGCGGCGACGAGGTGCTGCGCGAGGTGGCCCAGCGCATCAAGGCCGAATTGCGCATCTCGGATGCGCTGGCGCGCTTCGGCGGCGAGGAATTCGTGGTGCTGCTGATCGACGCGGACCTGGAAAGCGCCAGCATGGTGGCGCAGCGCATCCGCGCCAGCGTGGCCTTGAATCCGGTAGACCTGAACAGCGGCGAGCAGGTGCCGGTGACGGTGTCGATCGGGGTGGCGACGCTCGACGATTTCGAGCGGGACCATGCGATCGAGGGCGTGGCGCAGGATCTGGTGGCGCAGGCGGATACGGCGCTGTATCAGGCCAAGGCCAATGGGCGCAATCGGGTCGTTTCACTTTCGTAAGGTGGGCGGGTCTTCCGCCCACGCGTTCAAATCACGGATGAACTGACGCGTTGCGATTGTATCGATGCTGGTTGAACGCGTGGGCAGGAAACCTGCCCACCCTACGGTCGTCGCGAATATTCAATGCGTAACGACGCGATATCGCGGAAACAATCACAGCAGCCGGCTCTCGGCCCGGCTCACGGCTTCACCCTCACCCCGCAGCACCAGCACATCCCCCGCCAGCAGCATCGTCTCCGGATCGAAATCCAGGCTCTGCCCGTTGCGCCGCAGGGTGGTCACCTCGGCGCCCACTTCTTCCAGCGCCAGCTCCCTGACATGCTTGCCGATCCCGACGGCGCCGCCGTGCAGCGTCACCGAATGCAGGCGCACGTAGGTGTGTTCCAGGTCGTCCGAGACGTCGCTGGCGCCGTGGAAGTAGCCGCGCAGCGAGGCGTAGCGCTCGTCGCGCGCCGCCTGCACGCGGTGCACCACGCGGCGCAGCGGCACGCCCATCGTCACCAGTGCGTGCGACGCCAGCATCAGTGAACTCTCCAGCGCCTCCGGGACGACTTCGGTGGCGCCGGCGCGCTTGAGCACATCGAGGTCGCTGTCGTCGTGGCTGCGCACGATGACCGCCAGGTTCGGCGCCAGCTCGTGCACCAGGTGCAGCACCTTCAGCGCCAGCCGGGTGTCGGCGAAGGTGATCACCAGGGCGCTGGCGCGGTTGATGCCGGCCGCGATCAGGCTTTCGCGGCGCGCCGCGTCGCCGTAGGACACGCTGGCGCCGGCCGATTGCGCCTCTTGCACCCGCTCCGGGTCCAGGTCGAGCGCGTACCAGGGCAGCTTTTCCTCGGACAGCAGGGTGGCCAGGCTCTGGCCGCTGCGCCCGAAGCCGGCGATGATCACGTGCTTCTGGGTCTTCATGGTGCGGCTGGCGATCTGGGTCAGCTGCAGCGACTGCATCATCCATTCGTTCGACGAGACTTTCATGACAACCCGGTCCATGTTGTCGATGACGAAAGGCGCAATCAGCATCGACAGCACCATCGAGGCCAGCACCAGCTGCAAGAGGAAAGGGTCGACCAGCTTCGAGCCCATGGCGAGGTTCAGCAGCACGAAGCCGAATTCGCCGGCCTGCGCCAGCGCCAGGCCGGTACGCATGGCTACGCCGTCGCTGGAACCGAAGGCCTTGGCCAGCACGGCGATGATCGCGAACTTGAGCAGCACCGGAAAGATCACCAGCGCCAGCACCAGCCACCAGTGCTGCAGCACCAGCTGCAGGTTGAGCAGCATGCCCACCGTGATGAAGAACAGCCCGAGCAGCACGTCGCGGAAGGGCTTGATGTCTTCTTCCACCTGGTGCTTGTACTGGGTTTCCGAGATCAGCATGCCGGCCACGAAGGCCCCCAGCGCCAGCGACAGGCCGGCCTGCTCGGTGATCCAGGCCAGGCCGAGCGTCACCAGCAGCAGGTTGAGCATGAACAGCTCCTGCGAACGGCGCTTGGCGACGATGGTGAACCAGTTGCGCATCAGCTTCTGGCCGAACTTCAGGAGCAGGGCCAGCACGAAGGCCGCCTTCAGCGCCGCCCAGCCGAGCGTGATCGCCAGCTCTTCGGCCGGACGCGCCAGCGAAGGGATCAGGATCAGGAGCGGCACCACGGCCAGGTCCTGGAACAGCAGGATGCCGATGATGCGGCGCCCATGCTCGCTCTCCAGCTCCAGGCGCTCGGTCAGCATCTTGACTACGATGGCCGTCGAGGACATCGCCAGCGCCCCGCCCAGGGCAAAGGCGGCCTGCCAGCTGAGCTGCAGCGAGGGTGCCCACCAGGAAATGAACAGGCCGAACGCCATCGCCGTCACGATCGTCAATACGACCTGTGCCAGGCCCAGGCCGAACACGATGCGGCGCATCGATTTGAGCTGGGCCAAGGAGAATTCGAGCCCGATGGAAAACATCAGGAACACGATACCGAACTCGGCCAACGTATGGGTGGCGGGACTGTCGTCTGCCAGGGCCAGCGCATGGGGGCCGATCAGTACGCCGACGGCCAGGTAGCCGAGCATCGGCGGCAGGTGAAGCATCCGGAAGGCGACCACACCGAGCACGGCGGAGCCCAGCAGGAGCAGGGTCAGTTCAAGTCCGGAATGCATCGTCCCGAGGTGCGTTGTTATTGTTTGTTACGTCTGGCAAGTTTTTTGCTTACCCAATTCGTTTATACTGCTGGCATGAGTGTAACCCATGAAAAAATAATGCTGAAAAGTTTTGATGCCGACCAGGCCCGCCGTGTCCTGGAGCTCGGCCGCGAGACCCTGGCCATCGAAGCCGACGCGATCCGCGCGCTGCACGCGCGCCTCGGCGACGACGACAGTTTCGTGCGCGCCGTCCAGATGCTGGTCGGGTGCACCGGCCGCGTGGTGGTGTCCGGCATGGGCAAGTCCGGCCACATCGGCCGCAAGATTGCCGCCACCCTGGCGTCCACCGGCACCCCGGCCATGTTCGTGCACCCGGGCGAAGCCGCCCACGGCGACCTCGGCATGGTGACCACGCACGACGTGTTCATCGCCATTTCGAATTCCGGCGAATCGTCCGAACTGCTGGAAATTTTGCCGGCCATCAAGCGCATGGGTTCCCCCGTCATCTCGATGACCGGCAAGCCGCATTCGCGCCTGGCCAAGCTGTCCGAGATCCACCTCGACATCTCGGTGGCCAAGGAAGCCTGCACCCTCAACCTGGCGCCGACCACCAGCACCACCGTCACCCTGGCGATGGGCGACGCGCTGGCCGTGGCGCTGCTCGATGTGCGCGGCTTCCGCGAGGAAGATTTCGCCATGTCGCATCCGGGCGGGGCGCTGGGCCGCCGCCTGCTGACCCATGTGCACGACGTGATGCGCAGCGGCGACGCGGTGCCGAGCGTGACGCCCGACACCCCGCTGACCCGCGCACTGCTCGAGATCAGCCAGAAGGGCATGGGCATGACGGCCGTCGTCGACGACGAGCGCCGCCCGGTCGGCGTGTTCACCGACGGCGACCTGCGCCGCCTGATCGAGCGCGTGCAGGACTTTTCGAACATCGTCATCAGCGACGTGATGCACGCCAATCCGCGCCGCGTCCATCCGGAACAGCTGGCGGTCGATGCCGTCGCCGTCATGGAAGAATTCCGCATCAACCAGATGCTGGTCGTCGACCTTGAGGATCGCCTGGTCGGCGCGCTCCACATCCACGACCTGACCCGCGCCAAGGTGATCTGATGACGCCAACGGAATACATGCAGCGCGCCGCGCGCGTAAGAGTCATGATCTTCGACGTCGACGGCGTGCTCACCGACGGCAGCCTCACCTACGGCCCGGACGGCGAGGTCACCAAGACCTTCAACGTGCTCGACGGCCTCGGCATCCAGTTGCTGAACAAGACCGGCGTGCGCACGGCCATCATCAGCGCGCGCAAGTCGCCGATCGTGGTCAAGCGCGCCGCCGACCTGGGCATCCCCCACGTCTACCAGGGCATCCACGACAAGCGGGTCGGCTTCGCAGAGCTGCTCGAAGCAACCGGCGTGACGCCGGACCAATGCGGGTACATCGGCGACGACGTGATCGACCTGCCGCTGTTCACCCGCGTCGGTTTTGCCGTCGCCGTGCCGTCGGGCCACCCGGAAGTGCAGCACCGCGCGCACTACGTAACGAAGAACGCGGGTGGCCGCGGCGCCGTGCGCGAGGTCTGCGACCTCGTCATGCGCGCGCAGGGCACCTACGAACAGGCGCTCGCGCCTTATTTCGCATGAGCCTTCGCGCCTGATCGAGCATGGTCACCTATAAACGCACCGCCCACCGCTGGAAGCTCCTGACGATCATGATGATCGCGGCCTTCTGCGCATTCGGCAGCTTCTGGGTGGTGCAGCTGATGGAAAGCGAAGACGACAGCGCGCGACTCGGCGGGCCGCAGGACGAACCCGACTACATCGTCGAGAATTTCTCGTTCGTGCGCATGACCGAAGCGGGCAAGCCGAGCTACGTGGTGTCGGGCAAGCGCCTGGCGCATACGCCGCTGGGCGACGTGTCCCATGTCGAACAGCCGGTGATGGAGAGCATGACGCCCGGCCGTCCGCGTATGACCATCGTCGCAAAACGCGCCCAGATCTACCACGAGGAACACCGCGTCGAACTGCTCGGCAACGTCGACATCCAGCGTCCGGCCACGCCGACCAGCGAAGCGCTGCGCATGCAGACCCAGGCGCTCACCGTGCTGCCCGACGAAGAAATCCTCAAGACCGACAAGGCGATCGAGATGCGGCTCGGTTCCGCGACCGTGACCGGCACCGGCATGGTCGCCAACAACGCGACCCAGAAGCTGCATCTCGCCAGCCGCGGCCAGATCGTTTATCCGCCACGCCAGCGTCCCCAATAAGCGGCAGCAACAAGCCAACCCAGGACAAGCAACATGAAAAAAATTATCGCAGCCGTATTCCTCAGCCTGGCCGCCTTCGGCGCCTCGGCGGAGCGTGCCGATTCGCTCAAGCAGGCCGTGGTCCAATTCGACTCGCTCGACGTGGACGAGGTCACCCAGACCCGCGTCCTGACCGGCAACGTCGTGCTCACGCGCGGCACGCTGGTGCTGAAATCCGACCGCGCCCTGTTGAAGGAAACGCCGGAAGGCTTCATGAGCGTGACCCTCACCGCCAACAACGGCAAGACCGCCACCTTCCGCCAGAAGCGCGACGGCGGTCCCGACCTGTGGGTCGAGGGCCAGGCCCAGCGCATCGAGTATGACGAGCGCGCCGAGCTGGTGAAGCTGTTCACCGCCGCCGAGGTGCGCGAGCTGGAGGGCGGGCGCATGACCAACGAGATCAAGGGCCCGTTCATCTCCTACGACAACCGGCGCGAAGTCGCGCAGGTGCGCAACGACGCCAGCGGCGCCAGCAAGGTGGGCGGCGGCCGCGGCACCCTGATCATCGCGCCGCGCCGGACCACGGCGCCAGCAGAGGGCGCCAAGCAATGACGGCAGCCATGAACGGCGCCTTCGCCACCGCGCGCGAAGGCTGCAGCACCCTGATCGTCAAGGGCCTGCAGAAGAGCTACGGCAAGCGCCTGGTGGTGCGCGACGTGTCGCTGCAGGTGGAATGCGGCGAAGTGGTCGGCCTGCTCGGCCCCAACGGCGCCGGCAAGACCACCTCGTTCTACATGATCGTCGGCCTGGTGCCCTCGGACGCCGGCACCATCGACATCAACGGCACCGACATTTCAAGCCTGCCGATCCACCGCCGCGCGGTACTGGGCCTCTCGTACCTGCCTCAGGAAGCCTCGGTGTTCCGCAAGCTGACGGTGGAAGAGAACATCCGCGCCGTGCTCGAGCTGCAGCGGGTGGACGGCAAGGCGCTCACCAAGGACCAGATCAACGAACGCCTCGACACCCTGCTGGCGGAACTGCAGATCGAGAAGCTGCGCGAGAACCCGGCGCTGTCGCTGTCGGGCGGCGAACGGCGCCGCGTCGAGATCGCGCGCGCGCTCGCGACCAACCCGCGCTTCGTGCTGCTGGACGAACCGTTCGCGGGCGTCGATCCGATCGCCGTCATCGAGATCCAGCGCATCGTGCGCTTCCTGAAGGAGCGCAACATCGGGGTCCTGATCACCGACCACAACGTGCGCGAGACGCTCGGGATCTGCGACCGCGCCTACATCATCAACCAGGGCGCGGTGCTGGCCTCGGGACGGCCCGACGACATCATCGCCAACGAATCCGTGCGGCGCGTCTACCTCGGCGAACACTTCAGGATGTAATGAAACAGTCACTGCAGCTCCGCACCTCGCAGCACCTGGCGCTCACGCCGCAGCTGCAGCAGTCGATCCGCCTGCTGCAGCTGTCCACGCTCGAACTGCACCAGGAGATCGAGCAGATCCTGCACGACAACCCGCTGCTCGAACGTCTCGACGATCCGCTCGACCGCTCGGTGCGGCTGCTGGCCGACGGCGCCATCAATGCGGCGCCGCCGAATGGCGACGCGCCGGCCGCGGCGCCGGCACCGGAGGGCGCGGACGGCCCCAAGGCGGAGGCGGAGGGCGGGGATGACGGCGGCGACCACGGCGAACGTGGCGAGGGCGATACCGACTGGGGCGGCGAAGGCGGCGGCGCGCGCAGCGGCGACGACGAGGACGGACGCCCGCAGCTCGAAGCCGACAGCGTCACGCTGCGCGAGCACCTGGCCGAGCAGATCCGCCTGACCGGCTGCAGCGTGCGCGACCGCGTGCTGGCCGAGCTGGTGATCGATGCGCTCGACGACAACGGCTACCTCGAAGAGCCGCTCGACGACATCCATGCGCGGCTGCCGGAAGAACTCGAGATCGAGATGGACGAACTGCGCTGCGCGCTGGCGCTGGTGCAGAGCCTGGACCCGGTGGGCGTGGGTGCGCGCAGCGCGGCCGAATGCCTGGCGCTGCAGATCCGCCGCATGCCGGGCGTGCCGATGGTGACGCGGCGCCTGGCCCTGAAGATCGTCGAAGGCTACCTGGCCTGGTTCGCCCAGCGCGAATACACCAAGCTGAAGAAGGCGCTCGACTGCGACGACGAAGACCTGCGCGAAGTGCAGGCCGTGGTCCGCCAGTGCAATCCGCATCCCGGCGCGGCCTTCGGCTCGGGCGTGTCCGACTACGTGGTGCCGGACGTGATCGTCCGGCGCGCCAAGAGCGGCTGGGCCGTCACCCTGAACCCGGACGTGATGCCGAAACTGCGTGTGAACTCGCTGTACGCCAACCTGCTCAAGCAGGGCAAGAGCGAAAGCCAGATGGGCGCGCAGCTGCAGGAAGCCAAGTGGCTCATCAAGAACATGCGCCAGCGTTTCGATACGATCCTGCGTGTTGCCGAGGCAATTGTGGAGCGCCAGCGCAACTTTTTCAGCCACGGCGCGGTTGCCATGCGCCCTCTTGTCTTACGCGAGATAGCTGATACACTAGGCCTACACGAGAGCACAATCTCGCGTGTAACCACTCAGAAATACATGCTGACCCCGCACGGCATGTTTGAGCTGAAATACTTCTTCGGAAGTCACGTCGCCACCGAAGCGGGGGGAGAAGCCTCCTCGACGGCGATCCGCGCACTCATTGCGCAATTGACAGGAGCAGAAGACCCTAGGAACCCTCTATCCGACAGCAAGATCGCGGAGATGCTCGGGGAACAAGGTATGGTCATTGCGCGCCGCACGGTTGCAAAATACCGCGAAGCGCTCAAGATTCCGCCCGTCAGCCTCCGCAAATCCCTGTAAAGCCACTGCCCACTCTCACCTTGTGGCGCGGGCAGGGCACCTTCCCTAAGGAGTGTGTATGAACCTCACAATCAGCGGCCACCATCTCGAAGTTACCCCCGCCATCCGTGAATACGTTCAGAATAAGCTCGAGCGCATCACCCGTCATTTCGACCACGTCATCGATACCCACGTGTTCCTTGCGATCGACAACCTCACCGAAAAAGAAAAAAGACAGAAAGCGGAGATCAACCTACAGGTATCCGGCAAGATTCTGCACGTGGCCAGTGCCGCGCAGGATCTGTATGCGGCGATTGATACCCTGATGGACAGGCTGGACAGACAGGTTCTAAAGCACAAATCCATGCTACAAGACCATAACCACGTGGCGCACAAGCGCCTTCCGGACATCGGAGAAGCCGCTGCCGCGTAACGACGGGTAGCCGCACATCAAGCAAGGGCGTCTGAGGGGACGCCCTTTTTGCTTTTGTACACGCTTGTTACTTTTCCCGGCTTCCGTATTTGTACAAATGTTCTGTAGAATGCATGTCTTTTCGATCATAGAAGACCGTCATGACCGATACCGTCCTGACCCGCGTTGCCAATCGCACCGGCGTCATCACGCTCGACCGGCCGAAAGCCCTGAATTCTCTCTCGCTCGACATGGTGCGCGCGCTCACCGCGACCCTGTTGCAGTGGAAGGATGACGCGGGCATCGACGCGGTGGTCATCACCAGCAGCAGCGAGAAGGCCCTGTGCGCGGGCGGCGACATCCGCTTTTTCCACGAGGTAGGCCAGGCCAGCCCGATGGGCGGCAGCGCGCTGCTGGAAGACTTCTTCACCGAAGAATACGCACTGAACCACCTGATCCACTTTTATCCGAAGCCCTACATCGCGGTGATGGACGGCGTGGTGATGGGCGGCGGCATGGGTATCGCCCAGGGCGGCCCTGGCTGCGGCCTGCGCATCGTCACCGAACGCACGAAAATGGCGATGCCCGAGGTGAACATTGGCTTGTTCCCGGACGTCGGCGGCAGCCACTTCCTGTCGCACGCGCCGGGCCAGCTGGGACAATACCTGGGCCTGACCGGCCTGACGATCGGCGCGACCGATGCGCTCTACGTGGGGCTGGCCGACGTGTTCGTGCCGGGCGACCAGCTGGGCGGATTGATGGCGCTGGTGGAATCGACGGCCGGCGCGCAGTTGCCGGCGGCGATACGGAACTACGCCGCGCAGTTTGCCGCTCGCATCGGACCGAGTGAGCTGCAGGCGCAGCGCGCCGTGATCGATGCGCACTTCGGCGCCGCTACGGTGGGCGCGATCATGGCCTCGCTCGGGCGCGACGAGAACCCGTTCGCGCAAAAGGCGTTGAAGGCAATGCGCCAGCGTTCGCCCCTGATGATGTGCGTAACGCGCGAACTCCTGCAACGCGGCGCGGCGCTGGATGTGGCGGACTGCCTGCGCATGGAGCGCAACCTGGTGCGCCGCAATTTCGAGCACGGCGAAGTGCTGGAAGGCGTGCGGGCGCTGGTGATCGACAAGGACAATACGCCGAAGTGGAATCCGGCGACGCTCGACGAGGTGAAGCCGGAGATGGTGGCGCGGTTCTTCGAGCCGGTGTGGCCGGAGCATGCGCACCCGCTGCGGCATCTGACCTGATACTGATACCGGTTTTCCGTAGGGTGGGCGGCTCCCCCGCCCACGCGGTGATAGTTAACGGTGGATCAGCCGAGCCGGCAGATCAAATGTTAGTTGAACGCGCGGGCGGGAGACCCGCCCACCCTACGATGATCGACGGCGCACGCCGTATCAGACAGCCGCGTGCTTCGGCTGCTCCCGATGCCGAACGATCACCCGTTCGGTCTGCCCGAAATACGCCCCCAGCCGCTCCGCCATGTACACCGAGCGGTGCTGCCCGCCGGTGCAGCCTACCGCCACCGTCAGGTAGGAACGGTTATCCGTCTTGAACGAGGGCAGCCACTTCGCGACGAAAGCGCGGATATCTTCCAGCATCTCCACGGCGCTCGGCTGGGCGTCGAGGAAGGCGATCACCGGGCCGTCCTTGCCGGTGAGCGGGCGCAGCGCCAGGTCGTAATACGGGTTCGGAATCGCGCGCACGTCGAACACGAAGTCGGCGTCCAGCGGCACGCCGACCTTGAACGCGAAGGATTCGAAGAACAGGGTCAGCGGCGCCTGCTCGATGTCGGCCAGTTCCTTGACCCAGGCGCGCAGCTTGTTGGCCGAGAGTTCCGAGGTGTCGATCACGTGGCCGAGGTTCTCGATCGCCGACAGGCGTTCGCGCTCTTCGGCGATGCATTCGATCAGGGTGCGGCGCGAGGCCGGGTTCTCGCCCGGGCGCAGCTCGTGCGACAGCGGGTGGCTGCGGCGGGTTTCGGAAAAGCGCGCCACCAGCGAATGCGTGCTCGAGGTCAGGAACATCACCTTGACGTTGTGGCCTTCTTCCTTCAGGTGGCGCACGCTCACCGGCAGTTCCACCAGCGACTCCGCGCTGCGCGCATCGACCGCGACCGCGATTTTCTCCGTGCCTTTTTCGCTGACCGCGTAGACCAGGGCCGGCAGCAGGGCCGGCGGCAGGTTGTCGACGCAGTAGTAGCCTGCGTCTTCCAGAACGTTGAGGGCAACCGACTTGCCCGAGCCCGAAATACCGGTAATAAGAACGATGTGCATAGGGGCGATGATACCCCAAATGGCGAAGTGATCGTACCTCAGTCGCCGCTCATCGCTTGACGTTGCCGCTCCATGAATTCCTGCAGCGTGTCGATACCGCGCAGCTGCAGGATCGTGTTGCGTACCGCGGCCTCGAGCAGCACCGCGATGTTGCGGCCGGCAGCGACCGGAATCACGACCTTGCGTACCGGCAGACCCAGCACGTCCTCGGTCGGGAAGTGGAAGGGAAGGCGTTCCACTTCTTCGTCGAGCGCGCCGCGCTTGACCAGGTGGACGATTAATTTGAGGCGCATCTTGCGGCGCACCGCGGTCTCGCCGAAGATCGCCTTGATGTCCAGCAGGCCCAGGCCGCGCACTTCCAGCAGGTTCTGCAGCAGCGGCGGGCAGCGGCCCTCGATCATGTTCGGTGCGATGCGCGAGAATTCCACGGCGTCGTCGGCCACCAGGCCGTGCGAGCGCGAGATCAGTTCCAGGCCCAGCTCGCTTTTGCCCAGGCCCGAGTCGCCGGTGATCAGGACGCCCACGCCCAGCACGTCCATGAACACGCCGTGCATGATGACGCGCTGCGCCAGCTTCTTGGACAGATACACGCGCAGGAAGTCGATCACCTGCGCCGCCGGCAGCGGGGTCGAGAACAGGGGAATGTTCTGCTCGTCGCAGATGGCGAGGATGTCGGGCGGTGTCTCCAGGCCTTGCGCGATGATCAGGGCCGGCGGCCCACCGCCGATCAGCTCGCCGATCACGTGGGTGCGCGAGCTGGATTTCAGGCGGTGGTAGTAGTTCAGTTCCTGGTGTCCGAAGACCTGGATGCGGCCCGGGTGGATCAGGTTCAGGTGGCCGACCTGGTCGGCGGCCGAGGCCGCGTCGCCCGCGATCTGGCGCTCGCCGCCCGGGAAACCCGCGAACCAGCCCAGCTGGAGGCTGTCGCGGTTGTCGTCGTACAAGCGCTGGATGGTCAGCGGAGTCTGCAGCATGGGCATGTCGTCGAGTACGCGGCCAATTGCCGCGTAGACAGTGTAGCGTAACTTAGCCCAGGGCCTGCAAGCTTGGCTGCCAGTTGATGATGCGCTCGTGTACGGATTTCGGATCCGGATCGGACGCCAGCGCGCTGCGTACGGCTTCGTCCGAGAACAGCTCGGCGATTTCCGACAGGATTTCCAGGTGCTGCTGGGTGACGTGGTCTGGAATCAAGAGGAAGAACAGCAGGCTGACCGGCTGGCCGTCGGGCGATTCGAAGGGAATCGGCTCTTTCAGCCGCACGAAGGCGGCCAGCGGCGACTTCAGGCTCTTGGAGCCCTTGATCCGACCGTGCGGCACGGCAACACCATGGCCGAGGCCAGTGGAGCCGAGACGCTCGCGCGCGAACAGGTTGTCCGAGACGGTCGAGCGGGCGATGCCGCAATTGTTCTCGAAGATCAGGCCGGCCTGCTCGAAGGCGCGCTTTTTGCTGGAAACTTCCAGGTCCAGCTGCACATTATCGAGCGAGAGGATTTTGCTAAGGTTCGTCATAACGAGTGTGCACTGCACAGGGTAGCTGCTTGCGAGGCGGAATTATAGGCCTGTTTCAGGGCGGTGACATTCGAATTCGCTTCTGTACGGGCATACAGTCAACTACATGGGGACGGTTCAGCGAAAACGTAGGGTTTTGTCATGACGACGATTTACAAAAAAACGCAATTTCCGAAGCGAAATCCTGTAGAAATAGACGCAAACGGGGGCGGCTTGGCTCCGCCGCCATCTTTTCAATGTGCGATGCCTGTTTTTTGTGCAGCCGGCCGTTTGCCGTTTTGATATCGAGAAACATCCTCGAGTGTGGCTGAAAACGCACAGCTGCCTTGCACACGCCCACCGTTTGAGTTATTGACGCGCGGTACGCAGGTTGCCCGGCTTGCCGGTACTGAAATTCGCACGCCAGGGGTTGATGTCGAGCCCGCCACGGCGGGTGTAACGCGCATACACTGCCAGCTTGGTCGGCTTGCACTGGCGCAGCACGTCCATGAAGATGCGCTCGACGCATTGCTCATGGAACTCGTTGTGCTCGCGGAAGCCGATCAGGTACTTGAGCAGGCCTTCCTGGTCGATCTGCGGCCCGACATAGCGGATCTGCACGGTGCCCCAGTCCGGCTGGCCCGTGACCAGGCAGTTCGACTTCAGCAGGTGCGACACCAGGGTTTCCTCGACCGGTATTTCTCCCAGATTCGCCTTCAGCAGCTGCGGCGAAGGCACATACTGGTCGATCTCCACGTCGAGGCGGTCGAGCAGGGTGCCGTCGAGCTCGCCCATCTTCAGGCTAGCGAAGGCGTCAGGCGTGGTGATCGTGACGTGAACCGGCGCGCCGAAGGCCGCGGACAGGTCCTGGCGCAGCAGTTCGGCCAGCGCGTCGGTACCTGCCAGGCGGGTCTGGTTGAAGGAATTCAAGTAGAGCTTGAACGACTTCGATTCGACGATATTGGGCGAATCGGCGGGCGCCGTGATGGTGGCGATCGCCACTTGCGGCTTGCCGCGCATGTTCAGCCACGACAGTTCGTAGGCGTTCCAGATGTCGACGCCGAAGAAGGGGAGCGTGACGCCCGGGCCGAGGCCGATCTCCTCGCGCTTTTGCAGGCGCGGGATCGGGAACAGCAGTTCGGGGGCATACTGGCTCTGGTAGGCGGAGGATTTGCCGAGAGGCGATTGATCAGGAGTATTCATAAGGAGTTGGACGCTCGTGACGTCCATAGGGTGGGCAGATTCTGCCCACGCGTTCAACAAGAAGTTGCGTACTCGCGGTGCGGGTAACACAGCGGTAGAAAAATTAGGCACCGGCCTTCGCCGGTGCGACGGTCTTACGGTCAGGGTGCAATCAAGCGGATGCTAAGCCCCCAGGAACAACTTGTACACCGGATTGGCACTCTCATCCCAATACCGGTACCCCAGCGTCGCCAGGAACTGCCTGAACTCGTCCATCTCCGCCGCCGGCACCTGCAGCCCGACCAGTGCGCGTCCGACGTCGCCGCCCTGGTTGCGGTAGTGGAACAGCGAGATGTTCCAGTTCGGCGCCATGCTGGCGAGGAAGCGCATCAGCGCACCCGGCCGTTCGGGGAACTCGAAACGATACAGCAATTCGTCCTGCGCCAGCGCGCTTTTTCCGCCCACCAGGTGGCGGATGTGCAGCTTGGCCAGCTCGTCGTGGGTCAGGTCGAGCGTGCGGAAATCGTGCTCCTCGAAGGTGCGCGCCAGCAGGCCGGATTCGCTGCGGCTGCCCACCTGCACCCCGACGAAAATGTGGGCCTCGCGCGCATCGCTGATGCGGTAGTTGAATTCGGTGACGCTGCGCGGGCCGACCAGCTCGCAGAAGCGCCGGAAGCTGCCGCGCTGCTCGGGAATCGTCACCGCGAACACCGCTTCGCGCGATTCGCCCAGCTCCGCGCGTTCGGCAACGAAGCGCAGGCGGTCGAAGTTCATGTTGGCGCCGCAGGCCACCGCCACCAGGGTCTCGGCCTTGACCGGGTTGCGTGACATCTGCGAGCGTTCGACATAGGCCTTGGCGCCGGCGACGGCCAGCGCGCCGGCCGGCTCGAGGATGCTGCGGGTGTCCTGGAACACGTCCTGGATCGCGGCACAGATGGCGTCGGTGTCGACGATGATGATCTCGTCCACCACCTGCTGCGCGACGCGGAAGGTCTCTTCGCCCACCAGGCGCACCGCGGTGCCGTCCGAGAACAGGCCGACGTCCGTCAGTGTCACGCGCTGGCCGGCCTTCAGGCTGCGCGCCATCGCATCCGAATCGATGGTCTGCACGCCGATCACCTTGATGTCGGGCCGCACCGCTTTCACGTAGGCGCCCACGCCCGCCACCAGGCCGCCGCCGCCGATGGCGACAAAAATCGCGTGGATCGGGCCCGAGTGCTGGCGCAGGATCTCCATGCCGATGGTGCCCTGGCCGGCGATGACGTCCGGGTCGTCGAACGGGTGCACGAAGGTCAGGCGCTGTTCCTTCTCGAGCAGCAGCGCATGGTTGTAGGCGTCGGTATAGGAGTCGCCGTGCAGCACCACCTCCACGTTGGCGCCGCCGCGCGCCTTCACGGCGTCGACCTTCACCTGCGGGGTGGTGGTCGGCATCACGACCAGGGCACGGCAGCCGAGGCGGGCCGCCGACAGGGCCACGCCCTGCGCGTGGTTGCCGGCCGAGGCGCAAATGACGCCGCGCTTGAGCTGCTCCGGCGTCAGGTTGGCCATCTTGTTGTAGGCGCCGCGCAGCTTGAAGCTGAACACGCTCTGCATGTCCTCGCGCTTGAAGTAGATGCGGTTGCCCATGCGGCCGGAGAGGACAGGCGCGTATTCGAGCGGGGTTTCTTGGGCGACGTCGTAGACGCGGGCGGTCAGGATTCTCTTGAGATAATCGTTAGTCATGGTCGGCAATCGGGCAATGGCAATGCCGGCGCGGGAGGGGCCGGCGGTCCGGACGACACACACTGTTCTGCTCGGAGGGTGACCGGGGCGCGCAGGGACGATACGGCGCCCTGGGTATCAGGCTCGGCGTATCGTGTCGTTACGTTAAGTGATCCTCATTATAATGGACACCTATCGCAATTGCTCACTACCCCCTCCCTGATGATCGAAAACGCCGTCCTCTGGTTGCTGAACGTCCTCGCCGCGCCGACCATCGGGCTGACCTCGATCTTCGTCATCAGCTTCATCTCGGCCACCCTGCTGCCGCTCGGCTCCGAGCCGGCCGTGTTTGCGGTGGTGAAAGCCAACCCGGCGATGTTCTGGCCGGCGATTTTTGTGGGCACACTGGGCAACACGCTGGGCGGGGCCGTCGATTACTTCGTGGGCTACCGTGCCAAGATCGCGTTTGCCAAGGAACGCCAGAGCCGCTGGTTCGGCTGGCTCAAGAAATACGGCGCCAAGACCATGCTGCTGTCCTGGGTGCCGGGCGTGGGCGATCCGCTGTGCACGCTGGCCGGCTGGCTGCACCTGCCGTTCTGGCCGAGCGTGATGTACATGGCGATCGGGAAGTTCCTGCGCTACGTGACCATGACGGCAGTCCTGCTGTACATCCCGGACGGGTTCTGGAAGACCGTGGGGGATTTCCTGGAGCGGCTGTTCGGCTAGGCCGCGCGGAGTTGGTCGCAACGGGGCAGGGTAGTTCGACTGCCCGGGCCTCAGGTATCATGCGGGGCTCAATCAGGAAAACCATGAACAAGCCTCCCAGTCTTCTCACCCTGTTCCTTGCCTTGGCCGCACTGACCGTGTTCGGCATCGTCGGCGCCAGATACATGCTCAGTTCGCATGTGGAAACCACGGACCGGCAACTCGGCATCGTCTGGCCAGGCATTGCGGCCATGCCGGCGGGGGATCGCGACTTCCTGGTCGAACTGGCGCACACGTGCAACTTGACTACCCGCGAGCCGGTGCGCGCGGAGGTGCTCGACTGCCTGCGCTCGGTCAAGATGACGACCGATGCGAGCGCACGGCTGGAGCGTCTCGTGAGCCAGGCTCCGCAGGCGGGCGTGCAGCGCTAGGCGGGCTCGCCTTGCTTGCATGATTGCGCCGCTGGTGGGGGGAATGCATCACCCGGTCGATGACATGTAGGGGAACGCCTGCGTTCTCCAGGTAGGCCGCCCCCTCTGCCGCGCCGAGCATGTCGAGCAAGATGATGCCGACATCCACTCGCTGTGCCATCAGGTGATTGACGCGTAGTTGGCTCATGCCTGGTGATCGGCAAGGCATGAGCCCCGTGCTCAACGAAATATGGGAGCGCCTGGCCGAATCGTTCTATAATTTAGACCGATATTATCAGCATGGCCTCGATATGCAAGTTGAGTTCGGCAAACGTGCAACAACCGGCGCGCTGGCTTTCATCAGCGACAAGAACCTGATCTCGGCACGCCATTACGGTATCGAGCTGGATATCGAGGACAGTTGCGCCTCGCTGGCGGCGCGGGTCCTGCGGGCACGGACGGCTTGCCCGTGCCCGCAGGATCCCGAGATACAGCGGCAGGCCGGGATCTTCAGGGAAATCGTGCTGCACCTGTGGCCCGAGCCAGGCGACCCCGTGGTTGTCCAGTTGCGCTCGTCTGCCCGGCTGGCGCTGGCGCATATCGCCATGCTGCGCACGGGCGCCGTCAACGAGGCGGCCGACGCCGTGGCAGGATGAGCTTGGCGGTGTACAGCACCAGGATCGTGCCCGTGAAGTCGCCCGTCGCCATGACGATGAAGCCCGGCAGCAGCGCGCGTTCGGGCTCGGCGAAGGCGAACCACAGATGGTGCAGCGCCGGGCTGGCGAGTGCGTACAACAGCGAACACAGCAGCAGGCGCCGCGCCGTCAGGTTGGCGAGCGTCTCCTGCAAGCCCCAGTGGCGCTGCATGATGCGGTACACCAGGTAAGGCGCGACGCTGGCGAGGATGCCGCCCATGAAGGCGCGCACCAGGTCATCCGGGAAGAAGTAGAAGAACGATACTGCCCAGGAAACGAGCAGCAGGCCGATGGCCCCGGCGCCGCCGAACAAGAGTGTGCTGAGCAAGCGTATCCCGGCAGGGAGGTAGATCCAGTTGATACCGCGGGCAAATTCAAGCTGCGTGAAAAGGAGTTCATTGATGGCGAGCGTCGCCAGGAACAGGAAGATGGTGGTGGCCACCATGAAAAGCTGCAGTCGCAGCTGGCTCGGCGTTCGGCTCATGAATGGCTTCTTGGCTTCGATAACGTAGAATGGCAGCCGACTGGCACACCCAGCCGCAAGCTTACTTGGTCATCCGATACTGAGCAATTCGATAATCATCCATGGTCCGTCCTGCTGATCTCTACCTGCGTTTCCTGCAACTGGCCGAAGCCATCCGCGGCCTGCCGTCCCTGCCGGCCCTCGATCCGCTGGAAGAGCGCATCCTGGCCATCGTCGCCCGTGCCCAGCAGGAAAATGCACAACTATCTGTCCGCACCATGATGGCCAAACACGAACTCGGCGCGCCGGCGACGGTGCACTCGCGCCTGAAATCGATGCGCGAAAAAGGGTGGATCATGCTCAGCGATACCGACGACGCGCGGCGCAAGCAGATCGAGCTGACCCCGGACGCCTTGCTGCACTTCGACCGCCTGTCCGCCTGCATGCTGCGCGCGGCCGACGGCGGCAGCTGAACGATCGTCCCAGGCGCGCCGGCGCGGGCGTATGCAATATGCCTGCAGCCCGTCCTGTGCAAACAAATATTGCATTACAGCCAGTCTGTGCAAAGGAAATTTGCATAAACTGGTCTATCTTGGCATTTCCTTGCGTCGCCCTTTATCATTTTTCAAGCCCTCCCCAGCGTGGTGCACCGCAATAAGCTAGAATGAACGTCCTTCGGACTCGTCCGACCGCCGCTCTGCATTTACATTCTGCATCTCATGAACGCGCCCGCACACATCCATACCCTGCTCGCCGATAATGCTCCTGCACGCCTGCGCGAGATTCCCTACAACTACACCTCGTTCTCCGATCGCGAAATCGTGATCCGGCTGCTGGGTGAGTCTTCCTGGCGCCTGCTCGACGCGCTGCGCGGGGCGCGCCAGACCGGCCGCTCGGCGCGCATGCTGTACGAAGTGCTGGGCGATATCTGGGTGGTGCGCCGCAATCCCTACCTTCAGGACGACCTGCTCGACAACCCCAAGCGCCGCCAGAAGCTGATCGACGCGCTGCACCACCGCCTGGGCGAAGTCGACAAGCGCCGCGTCAGCGTGGACGTCGGCGAAGCGGATAGCACCAGCGCCGATGGCGAGGCCGCTTCCCGCAGCGCCGCCGTCGAACAGCTGCTCGCCGCCGCCCGCAAGGCGGTCGACGATTTCGCACGCGAGTTCCGCGAGACCTACGACCTGCGCAAGCGCGCCAAGCAGGTGCTCGGCGCCTACACCGACAAGCGCAACATCCGCTTCGACGGCATGCACCGCATTTCGCACGTGACCGACGCCACCGACTGGCGCGTCGAATATCCCTTCCTGGTGCTGGTGCCCGACAGCGAGGAAGAGATGGCCGGCCTGGTGAAAGGCTGCATCGAACTGGGCCTGACCATCATCCCGCGCGGCGGCGGCACCGGCTACACCGGCGGCGCGATTCCGCTCACGCCGATGTCGGCCGTGATCAACACCGAAAAGCTGATCGGCATCGGCGACGTCGAGATGACCCGCCTGCCGGGCCTGGACCACGACTACGCCACCATCCATACCTATGCCGGCGTGGTCACCCAGCGCGTGTCGCAGGCGGCCGAGAAGGCCGGCTTCGTGTTCGCGGTCGATCCGACCTCGGCGCACGCCTCGTGCATCGGCGGGAACATCGCCATGAACGCGGGCGGCAAGAAGGCCGTGCTGTGGGGCACCGCGCTCGACAACCTGGCCTCGTGGCGCATGGTCGACCCGAATGGCGACTGGCTGGAAGTCACGCGGATGGACCACAACCTGTCGAAGATCCACGACGCGCCGGTGGCCACCTTCAAGCTGGAGTGGACGCATCCGTCGACCAGGGGGGCGCCCAAGGGGGAGCCGTTCCGCACCGAGACGCTCACCATCGAAGGCAAGCGCTTCCGCAAGGAAGGCCTGGGCAAGGACGTCACCGACAAATTCCTGGCCGGCCTGCCGGGCATCCAGAAAGAGGGCACCGACGGCCTGATCACCTCGAGCCGCTGGATCCTGCACAAGATGCCGAAGTTCACCCGCACCGTGGCGCTGGAATTCTTCGGCCAGGCGCGCGACGCGATTCCGTCGATCGTCGAGATCAAGGACTACCTCGACAGCCTGCCGAAGAACGGCGACCCGGCCTTTGCCTCGCTGCGCCTGGCGGGCCTGGAACACCTGGACGAGCGCTACCTGCGCGCGGTCGGCTACGCCACCAAATCCAAGCGCGGCGTGCTGCCCAAGATGGCGCTGTTCGGCGACATCGTCGGCGACGACGAGAACGCGGTGGCGATCGCCGCCTCGGAAGTGGTCCGCCTGGCGAACACCCGCGTCGGCGAAGGTTTCGTCGCCGTGAGCGCGGAAGCGCGCAAGAAGTTCTGGCTCGACCGCGCCCGCACCGCGGCGATCGCGCGCCACACCAACGCCTTCAAGATCAACGAAGACGTGGTGATCCCACTGAACCGCATGGGCGAGTACACCGACGGCATCGAGCGCATCAACATCGAGCTGTCGATCAAGAACAAGCTGCAGCTGGCCGAAGCCCTGCACGCCTACCTGTCGAACGAGCACCTGCCGATCGAGAAGAGCGACGACGCCACCGGCGACACGGTCGACCGCGAAGAGATCCTGGGCGACCGCCCGCAGCAGGCGGTGGCGCTGATGCAGCAGGTCGCTGCGCGCTGGGGCTTCATTCTCGCCAACCTCGACCAGAAGCTGGGCGACGTGCGCGGCAAGCTCGATGAACTGGGCCTGGACCACCTGTCGAGCGGCCTCGACCAGCGCATCGGCAACCAGCCGGATGCGCTGCTCTTCGACGTGGTGCAGGACCACACCATCCGCGTCTCCTGGAAACAGGAGCTGCGCGCGCCGCTGCGCCAGATCTTCAACGGCGCCGCCTACAAGTGCATCCTCGACGAATGCACCGCCATCCACAAGCGCGTGCTGCGCTCGCGCGTGTTCGTGGCCCTGCACATGCACGCCGGCGATGGCAACGTGCACACCAACCTGCCGGTGAACTCGGACGACTACGCGATGCTGCAGGACGCCCACCAGGCCGTCGAGCGCATCATGAAACTGGCGCGTTCGCTGGACGGCGTGATCTCGGGCGAGCACGGCATCGGCATCACCAAGCTCGAATTCCTCACCGACGAAGAGATCCGCGAGTTCCGCGACTACAAGGAACGCGTCGACCCGGAAGGCCGCTTCAACAAGGGCAAGCTGCTGAACACGACGGCGGTGTCGGCCGACCTGACCAACGCCTATACGCCCTCGTTCGGCCTGATGGGCCACGAGTCGCTGATCATGCAGCAGAGCGACATCGGCGAGATCGCGGGCAGCATCAAGGACTGCCTGCGCTGCGGCAAGTGCAAGCCGGTCTGCACCACCCACGTCCCGCAGGCGAACCTGCTGTACTCGCCGCGCGACAAGATCCTGGCCACCTCGGCCCTGATCGAAGCCTTCCTGTACGAAGAGCAGACCCGCCGCGGCGTGTCGATCCGGCACTGGGAAGAATTCGAGGACGTGTCCGACCACTGCACCGTGTGCCACAAATGCGTGACGCCGTGCCCGGTCGACATCGACTTCGGCGACGTCTCGATGAACATGCGTAACCTGCTGCGCAAGATGGACAAGCGCAGCTTCAAGCCGGCCAACCGCGCCGCCATGTTCTTCCTGAACGCGACCGATCCGACCACCATCAACGCCACCCGCAAGGTGATGGTCGACTGGGGCTACAAGGCCCAGCGCCTGGGCAACCAGATGCTGCGCGGCCTGGCCAAGCCGCAGGTCGAAGCGCCGCCCCCGACCACCGGCAAGGCGCCGGTGCGCGAGCAGGTGATCCACTTCATCAACAAGAAAATGCCGGGCAACCTGCCGAAGAAGACCGCGCGCGCGCTGCTCGATATCGAGGACGACAAGGTCATCCCGATCATCCGCAACCCGAAGGCGACCAACGCGGATACCGAAGCCGTGTTCTACTTCCCGGGCTGCGGCTCGGAGCGCCTGTTCTCGCAGGTGGGCCTGGCGACCCAGGCGATGCTGTGGGAAGTGGGCGTGCAGACCGTGCTGCCGCCGGGCTACCTGTGCTGCGGCTACCCCCAGCGCGGCGCCGGCCAGTACGACAAGGCCGACAAGATGGTGACGGACAACCGCGTGCTGTTCCACCGCATGGCCAACACGCTGAACTACCTGGACATCAAGACGGTCGTGGTGTCGTGCGGCACCTGCTACGACTCGCTGGCTAACTACGAGTTCGACAAGATCTTCCCGGGCTGCCGCCTCATCGACATCCACGAATACCTGATGGAGAAGGGCGTGAAGCTCGAAGGCGTCACCGGCACCCGCTACATGTACCACGACCCCTGCCACACGCCGATGAAGATGCAGGATTCGCTCAAGACCGTGAACGCGCTGGTCTCGACCGTCGACAACGTCAAGATCGAGAAGAACGACCGCTGCTGCGGCGAGTCGGGCACCTTCGCCGTCAGCCGTCCGGACATCGCGACCCAGGTGCGTTCGCGCAAGCAGGGCGAGATGGAAAAGGGCGCGGATAAGCTGCGCGAGGACGGCTTCAAGGGCGACGTCAAGATCCTGACCAGCTGCCCATCCTGCCTGCAGGGCCTGTCGCGCTACAACCACGATTCGGGCACCACCGCCGATTACATCGTGGTCGAAATGGCCAGGCATCTGCTGGGCGAGAACTGGATGCCCGACTACGTCGCCCGCGCCAACAACGGCGGCATCGAGCGGGTGCTGGTATGAAGGAAAAAATGACGGGAGTGCGGCGCGAGCCGGGCTGCGAACTGTGCGAGCTGGCGGTGCCGAGCGTCTGGCAGAACGAGAAGCTGTCGGTCATCCTGGTCGACGATGCGGCCTATCCGGGCTTCTGCCGCGTGATTCTCCGCGAGCACGTGCGCGAGATGAGCGACCTGCCGATCGATGACCGCCTGCTGCTCAACGAGGCCGTGTACCAGGTCGAGAGCGCGGTGCGCGAGGTCATGCAGCCGTTGAAGGTGAACGTGGCCAGCCTCGGCAACGTGGTGCCGCACCTGCACTGGCACGTCATTCCGCGCTATGCGGACGATGCGCACTTCCCGGCGCCGGTGTGGGCGGCCGCAAGCCGCCAGACTGACGAAGCCACCCTGGCCGCACGCCGGGCACTGCTGCCCGATCTCGCCGCCGCGATCGCCAAACGTTTCAACGAATGACAGGAAGCACCATGCGCAACCCACAAGAGATCACCGTGCGCCAGAAGTCGCGCGTGCTGGAAATCGCCTTCGACGACGGCAGCGCCTTCTCGATCCCGTTCGAGCTGATGCGCGTGTACTCGCCCTCGGCCGAAGTGAAGGGACACGGTCCGGGCCAGGAAGTGCTTCAGGTCGGCAAGCGCGAAGTCGGCATCACGGGCGTGGAGCCGGTCGGGAACTATGCGATCAAGCCCCTGTTCGATGACGGTCACGGCAGCGGCATCTTCACCTGGGATTACCTGTACAAGCTGGGCAGCGAGCAGGACGCGCTGTGGCAGCAGTACCTGGGCCGCCTGCATGCGGCGGGCTTCGACGGCGACAGCGGCCGTGAGCCGGGCACCGAACTGCCGGGCGCGGCGCCGAAGTCGGGCTGCGGAAACCAGCACTGAACCGTAGGGTGGGCGGGTCTCCCGCCCACGCGTGCAACTCCCGGTCGAGCAGCGCTGCGGCCAAAAGCAAAAGAGCACATCCATGGATGTGCTCTTTCATTTGGCCTGCCCGCTCAGCGCGGAGGGCGGAGCATTACGCCTGCGGCTGGATGTTCGCAGCCTGCTTGCCTTTAGGGCCGGCAGTAATGTCGAAGCTCACGCGCTGGTTTTCCGCCAGCGATTTGAAGCCTTGGGTGTTGATGGCCGAGAAGTGTGCAAAGACGTCTTCGCCCCCGCCGTCAGGGGTGATGAAGCCAAAACCTTTTGCGTCGTTGAACCACTTTACAATGCCAGTCGCCATGGTAATTCCCTCGTGAAGTTTATTTATCTTATTGCGTAGTCGGCACTCTCAGGAGGTTTGAAACCAGCGGCGTGCTCAACGTTGCAAAAATGATTATAGAGACAATTTGTTGAAAGGGAAGCACGATTTTCAATCGTGCCCCTCTTTTTTTCATTCTCGCCGCTGGTCTCCAGCAGCGGCCCTGCTAGCCATCAGAAACCTGGCAGAAACCTATCAGAAGCTGAGCGGCATCCGTATCGTCAATGACACATCCGGGGTATCACGGGTGACGCCGGCGCCTACTGCGATGCTCAGCGAGCGTTTTTCGTTGAAACGGTAGGAGTAGCCGAGCAGCAGGGTGCCGAGCTGGGTCCGGACCGACCCTGGCACGTTCCTGCCGTTCTGTTTCATGCGCCCGATCGTGCTGTGGTCATAGCCGAGGCTGAGCGAGGCCTTGTCGTTCAGTGCCAGGCCCATGCCGAAGTTGAAGCCGATGATCGCGCCGGGTTCCAGTTCGCCCAGCGGTTCGCGGATGTTGTTGCGCACAAGGCGCTGCACGTCGCTGCGCTTGAAGTTGTGCAGGTAGCTGAGGTTGCCGAAGAAGACCGCCGGATCGGACGGGAACAGCCAGGTCAGGCTGCCCTGCAGCGAATGGAAGCCCGAACCTGTCGGCAGCGTCAGCGGCAGGCCGGTGCCGGTCACGTTCTCGCCGATGCAGCGTGTCTGGCAGTCGGTGACGACTTCGAACGGGTCCTTGCCGGTGACCGATTTGTAACGCAGTCCACCAATGTAATAGGCCTTGTCCGGGCCGCCGCTGTTGAGCTGGTAGCGGCCGGCGACCTCGACGTCGCCCATGTCCTTGCCGCTGGTGCTGAACACGCGCTCGACCGCGGTGCCGGTGAAGATCTCACGGCTGACCGTGGCGTCCGAGCGGTACACATAGGGCAGCTTGACCTCGACTTCCATCCGGTTGTTCAGGCCGGTACGGGCGGTGAGCGAGCCGGTGAAGGTATTGCGCTTGACCTCGCGCACGTCCACCAGGCCGATCAGGAGCGCCGGGATCACGGTATAGCCGACCAGCGCGACGCGGTTGCTCGACGAGTAGCCGAACTGCAGGGCCGGCTCGAGGATGTACTTGCCGCGCGGCGTCAGCACGCCCGGGGCCTCGAACAGCGGCGCTACCTCGGGAGGGCGCTGGTCTTTCGGATTGCGGGAGGCTGTATTCTGCTGGGCCTGGGCGGGCGCACGCGCTGCCGGCTGGACCGGGCCTGAAGCAACGGGCGCCGGGGCCGGGCGGTTATTGTTGGGGGCGCTGTTCTGCGCGGTCTTTGGCACCGGATTCGCTGGATTGCCGGGCGCAGTCTGCGCGCCGCTGTTCTGCCCGCCCGTGCCCCGCTGTTCGGACAGCAGCAGGTCGTCGGCGCGCGGCGGCAGTTCGATGTTCTCGGCCAGGACCGGCCTGGCCTCGTCGCGCCCCTCCTCGATGCGTTCGATCTTGGCGCGCTGCGCCTGCAGCTCGCGCACCAGCTGGTCGACCAGTGCGCGCTGGGCGGCCAATTCGGCCTTGAGCGTCGCCAACTCGGCGCTCTTGTCGGCTTCGGGGGACGGCGCCTGCTGGGCATGGGCGACCGGGACCAGCAGCATTGCCGCCAGCCCGGCAGCGCGCAGGCGCGCGACGTGGGTAGACATGCGTTTCTCCATCGGCAATTGATAATATTGCAATATTACAGGCTTCCTGCCGAGCGCACGATTGCGTCGCGAATGGTTCCGTGAAAATTAATGTCCTTGAGCAGCGCCATGCTGTTGACGGTCGAAGAGATGGTGGTCTGGGCAAGGATGGCCTGATGGTCCAGGCTGTTCTGCACAAAGGTTGCGCCGCTGCCCAAGCCGATATCGTTGGGAGCGTAGTTGCTGCCGCCAATCTGGATCAGGCGGGCCGTTCCGAGCGCATCGCGTGCCTGCAACAGCTGGTCGGCGTTCATCGAAGCGACGTCTGGAATAATGACATTGGTGCGCGACAGCACTTCGCCGTTGACGGACACCACGCGCTCGATCCCCAGCGAGATGTTCAGGCCGCCTGGTACGTCGAACCCGCCGCGAGCGCCGTCCAGGATGGCGGTATCCACCGGCGCCCATTCATCGGTGCCGACGATGGCGGTCTGTTCCTGCGCCCCGGCCGCATTGCAGGCTCCGGCCAGCAAGATGGCCGCGATCGCCCGGCATGCGTAGTTGAACGAGTACATGGAAATCCTCTCAAAAATCGCCAGGACCGAACTTCGGCAGGCTCTGGCTGTACTGTTCCTGGTTGATGCCGGTGCCTAGCGGCGCACGCGGGGCGCTGCGCCAGTCGTCAGCGCCGTTGAACGCCACTGTGCCCGGATATTTATGCACCACGAACAGCAGCTTGTTGGCCCACAGTTCCATGAAGCGCTCACGCGTCACGGAACGAGCGCCGCTGGACGGATCGCCCAGCAGGATACGGCCATCCTCGGCGCCTTTGATGACGACGAAATGGTTATAGCCACGGTCGCTGATCAGGACGATTGCCGGCAGCTTTGCTTCGAGAAGCTTGTCGAGTGGCTGCTGGAAGCCGTCGCCAATGAATCCGCGCGTGGCCAGGTAGCGCTTCATGTCGAGCATCGAGAAGCCCTGCTGGCGGATCTTGGCCTGGTCGCCGCTCAGGAACATCTTCTCGAAAATTTCCTTTTCGTTGACCGGGGTGTTGTAGTGGTAGGTCAGCAGGGTGGACAGGGCGGCCGATCCGCAGCTGAAATCGAATTGTTGACGCGTGGTCTTGCGAAACTTGATGTCTTTTAAAGAGGTGACCGGCACTGTCGCGCGCTGGCCGACAGCCAGCTCGATCGACGATGCCAGGCACCCGGGCGCCAGCGACATACCGCAGATGGCGGCAGAAATGGCAAACAACTTTTTCATAAAGCTTTCATGCTTATTGAAGCCGGAGATTGATGACGGTAGCGTTCTGGATCAGCACGTTCGAGCCGCTGTTCTGGATCACCATGGGCAGTCCCTGCGCGTTGGCGAAGGAACCATTGTCGATGACGTTGTTGCCGCTGACGGTATTCACCGCGGTATTGTTGCCCACTGTTCCGCCCAGTACGGCTTCCGTATGGACAGTGTCGTCCTTGCCGGTGGTGCGTCCCAGGCGATCCGCCGAGGCGGCTTCACCCCAGGTATTGTCGGTAGCAGGCGCCACTTTCACGTCGTACAGGAAGCTGATCTTGACCGGCAGCTTCTCCGGATCGGCGGCCTGGACCGCCAGCGGTAGCGCGACCAGCGCCGCCAGCACGAATCGGTTCACAGGTTTCATAGAGTTCCCCTCGGAAAACCGCCGCGCAGCCGGTGCCGCGCGGCGGGTATTACTGGACTTACTGGCCGACGTTCATGTTCGACTGAACGTTGACGCTCTGCTGGATCAGCGACGAGAAGCCGTTGTTCTGGCTGATCACCGAGACGCCTGCAGCCGACTGGGCGATGTTCGACATGGTGTTCGACATGTCGAAGGTGCCGGTGCTGACGGTCTGGGTGCCGCCAGCGCCGCCGGTGCCTGCGCCGCCAGCGCCGCCGGTAGCTGCACCGCCGGTGTTGGTGCCGCCCGCGCCGCCGGCGCCCGAGGTGTTGCTGCCGCCAGCGCCGCCGTCACCGCCTGCGCCGCCGGTTGCCGCGCCCGAGCTTGCGTCGCCGCTGGTCGAGGTTCCGCCGGTGGCTGCGCCGCCGGCCGCGCCTGCGCCGCCGGCATTCGACGCGTCGCCACTCGCTGCGCCCGAACCGCCTGCGCCGCCGGCCGCACCTGCACCGCCGGAGCCGCCTTCTGCACCGGCACCACCGGCGCCGCCGGCTGCACCTGCACCACCTGCACCGCCTGCGCCGCCCATGCCGCCTTCGCCGCCTGCTGCGCCTGCGCCGCCGGTCGAGGTGCCCGAAGCGCCTGCGCCGCCGGTCGAGCTGCCTTCAGCGCCTGCGCCGCCGGTCGCGGGGCCGGCAGCGCCAGCACCACCCCCGCCCCCGGCGCCCCCCGAGCCCGACGCGCCAGCGCCGCCGGGGCCGGCGCCGCCCGCCCCCCCCCTGCCGGGCACGGCCGCCCCCGTGCCG